>JAHFUS010000137.1 GCA_023264975.1 Actinomycetes bacterium | reverse complement strand
TGTGCATTCCGGCGATTCCGGACACCTGTTCCGGCTGAAAGCGGACAACCGTTCCGGTTGATCCCGGACACGACGAGGGTGGCGCCGATGACGTTCGGTCGGTCGTTCAGTCGGTTGTGATCGTGGTGTCACCTCCTCCGCTGGAGAGAGTAAGGCGAAGCGTCACGCGTCGTCGCCCGCACGGGGCTCTGGCTGGCGTTTGCGCTGGGAGGGCCCCTTCATGGCGATGCGGTGCGAGGCCTGCAGAACGCGGTCGAGCACGGCCTCGGCCAGGGTGGGGTCGGCCATGGCCGCGCGCCAGCTCTCGACCGGCAGCTGGCTGGCCACGAGCGTGGAGCGCCGCTGCGCCCGGTCCTCGATCACCTCGAGCAGGTCCCGGCAGGCCTCGACCGGGGCGGGGCTGAGCAGGAAGTCGTCGAGGACCAGCAGCGACACCCGCCCCAGGGAGCCGAGCAGGCGGGCGTAGCGCCCGTCGGCTCGGCCCAGGGCGAGCTCGTCGAGCAGCCGGGGCGTGCGGACGTACGCGGCGGTGTGGCCCTGGCGCAGGGCCGCGTTGGCCAGGGCGCAGGCCAGGAACGACTTGCCGACGCCCGTCGGGCCGGTGACCACCAGGTTGTGGTGACGGGCCACCCAGCCGGCGTCGGCCAGGCCGAGCACCATGGACCGGTTGAGGCCCCGGGGCGTGCGGAGGTCGACGTCCTCCACCGCCGCGGGGTAGCGGAGCTTGGCCGCCTTGAGCCGGGTGGCCAGGCGGCGGCTGTCGCGGGCGTCGGCCTCCCGGTCGACGAGCAGCCCGAGGCGGTCCTCGAAACTGAGCTCGCCCCAGGGGCCGGGCGTGGCCGCCTGGTCGGCCAGGGCGGCGGCCATGGCCCCGAGGCCGAGCGCCTGGAGCTTGTCGATTGTCGCTTTCATCAGCATCAGGCCTCCTCGGCCCAGTAGTCGGGACCGCGCAGGTTCTCGTGCTCGGGAGGCGGCGGCGTCGGAGAGGGGCTCTTGAGCGGGAGGCGGTCGAGGCCCTCGGCCAGGATCGACTTGACCGAGGTGTAGCTGATCGCCCCCGCCGCCAGCGCCCGCTCGCAGGCCGCCCCGGCGCGGTCGTCGCCGTAGCGGCGGGCCAAGCGCATGAGCCCCAGGCAGGTCCGATAGGCGTGCTCGGGGTGGGGCCGGGAGGCCAGGATCGCCTCCACCAGCGTCGCCGTGGCGGGGCTGACCGTGCCGGCCCACTCGACCAGCCGAGACGGCGTCCACTCCAGGTGGGCCCGGTGCGAGGGGGGCATGTGGGCCGGGTCGGTCACGAAGCGCCGCCGGCCGTGCTCGCGGGCGTGGCTGGCCACCCGGCGGCCGCCTTTGAGCGCCTCGACGGTGGTGGCCGTGGCCCGCACGTCGAGGCGCTGGCGCACCAGCGGGAACGGCACGGAGTAGAACCGCCCGTCGAACTCGACGTGGTAGTCGATGTTGACCGTCGCCTTCTTCCAGGCGGCCAGCTCGAAGCGCTGCGCCGGCAGCGGCTTGAGCGCCTTGGCCTCCAGCTCCTCGAACAGCTCCCGGCGCGACGTCGCCTGGCCCCGGAAGGGCCGGGCGTTGATCCAGCCCACCCGCTCGGCCACG
Organism: Actinomycetes bacterium; assembly: GCA_023264975.1. GTDB lineage: Bacteria > Actinomycetota > Acidimicrobiia > Acidimicrobiales > JAHFUS01. Next base: position 1,051 of record JAHFUS010000137.1, on the reverse strand, counting down.
GCCTCGTTCAGCTCGGCCAGGCTGAAGAAGCGGCGGTGGCGCAGGGGGGCCAGCGCCCAGCGCTCGACCGACAACACGCCGGCCTCGACCGCCGCCTTGTCACGCGGGTGGGCGACGCGCGTCGGCAGCACGACGGTGGAGAAGTGGCGGGCCAGCTCCGCATAGGAGGGATTGAGCTCGGGGTCGTACCAGCACGCCTTGGACACCCCGGCCCGCAGGTTGTCGGGCACGGTGACCTCGGCCACCCCGCCGTAGGCCTCCCAGGCGTGGACGTGGGCCATGACCCACGACCCCAGGTCCTGGCCCCGGGTCGCCTCGGCGTAGAGCATGCCGCTGGCCCCCAGCACGGCCACGAACACCTCGGCGGCGACCGCCTCGCCGCTGTCGGGGTCGACGTAGGCGGCCTTGTCGCCGGAGAAGTCGACGAACATCCGCTCGCCCGCCGGGTAGGTGAGGCGCATCACCACGTCCTGGGCCCCCAGCCAGCGCTGGTAGTGGGCGCAGAACTGGGTGTAGCCCCAGCCCTCGGGGTTGTCGGCCCGCCACTCCAGCCACAGCAGGCGCAGGGTGACGTGCTGGCGCTTCAGCTCCCGGTGCACCGCCCGCCAGTCCGGCACGGGGCGGCGGGCCGCCAGCTCGCCGCAGGGGGGCGGGAAGAGCTTGGCGTCGAGGGCCTCCTCGTCCATTCCCTCCGGCAGCGGCCAGCCAATCCCCGCCGCCTCGGCCCGGGCCAGGTACTCGTAGACGGTGGTCTTGCCGGCGCCGACGCTGGCGGCGATGTCGCGGCTGTTCATCCCGGCGGCGCGCAGCCGCAGGATCTCGGTGATCTTGCGCATGGGTAGCTTCCTCCTGGGCACGCAGGTCCTCCCTCGAATGGCAACTGTGGAAGTCGTCATCCAAGAGGGCCGCGTGCCCGCCTTGGTGGACCAAGGCGCCTACCCCCGTCGTGCGGATCACGTGTCCGGAATCGTCCGGAACCGCTGTCCGCTTTCCTCCGGAACGGTTGTCCGCTTTCGTCCGGATTCAGTGTCCGCTTTCGTCCGGCCTACAC
>JAHFUS010000136.1 GCA_023264975.1 Actinomycetes bacterium | reverse complement strand
GTACAACCCAGCAGCGGGCGTCCGCAACGTTCGAAACTGGCAGCACCCAGTGTGAGTGCCCGGCCCGACTGGTATCGAGAGTCCCGAGTTCCGGGCGCCGCTGCGACCCTTTCCAAAAGCCTTTTGGAGGAGTACCGAGGTGCCGGTAGGTTGGCGCCGCCCACAAGCGGACGCCGACGGCCAGTCGTGGCCATTGACAGGCCCCGGTGCGCACCGATCATCCAGTCATGAGCGCCACGATCCCCGAGATTGGCGGCACGTCGCCGCGCTTGACCGCGACAGAACGTCGATCCGGACTCAGACAGGCGGTGTCAAGGCCGCCGGCGAAGCCGGCGCCCGTGGGCTCCGGCCTTGACGCCGCCGGGCGCGCCCGCACCAAACCATGGGAGCAGCCCGGCGCCACGGGCGGCGGGCTTGCCCGACCCTGGCCTCAGAAGCCCAGGTCAATACCTCGGTCCGGGAGCCTCGGGCGTGGACCGGGTTGGTCCAGGTCGATGCCCACGGCTCGATCAACGCCCCTCTGGACGCTCCGGTCGTGGTCGAGAAGTCGGAGACGCGCATCGAGGGCGGCCAGGCGCATGGCAACCTCGGGATGCTGGGTCAGCCAATCTCGATGACGCTCAAGGTCGTTGCGAAGCTCGTCGAGCCGGTCGTCCAGGCGGCCGATGCCGACATCGAGACGGTCGAGCTCCGGACCAACGATCTCGTCGAACCGGATGCGCGCCTCCCGTGCTCGAAGCCCCCAATCCTTGGCGTCCGCTCGCCACGCCCGCCTCACCAGCCAGCCCATGTCCGGCATGCGGGCAAACGACGCCGCCTCGCGGCTCTTGCCCTCGGTCTGACGCAGCGTGCGGGCCGCGTCGCCGGCCGGCGTCAGCGCCCAAGACCCTTGCCCGCATTCGAGGTCGAGGCGCTGTTGGCGCAGTCGCTGGCGCTCGAACTGGATCGAGCCCAGGTCCGGAGCCGGATCGGCCGGTACCGCCGCGGCGACAGCGGCCCGCTCGGCCTGCAGGCGGCCCCTGGTGAGCGCCGCACGCATGGCGATCGGCGCTCGCTCGTCGAGTTCGACGTCCCGCGGGCTTGTTGCCGGCGTTCCGGAGTCGATCGCCCAGCGCTGGCGGCGCTCCGCCTTCCAGTCCCGGCCCAGGTCCTCGACAGCTTGGTCGATGTCGTCGGCCACCACCCACACGTGGGAGGTGTCCCGGGCCCGGCTCATCCCCACGTACCCGAGCTCGCGTCCACCACCATCAGCGAAGCGATGCGCTCTGTCCACCGTCGCCCCCTGGGAACGGTGGACAGTGACGGCGTAGCCGTGCGCAAGGCGGTCGGCTGCGGTCTCCTCGGCGGCGAAGCGCTGGAGACGGCCGTCCTCCATGACGGCCACCAGCGTGCCGCGGGCAGCGTCGACGGCCTGGACCATGCCCCTCTCGCTGGTCACGAGCTCGCCGTTCGCCCCTGGGGCGAGGGTGACGATGCGGTCGCCGGCTGCGTACCGGCGCCCGTCGACGGCCAGCTCCGGACCCCACAGGCGGCCGAGGGCGGCCCAGCGCTCCCTTCCCAGGCGGTTGAGCTCGGCGACATTGGACCGCCGCCAGGCCAGCATGGCCGTGTCGGAGACCTGCTCGAGATCGGCCGACCAGGCGTCGACCATGGCCTCGAGGGCGTCCGCCCGGGTGTCGACGACGCGGATCCGGCCGCGGTCCCGGTAGAACTCGATCGCCCTCCCCACGTCGCCGGCCCGAAACTCGCCGAGGGCCGTGCGCTCGTCCGGGTCGAGCTGGCGGACGTTCTCGACCAACTGGTGGACAGCGTCGGGCTGGCGGGCGATGAGCGCCTCCAGTGCGCCGCCGGGACCGACGGCACCGAGTTGGCGGTGATCGCCGACCATGACCAGCTTCGCTCCCGCCGTGTCGACGGCTGCCAGGAGGCGCAGCAGGGACGGATCATCGGCCATGCCCGCCTCGTCGAGGATCACCACCGTGCGCCTATCCAGCCGTAGCCGTCCGTGCTCCAGGCGCCACAGCAGCGAGGCCATGGTGCGGCTCTCCCCGATCCCCGCCTCTCGGCCGAGGGTTCGGGCCGCCTGACCCGAGGTGGACGTGCCCAGCACCGAGTAGCCCGCATCTTCGAAGGCGGCGCGGGCGACGTCGAGTGCGGTGGTCTTGCCCGCGCCGGCAACCCCGAGCACGATCTCGACGGCAAGCCCGGAGGTGGCGATGCCGGTCACGGCGGCGGTCTGGCCGGCGATGAGGCGCCGCCCCAGCGACCGCTCCTTGGCCGCGATGGCAAGCTCGACGGCGGCACTGGTCACGGCGGGGGCGGTGACGCGGGAGGCCAGGACGGCCACGGTGGCGGCGATGGCCGCCTCCAGCGCCAGGACGCAGGCCGGGGCGTAGGCCCGCTCCCTGGCGGCCGCCACGCCGAGCAGCGGGATCGCGTCCGGGCTGGCCAGCACGGCGTCGACGGCGCGTGTGAGCTCGTCGGGATGGCGACCGAACAGGCCTGGCCCGAGCGCCACGATGACATCCAACCTGGTAAAGACTTGGGTGCGGCGCTCCAGGAGTGACGTCTCAGGCGTCTGGCCGACAGCCCGTCGATCGTTGACCTAGCGGAACCTCGGCCCCTTCCATCTCTGCCGGTGGCATATCCACCACCCAGGCAA
>JAHFUS010000031.1 GCA_023264975.1 Actinomycetes bacterium | reverse complement strand
GAGCCGCTGGGGGCGATGCGGGCCAAGGCGCTGCTGCGCCAGGCCTTCGGTGAGCTCGGCGGTGCCAGCGAGGTGCTCGAACGGCTGGCCGAGGCGCTGCGACTGCTGGACGAGACGACACCAGCCGGCATTGCTGACGAGATGGCACCAGCCGGCATTGCGGACCGGACACCTCGCGCTCGGGGGAGCGCCACCAAGCGGTAGAGCGACAGGGAGGAACGTCCGTGCGCGGCTACGTCGTCAAGAAGGGCAACCAGTACTACGCGGTGATCTACGAGGGCTTCGACCCGACCACCGGGAAGGAACGCCGTCGTTGGCACCCTGGCGGCCCGCTCAAGCGCGACGCCGAGCGGCTCGTCAACGAGCTGGTCAAACGAAAGGACGACGGCACCTACCGCGGTCCCGATCGGCTCACCCTCGGCGAGTACCTGACCCGACGCTGGCTCCCTGGCCAGGTAAGCCAGCTCAGCCCGTCCACGTTCGACTCCTACCGCCGTAACATTGACCTGCACGTGGTCCCCCGCATCGGCGGCGTCCCGCTTCAAAAGCTCGCCGCCGAGGACCTCGACGGGCTCTACGCCGCGCTCTCCACCGCCGGAGGACGCCGCGACGGCAAGAAGGGCGGCCTCAGCCCGAAGTCCGTTCGCATCGTCCACTCGATCCTGCACAAGGCGCTCTCCGACGCCCGACGCAAGGGCACCCTCACCCGCAACGTGGCCGAGGTCGCCGACGCCCCGAAGACCCGCTCGGCGGCGAAGCGCCCCGAGATCAAGGTGTGGACCCTCGAGGAACTCCGTGCCTTCCTCGCCCTCGCCGCCGACAACCGCCATCACGCCGCCTGGTTCCTCGCCTCACACACCGGGATGCGCCGCGGCGAGGTGCTCGGCCTGCGGTGGGGCGACGCCGACCTCGACGCGCGCCGCCTGTCGGTGCGCCAAGCGGTGATCCTCGTCGCCTACAAGCTCACGATCTCCGATGTGAAGACCGACACCGGCCGCCGTTCAATCGACCTCGACGAGCGCACCATCGCGATGCTGCGGACCTGGCGGAAGCGTCAGCTCGAGGAACGGATGCTCGTCGGCCCCGGCTACCAGGACAACGACCTCGTATTCGCCCGCCCCGACGGGACCCCGATCAACCCCGACGCCTTCTCCCAGTCCTTCGACCGGCTCGTCGCCCGTTCGCCCCTACCGCGGATCAGGCTTCACGATCTCAGGCACGCCCACGCCTCGATCCTTCTCAAGGCCGGCGTCCCGGTGAAGGTCGTCAGCGAACGGCTCGGCCACGCCAACCCCGCGTTCACGATCACCGTGTACCAGCACATCATCCCAGGAATGCAAGCCGACGCCGCCACCGTGTTCTCCGACCTCGTCGCCGGAGTTCTCCCACCCGCGGTGGCGATCAGCGACGCCGCCGACGACGAGTAAGGGCCCGGTAGCCGCGCTCGACCGCATCAAGCTGCGCGTCGTCGGTGGGTGGGCCACTCTCGTCGCAACACGGCGGCTTGTCCCTCGGCTCGGCGGGCGGATCGATGTCCAACGCGTCGTAGAGGCGGGTGTAGACGTCACGGCTTCGGTCGTTGTCGAGGTGCTCGCCGATGTCGACCACCAGCGCGACGTCGACCTCCGGGAAGGCAAGGACCACTCGCCAGGGACCCCACAGATGGACCACGCACAGCTTGTCCAGGTCGTCGCCGGCCAGTCGATAGCCGGCGGCGTCACATCCGACGCGTTCCAGGGCCTCGGTCGCGTCGGTGAAGGCGACCTTCACCGGTCCGCGGAGTTTGCCGGCCGCCTGCTTGCCGACCGGCGTCCAGACCAGCCTAAACCCTCTCTCGGTCAGAGATCCGCGCTCGTGAAGGGCTCGTACTCGCCCCGGCGCATCTGCTCGATCGACTTGCGAACGCGCGGATGGTGACGGATCCGATCGTCCTCGAGACGGTCGATGAGCGCACGGAGCAGCTCGCGGTCCTGGCCGAGCTCCCGGAGCTTCGCGACCGCAGGCAGCACCTCGGCCAGCGACGCCGTCGACACCCGTGCCGGCTTCGCGCCAGGCACCGCGTCAAGCGGGCCATGCGCCAACCAGTCCCGCGTCGTCCGTTCCGACAGCCCCAACATCTTGGCGGCGACCGACACCCGCACCCCGGGCACCTCCTGCTCGCGGCGTTGACGCATCAGCGTCAACCGGCGCCGGAGCTGTGGGCTCACCGAAGGGTCGTGCATGGCCACGTCGAGGTCGATCAAGTCCTGTATTGCAGCCTCGGCGGCGCTCACATCGGCGATCAAGCTCACGCCGACAGGGTACCGCCACAGGCTCTGAGAATCAGCCGGTTTCCGGAGGATAGTGCCGCCGAGTGTCGTCGGCTGATGTGTCGTGCCGGAGCGTTCGGTAGAAGATCCGGTAGAAGATCCTCCGGAATGCAGAAGGCCCCACTCCGAGAAGTGGGGCCTGACCTGCATGTTCTTTGGTGGCGGGGGTAGGATTTGAACCTACGACCTTCGGGTTATGAGCCCGACGAGCTACCAGACTGCTCCACCCCGCGGCGGAACTGCCCATCGTAGCAGCAGCGCCCCTGGTGCCAAATCGGGTTGGCCGGGCCGCCAGCTACGCGGTTGGGCCCGACGTCGAGGTCGTGGTGGAGGCCGCTGGCACAGCGGCGGTCCCGGCAGCCGACTGGGCCTGCTTCACCCTGTCGCCCACCAGGTTGATCTGCTTCTGGTACTCGGCCAGGTCGCCCGCCTTGAGGGCGGTCTGGGCCGCGTCGTAGGCGGCCTGGGCCTCGCTCAGCAGGCGCTGCACCGTGGCCCTGTCCCCGGTGCCACCGGCCGGTGGCGTCTGGCCGGGAACAGGGACGGGTGGCGTGCCACCCGGCGTCTCCTCCAGGGTTTCGGGTGCGTCGCCGAAGATCTTGGTGAGAGCCTCGGCCAGGGTGTCGCCGATCACCGCCCTGTTGCCGAACACCACGATGGCCCGCTTGAACTCGGGGAGGGGGTTCCGCGACGACTGGACGTACAGGGGCCTGACGTACAGCAGCGATGTCTCGATCGGGATCACCTGGACATTGCCAAGCTTGACCTCCGATCCCTGCTGGTTGAGGAAGGTGATCTCACGGGAGATCTCGGTGTCGGCCGCGGCGCGCGCGTCCACCAGCGCCGGCCCGTCGATCTGCTCGCCTCGGGGCATCACAAATGCCTTGAGCTTTCCGTACTCGTCGGGGTCGCTCTTGGCCACCATGAACGCCGACAGGTTCTGTTGCCGGTCACCCTGGGACCGGGGAACGAAGGGCTGGAGAATGAGGAAGCTGGCGTTGTCTTCACCGGGTAGGCGGAGCAGGAGGTATGTGGGGTCCATCCGCTTGCCCTTGGCGCCGCTCACGAGCGAACCGGGCGCGGCGCCGACCGCCGTGGTGGACGTCGTCGCCTCGTTCGGCACGGCCGGGGAGCCGTTCCCTGGGTCCTGGGAGATGTCCCATGCGTCGCCGGCGTTGTAGAACTCGGCGGGATCGGTGATGTGGTAGCGGCCGTACATGGTGGTCTGCACCCGGAACAGGTCCTCCGGGTAGCGCAGGTGGCTGCGCAGCTCGGCGCTGATCTCGCTTCCGGGCGTGAACAGGTCGGGGAAGGCCTTCTGGTAGGCCTTGATGATCGGGTCCTTGTCGTCCACCACGTAGAAGGTCATGGTGCCGTTGAAGGCGTCGGTGACGACCTTCACCGAGTTGCGGGCGTAGTTGAACCCGACCCGCAACCCGCTGCCGTCAGGAATCCGGTCGGTGTCGCCCCGCTGGGCGTAGGGGTAGCGCGACGTGGTGGTGTAGGCGTCCTGGACCCAGAGGAGCTTCCCGTCGACGACCACCGGGTACGGGTCGGCGTCGTAGCGCAGGAACGGCGCGGCGGTGCGCACGCGGTCGCCGATGTCGCGGATGAAGATGGCCCGGGACTCGGGCGTGATGAGGTTCGAGATCAGCATGTTGACCTCGGCGAAGCGCAGGGCGAAGGCGGCGCGGCGGAAGAACGAGCTCAGCGGCACGCCGCCTGTGCCGTTGTAGGTACTGAAGCGGGTGGTGCCCTTCTGCTGATCCTGGAAGTCGATCTCGCGCTGCTTGGTCTTCACCACTGCGTAGCCGCCGGTGTTCTCGCCGTAGTAGAGACGGGGCTGGGTGAGTTCGGGCGTTCCCGAGGGAGGGATGTCCTTCAGGGTGAAGTTGGGCTGGCCGTCGGACGTGACCGCGTTCGCCGGCGCCACCAGCGCGCCGAAGCCGTGGGTGAACGACAGGTGGCGGTTGACCCACGACTGGGAAGGAAGATCCGCCGAGTTCAGCTCGCGCGCCGACACGATGGTCTGGGTGGTGCGGCCGTCCAGCTCATAGCGGTCGATGTCGACGTCGTTGAACTGGTAGTAGGAGCGGATCTCCTGCAGCTTCTGGAACGTCTCCTCCACGTAGAGGGGGTCCCAGAGGCGCACGTTGCGCACAGTGTCGGCGTTGGCCGCCAGCTCGGCGGCGTTGAGCGTCTCGTCGTAGTTGAAGGGCACCTCCTCGACGTCGTCGAGCTGCAGCGCCGACCGCGTGGCCTTGATGTTGCGCTCGATGTACACCCGCTCCCGGGCCAGCTCGGAGGGCTCCACCCGGAACTTCTGGATGAAGGCGGGGACGATGGCACCCACCACCACCGAGATCAGGGCCCACAGGCCGACGCCTATGACAGGCAGGGCCCAGCCCTTGCGCCGGATGTTGTAGAAGAGCATGAGGGCGGCGGCGATGGAGATGATCACCAGCAGCTCGAGGGCGGGCAGCTGCGCCTTCACGTCGCTGTAGGTGGCGCCGTCGACGACACCCCTGGTCGAGAAGCTCAGCTCGAAGCGCTGGAAGTAGTAGCCGACGGCCTTGATCAGGGCAAGGCAGGCGAGCAGCACGGAAACGTGCGCCTTCACCTGAGGCGTGACCCGCTGCATCGGCGCCTGCATGCGGATCCCGCCGTTGAGGTAATGGGCCACCAAGGTGATCACGGCGACGATCACCACGGCCACGAAGGCCCAGTCCACGAGGAACGACAGGAACGGGAGCTTGAAGACGAAGTATCCGACGTCGCGGCCGAACTGCGGGTCCTTCACACCGAAGTCGACTGCGTTGCGGTACAGCAACCAGTTGTGCCACTGGGCCGACACGCCCGAGCCCGCCAGCAGTGCGAACAGCACCGACACGCCGATGCGCACATTGCCGGCGTGGGGGCCGACGACCTGGCGGTAGCGCTGGACGAGCTCGTCCTCGGGGCCGATGGCACGGAAGCGGGGCGCGAGACGGTCGGCGATCACGAGGTTGGCGAACAGCAGGGCGAAGAAGATGGAGGTGAACACCAGGACCAGGAGGATCTTGGTGCCGAGCACCCCTTTCCAGACACTGGTGAGGCCCAGCTCCTCGAACCACAGGTATGTGGTCCAGAACCCGGCGACACCTCGCAGCGACGTCAGGCCGAAGAAAGCGACGACCCCGAAGGCGATGAGCCCGATGCGGCCGGTGGACCGCCGACGTCGCCGGGGACGGTCCGTTTGTGCACGCATGGGGCGATGCTAGGGACTGCCCGGGGAGTCTGTGGGTCAGTCGTGGCCGCGCATGGCCGCGGCAAGGGCAGCCGGCGCCAGCAGGCACCGGCATCCGGCGTGGGCGGGAGGATGGGCCTGGCCCGTGGGGAAGGCCTCGCCGGCGGGCGTGGGCCCGGCCAGCGCATTGTCGTCGCAGTCCGGGCACGGGCGCCCGTCGTCGTCGACGACCCACCGCGACGCGGCCCCGGCGGGCATGACTGCCAGCTCCCCGCACGAGAAGGCGGCGGTGACGGCGTCACCGGCCAGACCCTCGATCCGCTGTGCCTTGCACTCGCGATAGGCGGCGCCGATGCGCTCCCCCACCGCCGCCGGGTCAGCGCCGTCGCCGCGCATGGCCCTCTCGAGGGCTCGACGCAGGGGCTCGCCGAGCGACGAGACCAGCTCGTCGACGACCGGGGAGACGTCGGGTGCGGCGTGGTGCCCGTCGGTGGGGTCGGATGGCGCCATGAAGGTCATGCCGGCGGCGGCGGCCGCCTGCAAGGCCTCCTCCGCCGCCTGCCGGTAGCGGCCGGCCTGATCGGCCGGCGCCGGCAGCACAGCCTCGGGCCCGGCGCCCGCCTTGGCCGAGCGGAGCCGATCGAGGACCTCGTTCTGCTCGTCCTGGAGGGCCCGCTTCAGCTTCCTGGCGAGCTTGGCCTCCAGCCCCTCGACGGCGGTGTCGCGGCGCCGCAGCAGCGACTCCTCCTCGACCGGGCCGTCCGGAGCAGAGGCGGCCGCGGAGACGCTGGCCTCCTCGTCGCCCGGCGACGCTGCAGCAGGAGTGCCAAGCTGAACCGGTGCGCCCGGGTCGGCGGTGAGGACCTCGTGGGCGCGCGCAACGGCGCCGGCCCGTCCCGCCCGGATGCGGGCGAACAGCTCGTCGACTCCGGCAACGCCAGCAACGGCGTCGGCGTCCGTCTCACCGGGGGCGGGCGTGTCGGAGGCGGGGGCGCCCATCTCGCTGGCTATGGCCGGAGCGGCGGGTTCATTCGACTCGCCGGCAGCGGGCGGGTCGGCTCGGGTCTCGACCTCGCCGGCAGCGGGCGGCGCCAGCACGTCCTCGCCGGCCGCCTGCTCGTCGGCCGGCGCGGGGACGCTGGTCGCGGCGGCGGCCAGCGGCGGCTCGGGAGTCGGAGGGATCATGCGTACGGCCTCGTCATCAGCCGGCAGGGGAACCACGTCGAGAGGACGGCCGTCGCCCTTGGGCCGGCGCAGCAGGCGCAGCGGGCGCCGCTCGCCGCCGGGACGGGTCGACACGAGTTGGGGCAACGGCCCTGCGTCCGACAGCGGGGTGCTCCCGACTGCCTCTGGCGCCGTCGACTCCGCCGCCGACCCCGGCGCCGCGTCCTGCCCCTGACCGGCAGGTTGGCCGGCGATGGCGGTCTCGTCCGGGAACGGGGTCGACAACCCCGGGCCCTGCGGAGACGCAGCCGCCGCCTCCGCATCGCCGCCGCCGGGAGCGACGGAGGCGGGATCGGATGCCGTGTGAGCGGTTGGGCCGGTGGCGCTCGCCGTCGTCTGGGCATCGCCGTCGGACGTCGCCGCCGGGCCCGGCGACGGCCCGCCCCCCTCGGTGGCCGGCGCAGCGGCGAAGGCGGCCAGCACGTCGTTGAGATCGTCGACCATGGGGCCGGCGGCCACCCGCTCGCCGGCCGCCCCCGCCGCCTCGCGGGCTTCGTCCTCCACCCGTTGCAGTTCGTCTGCGACCTCGTCGGTGGTGCTGCGGACCTTGCGGTAGGCGTCGAGGAGGCGGTCCCGGCCCGCGCGCAGCTGCTCGACCTGGATCTGGAGGAGGCGGCGGCGGCGGGTGAGGTCACCGAGGACCCGGGCGCGCGCGGCCTGGGCGTCCAGCACCAGTTGACGGGCCTTGCCCTCCACGTCGGCCATGGCGCCTGCCGCGTCGTAAGCCGCCCGCTCCACCACCTCGGCCGCCTGGGCGGTGGCCACCCTGCGGATCTCGGCCGCCTCGGCGTCGGCCTCCTCGGTGCGCAGGGCCAGGATCGCCTCGGCTTGGGCCCGGATGCGCTGCGCCTGGTCGTGCGCCTCCCGCAGGATGCGGGCTGCGTTCTCCTCGGCCTTGTCCTTCAGCCCGTTGGCTGCCGCCTGGGCGGTGGCCAGAATTCGGCCCATCTCATCGCCCAGGACGCGGGTGAGAGCGTCGCCCTCGAGGACCGGGTGGGCGGCCCGGTGCTCGGCGTCGGCGACCCGCTTGTGGAGCTCCCGCTCGCGTGCAGTGGCCGCCTTCAGCTCGTTGCCCACCCTCTGGAGGTAGGCCCGGACCTCGGCCGTGTCGAAACCCCGGAACGTGGTGCCGAAGCCGCGGTGGGCGACCTCTTCGGGGGAAAGAGGCCCGTCGGACATGGGCCGAGGTTACGACCGAACAGGGCCGCGAGGGGGTATGCCCGGCCGGGCCGTGAGAGGCCCTGCCGGAGCCGGCCCTAGCCGCCCGAGAGCAGTCCGCCAAGGGTGTCGGTGACCACGTCGAGAAGGGGCGTGAGCAGCCCCGGCGCGTTCGGGTCGGGCGGTGGGACGATCTCGGGCAGCTCGGGCAGGGCGATCAGCGGCTTCTCGGCAGCCGGTGCGGCGACCGGCGCCGGGGTCACCGGGGCGGCAGGCGTACGGCCAGGCGTGTTGGCCGGTGGCGTCGCGGTGACGGCGGCAAGCGCGGGCGACTGGTTCGCGACAGCCGCCACAGTGCCTGGCGGGGGGGCGAAGGCGACGGGCTGACTCCCGATGGCGAGATCGACGGTGTGGACGAGGGCATCGGCGTCGTTCACCTGCTGATCGAGGGCCACGAGGCCCCAGGCGGCGCCGGCGTTCCTGAACTTGAACACGTCGGCCCAACGCTGGGCGAACGTGCCGATCCTGCCGCTCACCGTGATAGCAGCGCCGACGAGCGTGTCGCCAGGGACGGCGTCCTTGGGAAGGAGCTCCGCACCGAACGCCGGCTCGTTCTCGAGGGCCGGCAGCAGGATCCGGTAGAAGCCGGGCGTCGAGCCCGAGCCGGCCGGAAGCTGGTTAGTGAAGCCTCTGCTGCGCGCCTCGAGCTGCTCACCGAGATCCATGGCCTGCGACAGGAAACGGCGGTCCCACGCATCGCCGGTGTCGTAGCGCAACGGCTCGGCCTCGGCCGGCAGCACGCCGAGCGACGGAACGTCGGATTGGCGTAGTGCGGGTACCCGGAGCGAACGAGCAGCCGAGCGGATGGTGAGGACGCCCCGGTAGGTGGCCGCGGAGACCGCGAGGTCGCGAGTGAGCCGGGCAACGCCGTCGACCGTGACCTCCGAGCCGCCCACCGCCACTTTCAAGGGCTTGTTCCCACTGGTGACGAGAAGGTCCTCCGCCACCAGCGACAGCGGCGCGCTGAGCTCGACCTCGCTGCCCGTACGGACGTCGACGCTCCCGCCGTCGCCGAGGTCGATCGACGCCGCACCCTCCAGCACCTTCACCTCGGCACCGAAGTGCACCGTGCGACGACCTTCGGCCAGCTTGAGCCCCTGGTCGCGCTCGCCGATGAGCACCCGGCTGCCCGGCTCGATGTCGACGACGGCCTCGCCGGCTTTCATCCGGTTCCCGGAGCACCCCGCGCCGAGAGCCAGGATCGCCACTGCGACGACTCCGGCCAGGCGCCTCATCCCGCCGTTCCTCTCGGCACATCAGGCACAAAGATTGAGAACTTCGAGCCCTTTCCTACGGCGGACGTGCAGGTCAAGCTTCCTCCGTGCGCCTCTATGACCCGGCGCACGAAGGCCAGACCGAGACCGAGGCCACCGTGGGGGCGGGTGTCGGAGGGGTCCCCCTGGACGAATTCCTCGAACGACTGCTGCTGCTCCGCCGCCGTCATCCCCTGGCCATGGTCCGTCACGCTGATCTCCACGCCTCCATCGGGGCCCGGCTCGGCCGACACCACGATTTTCCCACCATTGACGGAGAACTTCACCGCGTTGTCCACCAATTCGTCGAGGCACTTGGTGAGACGCACTCGATCCGCGACCACGAGGGGGGTGCTGCGGCGCACCCGCGGCCGGATCACCTCGGGCGTGCCGAGCTGCATCTGCCACTTGCGCACGATGTCGTCGATGACCGTGCGGGGGTCGACCTCCTCGAGGCGAAGGAGGATCCGCCCGGCGCCGGCGGCGGCGAAGAACTCGAGCATCTCCACGATCCGCAGGAGCTTTCGGGACTGGTCGAGCATCTCCGTGTGCATCAAGCGGGCCTGCTCGGGCGAGACCTCCTTGCGGTTCAGGATCTCGGCGTAGCCCATGAGCGGCACGAGCGGGTGGCGGAGCTCGTGGCCGACCCGGGAGAGGAACTCCTTCTTCATCTGCTCGACCTCGCGCTCGCTCGTGAGATCGGCGAGGACGATGACGCTGCCCTTGGACTCGGCACCGGGACCGTGCAGGGCGCCCACCGACACGGCCACGGGCACCTGGCGGCCGTCGATGGCCTGCACCGACCCGAGCGTGCTCCACCGACCGGCACCGGGCGTGGGATCGATCGGGATGGGCGTGGCGTCCTCGTCGATGAGCCGGACGACGTCGGCCACGGGCTTTCCCACCGCGTAGTTCTGGCGAACGCCCAGCAGCTCCTCGGCGGCGCGGTTGAAGTCCGTGATGAGGCCCTGCTCGTCGAGGGCGACCAGCGCCTCGCCCATCCCTCCCACCACCGCCTCGAGACGGCCCCGCAAGCGCACCTCGGCCGCCGTCTTGTCCTGCACGGACGAGGCCATCTTGTCGAAGGCCCGACTCAGAACGCCAACCTCGTCGGCGCTGGCGATGCCCGTACGCACGCCGAAGTCGCCGCCCTGGATGGCCTCTGCGGCGGTCCGCAACCGGGCGAGGCCGCTCCCGATGCGGGCGCCGACGACGACGGCGAACAGCAAAGCCAGCATGGCCCCGCCCAGTGCGACGAGGAAGAGACTGCGGAACAGGTCGTCGCGGGTCTTGCCCACCAGCGTGGTGGGGCTCGACGCCACCAGGGCGAGTTGGGGCGTCCCGTCCCCCAGCAAAACCGGGGCCACAGCCACGAAGCGCTCGTCGACGACGCCCCTGCTCGCCCGGCCGTCGACCAGGGCGGCCCGTACCATGCCTGCGATCGCCGAGGCGCTGGGCTGCTCACCGCGCTTGGCCACCGTCGAGCTCTTGACGAGGGCGAGCGACAGCCTTTCGTCGTCGGTGGCGACCTGTTCCAGGTAGGTGTCGTCGAGCTTCTGTAGGGCGATGGCCACGCCGGCCAGGCCCGCCGTCCTGGCCGACTGTACGGGCTCGACCCCCACGGAGTAGGCCTGGTTGCCGAGAAGCTCGACGGACGTCCGCTCGTCGGCCGACCGCAACGCCTCGATGACCACCGGCTTGCCCGCCAGTTCGAAGACCTGCACCTTGTCGAGGTTGGCCACGCCGTGCACCTGGCCTCCGGGGGAGACATACGCGAGCGCGACGTCGGCGAGGAACCGGTTCGACAGCGTCTGGAGGTCCTGGGTGAGGATGTCCGACGGGTTGGGCGACTGTTTGGCCGCCAGTACGTTGGCAATGCGATCGTCGCCGAGAAGCGTCGACGCAACGATCTTGGCATCCCGGATGCGATCGGCGGGCTGCAGGCCTGCCCGTTTCGCCTCGTTCAGGGCCCGGCGCTCGATACGGTCGACAGCGCTGTCCTGGACGGTGTTCACAAGCACGGCGGAGAGGGCCACGCCCAGCACCAGCACCACGATGAGCAGGGTGACGGCGGCCGTGGCGGCGACCCGTGCGGCGATGGAGCGGCGGCTGGCCACCAGCACCGCCACGCCCATGGCCAGGCCACCGACCACGAGGGTGACGCGCGAGAAGGTGGACGAGTCGCCCGAGTCGACGAAGGTGGCGGCAGCCAGCGAGGCAACCGCCAGAGCCAGGAGGATGCGGGCCGCCTCGCCGGCGACCCACCCCAGCAGGCACCCGGCCAGGACTCCCACGATGCCGGCCGTGCGCAGGCCCACGATGACGGTGGACCCGCCGTCGTCGACCAGCCGCGACCCGTGAAGGAAGGCGGAGGTTGCGAGGGCGAGGAAGCCGGCGGTGAGCGCGGCTTCGCCGGACACCTTGTCGCTCAGCAGCGCCCCCCGCAGCGCGACGACGGCGAGCCCCGACATTGCGGCCAGGAACAGGACGAATTCGGCGGCGAATTGGAGCTGAGCGCTCGAAGCGGACATTCCGGGGCCTATATCGGCAAGCGGGAGGCGCTCAGGAGTGTTCTGCGCGGCCCAATGTGGAAAGCGTAGCCGTGCGCCCTGCCCGCCGACGGGTCATCCGGGTGTGCCGGCGGGGGCGACGCCGAGGGCGCTGACGTCGCCCCCGAGGCCGGCGAGGGCGGCGATGGCGTCGTCGAGGCTGGTGACCTTGATCACCCGGAGCTTCGACCCGGCGTGGCTGCGCGCGTCCTCGTACTCGCCGGGGGGCACGAGGAACACCGATGCGCCGGCTGCACGCACGGCGGCGGTCTTCTGGACCACGCCGCCCACGTCGCCCACGTGCCCATCGATCTCGATAGTGCCGGTGGCGGCGACCGACTTGCCGCCGGTGAGCTCGCCGGCGGTGAGGGTGTCGAGCACCCCGAGGGTGAATGCGAGGCCGGCCGACGGCCCGCCGATGGTGCCGGAGTCGATCACCACGTCGAACGGGTAGTCGAACTTCTGCTCCTTGGTGTCGAGAACGACGCCGAGGTACCCCTCGACACCGTCGGGGCGGTGACCGAGCACGATCTCCTCCACCCGGGTCCCACCCTTCGCACCGAGCACGTCGAGGCGCACCGACTCCCCCGGCTTGTGGAGGCGGATGGCCCGGACGACCTCCTGCGAGAGCGACGCGGGCCGGCCGTCGATGCCGGTGATGACGTCACCCTGGATCAGGCGCCCGGCCGCAGACGCCTCCTTCTCCACCTGCACCACGCGGGCGCCCTTGCCCTGCTCGGCCACCTCGTAGCCGAGCCGGCGCAGCGCCACCACGGCGGCCAGCTGCTTCGACGTGTCCATCTCCTGGATGTTCTGCTGGGTGAACTCCTTGCGGGGCGTTTTGCCGAGGATCTGGTCCTCGGGCAGGACGTCGACGTCGGAGTCGAGCCAGCCGAAGAAGGCCTGCAAGGCGTTGACCCGGCTGAGCGACACGGTGCTGAGCAGGACTTTGCCGCGCGGCGGGAAGGCGCGGTCCTTCGGAACGCTGATCAGGTCGTTCACCTGGCGGGCATCACCGGGCGCCAGCGCGTAGTAGGGAAGGCTGACCTGCATCGAACCGAGGAGCATGAGCACGACGACGAACGCGGGGGCACCCCAGCGCACCCATCGCCAGTCGGAGGACTCTGACGTATCCCAGCCCTGGGGGGGCGGCACTACCATCTGATCGATCGTGTCCACGTCCGTGCGTCGCGTCTGTCGGTCACAGCCTGCCATGGAACCACCTCCTATCGACGGCGGTAGGGCCCGCTCGGCGGCTGTGTCACGTCCCCGTCGGTCGGCGTCCACGTGACCCATCCCGGGGGGGTCGACCCCGACGCGCGGGACGAGCCCGTCGGTGGGATCGACGACCAGCGTGAGGCGGCGGACGGGGCGGGACCGGCCGCGGTCTCGGGGGGCGAGGCGGCGGACCTTGCCGACAAGCCCGTGCTCGAGTGGACCAACGACGACTGGAAGCGCTGGATCGAGAGCTCCGGGGGCGCGTCGTTGCCGGCGCCGCAAGCGCCTGATGCGCCCGCCGCCGCGGAGGACGTGTCCCCGGCGCCCGAGGTGGCGCCCGAGCCGGTCGTGGGGGAAACGGACCCAGTGGTCGTGCTGGCAGAGGCGGAGCCGGCGTTCGTGGCGGAGCCGGCGTTCGTGGCGGAGCCGGCGTTCGTGGCGGAGCCGGCGTTCGTGGCGGAGCCGGCGTTCGTGGCGAAGCCGGCGTTCGTGGCGGAGCCGGCGTTCGTGGCGGAGCCGGAGCCGGACGACGTCGACGTGGCGGCGCCGGTCGAGGAGGACCGGGTCGGAGCTGCGTCCGACGACGAGGCGCAGGCGCCCGACGGCGGCGGGGCGGCCGGCGAAGGGGTCCCGGGTGCGGCGGAGACAGGCGGGCAGGAGGCCCGGGCCCCCGATGCGCCCGACACCGTCGAGGCGGATGCGGGCGACGGCGGCGGCGGCGACGACGAGTGGGCCGGCGTGTCGGACCACCCGTGGTGGGGGTCCGCCCCGGTGCTCGCCCCAGAGCCGGTCGGGTTCGACGCGGACCCGCCGACCAGCGTGGAAGTAGCCGTCCCGCCGGTCACACCCCTGCCACCCGAGCGCCCGCCGGTGCGGACGACGCGCGCCGTGCCCGCGTCGGCGTCGAGACCCGGCAGCGCCATCCGGCCGGAGCCGCCCCTCGATCGCAGCCATCGCGTGCGCTCGGCCTTCGGGCTCGTGGGTGTGGCGCTGTCGGTGGGCGTGGTGATGGCCGGGCTGATCACCGTGGCGATCTTCGCCATCAGCCTCGCCCTGCGTAACGCCGTCGGTTGAGCCCCGGGCGCGGCAGCGACTGCGCCCCTCGCGAGGCGCAGCCGCCCGGTCGAACCTTTCCGTCGGGGTCAGGTCCGGTTGAAACGTCCGAAGCGGGCGCCGTTGGCACCGACGGCGTCGCCGCCGGCGTCAGGCTTGGGTGCGCTGTCGTCCGCCGCGACCGGAGGTGCTACCGCTGCAATCGCGGGCTCGGGGGCGGGCGGCGACGCGGGCGCCGGGGCACCCGAGGGGACTACGACCTTGTAGTACGTCTTCACTTCCAGGGGCACCTCTTGGAGTCGCCAGACGCGTGCATCGGCCACCTGCTCCTGATTCCGCAGGTGCTCGACGAAGCGGACCGCCTCCTCCAGGGAATCGGTCGGGTGGTAGCCCGGCTTCCCCTCGGCGCTGCGGAAGTTCACCATGAACGACATGGACCTCTCCTTTCCGCCTTGGTTGTCGGCCGGGGCGGGCGGGACCTTGAGGCGCTCAGGCCCGCAGGGAGAGGTGCACCACGTACCGGAACTTGGCCGACCCCGGCGGGTGGCAGGCGAACAGGGTCGCCGTGGGCGTGGGCGACTGGTTCACGATTCCCAGCGCCTTGGGGGTCACCACTTCGGAACCGCTGACCACGTAGGTGGAGCGGGCCCCGTTCACGGTGAAGATGACCTCGTCGTCCACCACCAGCTGGTCGATGTTGCGGAACGGGTGACTGTGGGTGACCCGATGGCCGGCGAACACGGCGTTGCCGACCTGGCCGGGCATGGCCGTGCCAGGCCAGTGGCTCGGGCCCTGGTCGATGGTGCGCAGGCTGATGCCCTCGAAGATCCGGTGAGTGAGGCCGATCCTCGGGATCTCGATGGTGCCGAGCTCCACCAGCGGCTCGACCACGTACGGGTCCTTCGGCACGTTCACCGGGCGGGCGGTTGCCGGCGCGGCCGTCACCGGTGGTGGTGCCGCGGTGGTGGTGGAGGTGGTGGTGGTGGCGGCTGTGGTCGTGGTGACGGGCTCGACGGCGGCCAGCGTGGGATCGTCCGGCTCGGCCTGCGCCTCGCCGGCCCGCTGCACCCACAACGCCCCGAGGCTGGACACGAAGAGGCCGAAGCAGAGGACGATCGCGAGCCGCCGGGTCGTTCCCATGGTGCAACAGTGTGCACTATTCAGCCTTGCTCGCAACCCCACCTGATCACCGCGAAATGCGAGGTTCGGCTACTTTCGGACCTCCGGGGCACGGCGCATCCGGTGGTCGCGGTCGCAGGCGGTTGGTGACCGCGGAGGCTCCGTCGGCGGACGAGGGGCGCCGGCGCGGACTGGCGGCGGCGGCCGGGCACGGCGGCGGGGACGGCGAACCGGAGGCGCGCCGGCTGCTGGCCGACCCGTCGGCGCGCGTGAGGGCCACCGCGCTGGCCGCCCTCGCCCGGCTGGGTCGTGCGACGATCGCCGACGTGGCCGGCGCGCTGGCCGACCATGAACCGCTCGTGCGGCGGCGTGCGTGCGCAGTGGCCGTCGCCGTCCCTGGCGCCGATCTGCTGTCCCTGCTCACCGACAGCGACTCCATGGTCGTCGAGGCGGCTGCGTGGGCCCTGGGCGAGCGCGGCACGGCGGCCGGCGTGGTCGAGGCGCTGGCGGCGGTGGCAGCGTCGCACGCCGATGCCCTGTGCCGGGAGGCGGCGGTGGCCGCCCTCGGCGCGGTGGGGGACGCGACGGCGCTGCCGGCGATCCTGGCCGCGACAACCGACAAGCCGGCCGTGCGCCGGCGGGCCGTGCTGGCACTGGCGCCGTTCGAAGGCCCCGAGGTCGAGGCTGCACTGACTCGCGCCCTGGAGGACCGCGACTGGCAGGTCCGCCAGGCGGCCGAGGACCTGCTGGGCGCAGGCGGGCCGTCCGGCGACACCGACAGCGACGCGTTCGATGGCTGACGGCGCCGGGGCCGGTTGGGCCGAGCGGGACGCGGCGGTCGTCTGGCACGGGTTCACCCAGATGGCCGCCTTCCTCGATGAGGAACCGGTGATGGTGACCCGCGCCGAGGGCCGAGAGCTGATCGACGTCGACGGCAACCGCTATCTCGACGCCATCTCGTCCCTGTGGGTCACGACCCTCGGCCATGGGGTGGCGGAGCTCGACGAGGCCGTGCGGGACCAGCTGGATCGTGTCGCCCACTCGACCCTGCTCGGGCACGGCAACGTGGTGGTCACCGAGTTGGCCGAGGCGCTGGCCGCCGTGGTGCCCGTCGACCGGCCCCATTTCCTGTTCGCGTCGGACGGCGCATCGGCCGTGGAGCAGGCGCTGAAGCTGGCCTTCCACCTGCGGGTCAACGAAGGCGAGCCCGGGCGGCGCACCTTTCTCGCCTTCGAGGCGGGCTACCACGGCGACAGCATCGGCGCCCTGTCGCTCGGGGGCTCCGGCTTCGGCGCCGACCTGTACGGTCCGTTGCGCTTCGGGGTGCTGCGGGCACCCAGCTTCGCCGACCCGTCGGCGCTGGCCACGGCGACCGCAATGGTCGCCGAGCACGCAGCCGAGCTGACGGCTGTCGTCGTGGAGCCACTGGTGCAGGGCGCGGGCGGGATGCTTATGGCCCCGCCGGAGGACTTCGCCGCCCTCGGCGCCGCCTGCCGGGACCACGACGTGCTGCTGATCTGCGACGAGGTGGCCACCGGGTTCGGCCGCACAGGCACGCTGTTCGCGTCGGACCAGGCGGGCCTGCGCCCCGACCTCCTGTGCCTGGGCAAGGGGCTCACCGGTGGGTACCTGCCGATGTCGGCCACGGTCGCGTCCGGCCGGGTGTTCGACGCCTTCCTCGGCGCCGACCCCGGTCCCAGGACGTTCCTGCACGGCCACTCCTTCGGCGGTAACGCCCTGGCTGCGGCGGTGGCGCTGCGCCACCTCCAGCTGTTGCAGGACACGGGCGTGCTGGCCAACGTCGCGGCGCGGTCGGCGCAGCTGGCCGCGCTGCTCGCCGACCACCTGCGACCGCTGCGGTCGGTACGGGAGGTCCGGGTGCGGGGCCTGCTGGCCGGCGTCGAACTGGCGGCCCCGGGGCCGGACGCCCGGTGGGGCCGGCGGGTCTGCGCCGCCGCCGTACGGCGCGGCGTGCTGCTCCGCCCGCTGGGCGACGTCATCGCCCTCGTGCCACCGCTCACCGTCACCGCCGCCGAGATCGACCGCATCGTCGACGTGCTGGCCGCCGCGCTGGCCGAGGTTGCCGCCGGCTGATGGGCCGCTGGACGGACTGGGCGGCGGTGGAGACCGATCGCATCCGCGCCGCCGGCCGGTGGCGCACCGTGCGCGACGTCGACGGACCGGGGCCGGCGACGGTGGTGGCGCCGGCTGCGGCGGCGCCGGCGGTGTCGACGTCCGCTTGCCACACGCCCAAGGCGACGACACCGGGCGGGCGGCCGGTCGTGTCGTTCGCCTCGAACGACTACCTCGGACTCTGCCACCACCCGGACGTGCTGGCGGCGGCAGTCGAGGCGGTTCGTCGTGACGGGACCGGTGCCGGGTCGGCCCGGCTGGTGGCCGGCGCCCGTCCGGCCCACCGGAGGCTGGAAGCGGCACTGGCGGCCTGGAAGGAAGCGGAGGCGGCGGTGCTGTTCGCCACCGGCTACATGGCCAATGTCGGCGTCCTCCAGGCGCTGGGCGGGCCGGATGTCACCATCGTTAGCGACGGCCTGAACCACGCGTCGATCGTCGACGGCTGCCGCCTGTCGAAGGCCGCCGTGGTGGTGACGCCGCACGTCGCCGTGGCGGCCGTCGAAGCGGCGGTGGCAGCCGCGCCCGGCCGGGTGCTCGTGGTCACCGAGTCGGTGTTCTCGATGGACGGTGACGTGGCGCCCCTCGACCAACTGGTCGAGCTGTGCTGGCGCCACGGCGCGCTCCTCGTGGTCGACGACGCCCATGCCGTCCTCGGCCCCGACCACCTGCACGGGACCGAAGGCGTGCTCCGCACCGGCACGCTGTCGAAGACGCTCGGATCGCTCGGCGGGTTCGTGGCCGGTCCGGCCGGGCTGTGCGAGCTGGTGGTGCAACGGGCGCGGTCGTTCGTGTTCACCACCGCCTCGACCCCCGCCGACACCGCCGCCGCCCTGTCCGCCCTGTCGGTCGTGCAGTCGGCGCAGGGCGAGGCGCTTCGGGCCCGCCTGCGGGCCAACGTCGACCGGCTGCGACCGGGGCACCCGAGCGCCATCGTCCCCGTCGTGGTGGGCGACGAGGCAGCGGCGCTCGCTGCATCGGCCGAACTGTTGGAGCAGGGCCTGCTTGTACCGGCCATCCGCCCGCCGACCGTGCCCGCCGGCACGTCCCGCCTGCGCATCTCGCTGTCCGCCGCCCACTCCGCCGATCAGGTCGACCACCTGGCCGAGGCGTTGACCGCACTCGGACTGGTCCCGACGGCCGACCGGCGTGCAGGACGACGGGGAGAGCCGGTCGCTCCGGGCACCACGAGCGCCCGGCCCGAAAAGGTGGTGCTGGTGCTCGGAACGGCGACCGGCGTGGGCAAGACGTGGTTGACCGCCGCCCTGGCCCGGGCGTTGCGCGCCGACGGATCTGCGCCGGCCGCCCGCAAACCGGTGCAGTCGTTCGGGCCCGGCGCCCATGCATGCGACCATGACGAGCTCGTTGCCGCCGGCGCCCAGGCGCCCGGACCGGGACCGGAGAACGCCGCCACCGGCCAGGTTCCCGGCGCGGGCCCGTGGCTCACCGATGCCGGGATGCCGGCCGGCGGCGGCCAGGCGAGCGGCGCCGGCATGTGGCCCACCGACGCCGAGGTGCTCGCCGCCGCCACCGGGGAGGCGGCGGCCGAGGTGTGCCCGCCCCACCGCTCCTACGCCGCCGCCATGGCCCCGCCCCTCGCGGCCGAGGCGCTCGGCCTGGCACCCTTCACCTTGGCCGACCTGCTGGCCGAGGTGCGCTGGCCGCCCGGCGCCGGTGTCGGCCTGGTGGAAGGGGTGGGCGGGCCCCGGTCGCCACTGGCGGCCGACGCCGACAACGTGGCCCTGGCCGCCGCCCTCGCCCCTGACGTTGTCGTGCTCGTGGCCGACGCCGGCCTCGGCGCCATCAACGCCGTCCTCCTCGCCGTCGACGCCCTCCCCCACCGGCCCGTGGTCTTCCTCAACCGGTTCGACCCCGCCGACCCGGTCCACGCCGGCAACGTCCACTGGCTGACCGAACGATCGGGGCTCCAGGTCACTACAACGGTCGACGACCTGGTCAGTCTCCTCTAGCGCTTCCGAGCAACGGAAGGGCGCCGTGGTCGCGGCAGCGCGCCGTCCAGCCGGCGGGGGTGACCTGGACGGCGACCCGGCGCCCGCAGGCGGGGCAGTGGCGGGGCGGGTCGAGGGGCCGGCGGCAGGGCCCGACGCACGCCGCAGCCGGTCGACCGCAGCTCTCGCAATGGGCCGCGGGCAGGGCGGTCACCCGTCAGAGGACCTTGGACAGCGCGGCCACCGGCATGCGGAGGTCAGCCAGCATGGCGAGGTCGTCTGCCGGCGGGCGGCCGAGGGTGGTGAGGTAGTTGCCGACGATGAGGGCGTTGATGCCAGCCGTCATGCCCATGGCCTGGAGGTCGCGGAGGGTGACTTCCCGCCCGCCGGCGTAGCGGAGGATCACGCTCGGCAGGGCCAGCCGGAACAGCGCGATCCAGCGGATCGCCTCCAGCGGCTCCACCGGCCGGCGGCCGCCGAGCGGCGTGCCGGGACGGGGGTTGAGGAAGTTGACGGGCACTTCGGCCGGGTCGACGTCGCGGATCTGGCCGAGCAGCTCGATGCGTTGCTCGTCGGTCTCGCCCATGCCGAGCAGCACGCCGCAGCACAGCTGCATGCCGGCGTCGCGGACGAGGCGGCAGGTGTCGAACCGCTCCTGCCACGAGTGGGTGCTGACGACCTCGGGGAAGAAGGAGCGGGCCGTCTCGAGGTTGTGGTTGTACCGGTGGGTGCCGACGGCAGCCAGGCGGGCGGCCTGCGCGCCGTCGAGGATGCCGGCGCTGACGGCCACTTCGAGCCCGGTCTCCCTCTTCACCATCGGCACCAGCTCCTCGAGACGCCCCATGGTGCGCTCGTCCGGCCCCCGGACGGCGAGCACGATGCAGAACTCCGAGGCGCCGAGGGCCGCCGTCTCGCGGGCGGCGGCCACGACCGACGCAGGGTCGAGGAACGCGGTGGCCAGCACGGGCGAGTCGAACCTGGCCGACTGGCTGCAGAACCCGCAGTCCTCCGGGCACCCCCCGGTCCGCACCGACAGGATCCCCTCCACCTCGACGCTAGGCCCGCACCACGCCAGCCGCACCTCGTGGGCGACGGCGGCCAGCGCCGGCACCGCCTCGTCCGGCACCTGCGAGAGGGAGCGCAGCTCGTCGAGGGACAGCTGCCGCCTCTCGTCGACCAGCGCCGCCGAGACAGCCGCCAACAGGGCACGAGCCGTCACGAGGAGGAAGCTACCGGAGGACTCGCCCCGAGGCTGCCGCGGTGGCGGAAGCGGCTGGTTCGCGCCGGCGAAGCCGGCACCGCCGCCGTCCTCTTCTCCGACAGGCTCGCCGAAGCAAGCGCCGCGTCCGGGGCGAAACGCTCTAGCGCTCTGCGCCCATGAACATGACCTTGAGGGAGTCGAAGGCCTCGAGGCAGCGGCCGGCGCCCAGCACGACGCATTCCAACGGGGCGTCGACGAGGTGGACCGGGATGGCGGTCTCCTCCTCCAGGCGGCGGTCGAGGCCGCGCAGCATGCCGCCGCCGCCCACGAGGTGGATGCCCTGGCCGATGAGGTCCTGGGCCAGTTCGGGCGGCGCCTGGCCCAGGCACTGCACCACCGAGTCGACGATGGCGCTCACCTGCTCGTCGATGGCGGCCCGCACCTCGTCCGGCGACAGGATCACCGTCTTGGGCAGGCCGGTCATCAGGTCCCGCCCGCGCACCTCGGCCTTGACGGAGTCGTCGACCGGGTAGGCGGAGCCGATGGCCAGCTTGATCTCCTCGGCCGTGCGCTCGCCGATGGCCATGCCGTAGTCGCGCCGAACGTAGGTCTGGATGGAGGCGTCGATGTCGAAGCTGCCCACCCGGATGGCCTGGAGGGCGACGATGCCGCCCAACGAGATGACTGCCGTCTCGGTGGTGCCGCCGCCGATGTCGACCACCATGTTGCCGAGGGGCTCGTGGATGGGCAGGCCAGCACCGATGGCCGCCGCCATGGGCTGATGGATCAGATAGGGATCGGCGGCGCCGGCGCGCCGGGCCGCCTCCTCCACCGCCCGGCGCTCCACCTCGGTGATGGCCGACGGCACACAGATGAGGACCCGGGGCCGGTTGAACCGGGTGACGCCGGCCCGCTTGAGCAGGAGCCGGATCATGCGCTGGGTGATGTCGAAGTCGGTGATGGCGCCCTTGCGCAACGGGCGCACCGCCACGATGTAGCCGGGCGTGCGGCCGATCATCTGCCAGGCGTCATGGCCCATGGCCAGCACGGCCTGGGTCTTCTCGTTCAGGGCGATGACGGTGGGCTCGTTCAGCACGATGCCGCGGTCACGGGCGTAGACGAGTGTGTTCGCGGTCCCGAGGTCGATGGCCAGGTCGCGGCCCATCTACCGGCCCCGGGCCCGGACGTCAGTCACTCTCACGCCGATCGGGGGAGAGCGCCTTGAGCTCGCGCTGGAACTCGTCCACCCCGTACTCAAGGGAGCGGGGCTTGCGGTGGCGGTACCAGAGGGCGACGGAACCGACCACGCTGAGGCTCAGCGCAGCGAGCAGGTAGAGGAGGTTGCTCACGAGGCGACGCCGGTGACGCCGGTGACGGGATGCGCACACGTCGCCCAGTCGGACCCGCCCTCCCACGTCTCCCGCTTCCAGATCGGGAGGGTGGACTTCACGGTGTCGATGCACCAGCGGGCGGCGTCGAACGCCTCGGGTCGGTGCGGCGTCGAAACCACCACCAGAACCGAAATCTCGGTGACGGAAAGCGGGCCGACACGGTGTAGCAGGACCAGTCGGCCGATGCCGGGCCACTGCCTGCGGGCCTCGTCGGCCATGGCCCGCAGGCGGGACGCGACCTGCTCCTCGTACGCCTCGTACTCGAGCGAGGTGACCCCGGGGCGGCCCTCGGCATGGTCGCGGACGGTGCCGGCGAACGACACCACCGCCCCACAACCGGGGACGACCGCCCACGCGAAAGCCTCCGCCGCCGGCAGCGGGCCCATGGCGAGGCCCAGCCAATCGGCGCCGTCAGGGCGGGGAAGTGCCGCGACATGCACACGGCAATGCTACCTAGTGCTCGTCCGGCGGCCCCCGACCTCCTTCGGAGCGGCCCCGTCGTTATCCTCGACCTTGATGGAGCCCGACGATCCTCTCGGCGACGACGCGCCCCATTCCCGCCTCCTGCCCCCCGACGACCGCCTGTGGCGGCACCCGTCGGAGGTCAGCGCCCACGGCATGACGGCGGCGGGCGGAGGGCACTCCGGGATGCCCCCGAAGGTATGGATGGTGGCGGCGCTGGCCGGCGTGTGTGGCGCCCTGTTCGCCGTAGGCCTCATAGGCGTCACCGGCAACCTGCGGCGGGTCCAGCGGGTCCCGGTGATCGAGCGGGTGACACAGCGGTCGGATCGCCTGACGCCCACCATGGAGAAGGCCTCGCCCGAGGTACTGGCCATCAGCCGGCGGGTCCAGCCCGCCGTCGTCGGCATCGAGGTGGGGATCGACGGCATCGACCGCCGCATCCGGGGCGCCGGCGTGATGTTCCGCAGCGACGGCCACCTGCTCACCAACCACCACGTGGTGGAGGGCGCCACCCGTATCGTGGTGGTGATGTCCGACGGGCACCGGGCAGAGGGCAGCCTGGTCGGCGCCGACATCTGGAGCGACATCGCCGTGGTGAGGGTGAACAACGCCGGCACCGTCCCCGTGGCCACCATGGGCTCGGCCGCCGGCCTCACCGTCGGCCAGAAGGTGATGGCCATGGGTGGTCCCTCCGGGAAGGAGGAGCCGGCCCTCGAGGTCGGCGTGGTCGACGGCCTCGGCCGCGAGGTCGAGCGTCCCACCGGGCCGGCGCTGCTCGACATGATCCAGACGTCTGCGCCCGTCGCCGTCGGTTCGTCGGGCGGGGCACTGGTGGACGGCAGCGGTGCCGTCGTCGGCATCATCACCGCCGTCGGTGGCGACGGCGGGCGGGGGGCGTCCGTCGGGATGGCCACGCCGATCGACTGGGCCCGGGCCGTGGCTGAGCAGTTGCTGAGCACCGGCAAGGTCGTGCGGGCCTGGATGGGTGTCGAAGGCAGCGACCTGTCCGACGAGGCCGCCAGGCTCCTCGGGGTGGCCGGCGGCGCCCTGGTGGCCGATACCAGCGACGGGAGCCCGGCAGGCGCGGCCGGGCTGGTGGCCGACGACGTGATCACGTCGGTCGACAGCTCCCCGTTGGGCTCCATGGGCGCCCTCCGCGTGCTGCTGCGCGCCCACAGGCCGGGCGACGTGGTGACGTTGACGGTGGTGCGGGGAGCCGAGACGAAGACGATGAGGGTGCGGCTGAGGGAGCGACCGGCCCAGCGCTGAGGGCGTCCTACCATGGACGGGTGAGCGGTTCGGAACCCTTCGGAGGCGGCGCCGGCAACCCTTTCGAGGGCCTGTTCGGCGAGCTGGCCAAGCTGCTGTCGAATCAGGGCGCCGTGAACCTCGAGGTGGCCCGTCAGATGAGCCTGTGGCTGGCCACCGACGGCCGGCCCGAGCCCAACACCGACCCGGTCGAGCGCATGAAGTACGAGGAGCTGGTGCGGGTGGCCGACCTGCACGTGGCCAAGGCCACCGGGCTTTCCACCACGGTCACCGGCCATCCGCTCACGGTCACCACGGTGGGCCGGGCCGAGTGGGCCCGGCGAACGCTTTCGGCCTACCACCCGCTGTTCGAGGGCCTGGCCGGGGCGCTGGCGTCGACCGCCGGCGCCGAGGAGGACGACGACCCCACCGGCGCCGAGGCCGGGATGTACGCGTTCGGCGGCGTCACCGAGGTCGTGGGCCCGCTGCTCCTCGGCATCCAGGCCGGGTCCATGGTGGGCCACCTGGCCCGCCGGGCCCTGGGCGAGTACGAGCTGCCGGTGCCCCGCCCCCCGTCGGACGCGTTGGTGCTCGTGCCGGCCAACGTGACGGAGTTCGCCACCGACTGGAGCCTGTCGATCGACGACGTGCGCCTGTGGTTGTGCCTCAACGAGATCGCCCATCACGCCGTGCTCGGCCGCCCGCACGTGCGGGTCCGGCTCGACGGGCTGCTGCGGTCGTACGTAGCCGGGTTCCGGCCTGATCCCCATGCCTTCCAGGACAAGCTCACCGCCCTCGACCCCACTGACCCGATGTCGTTCCAGGCGGTGCTGGGCGAGCCCGGCGAGCTCCTCGGGGCCATGGAGACGCCCGAGCAGCAGGTGATCCTGGCCCGCATCGAGGCTCTTGTCGCCGCCATCGAGGGTTACACGGACCACGTGATGGACAACGTGGGCCAGACGCTCGTGTCGGGCTACGGGGCGCTGGTAGAGGCGCTGCGCCGTCGCCGGTCCGAGCGGGGCGAGGGCGAGCGGTTCGTGGCCCGCCTCTTCGGGCTCGACGTGACGCCGGCACAGTACGAGCGGGGCCGCACCTTCGTGAAGGGTGTGGTCGAGCGGGCGGGCGAAGCAGGACTGGCCCGGTTGTGGCACTCCGAGCGCGAGCTGCCCACACCGGCCGAGGTCGACGCCCCCGGCCTCTGGCTAGAGCGCATCGACATCCCTGACTGAGCGCCTGCGTCGGCGTGGGGCGCCGGATCTCCTTCCCGCTGCACGCCCGGCTGCGACCCGAGAGGCCGGCGCCCATGCCGGCGTGGCGGTCGGGCCCGGGACCCCCCTGCTCTAGTAGTGGTACGTCAGGCGACCACGATCTCGCTGCGCACCACCCGACCGACTCCGAGCTCCAGCCAGCCGTAGGTGTGGACGGGCTGGGCGCGTCGCTGGGTCGGTGAGCCGGGGTTGAGGAGGAGCTGGCCGTCGAGCCCCGTCTCCCGCACGGGGATGTGGCTGTGGCCGAACACCACCACGTCGGCGTCGGGAAACCAGCGGCGGAGGCGGGCCGCCCGGCCCGTGCGGGCGCCGCTGTCGTGGACCATGGCGATGCGGACGCCGTCCACCACCTCGAGGCGCCGCTCGGGGAGTGCGGACAGGGCCGGGTCGACGTCGTTGTTGCCGAGGACGGCGTGGACAGGGGCGAAGCCGGACAGCTCGTGCAGCAGGTCCGCCGTCACGATATCGCCGGCATGCAGGACCACGTCGGCCCGGTCGAGGGCCAGGTACACGCTGTCGGGCAGGACACCACCAGGTCGCAGGTGCGTGTCCGACAGGACGAGGACCTCGGTGGTCACTCGGCCCCCGGGCCCTGCGACCGCCCCTTGGGCGTGGCCAGGGCGGGCGCGCCCGCAGCGCCACCATCGGCCGCGCGCCGCTTGACCCGCTCGACCCGCTTGGCGCTCCTGCGCCGGTGGGCGGTCAGGCCGGTGACGTACGAGATCGCCGCCGCCCCGCAGCCCAGCGCCAGCAGCACGTAGCCGGCCCGGCGGGGGACGGTGAGGGCCACCGGCAGGAGCGCACCCGCCACCCACGCCAGCTGGAACACCGCCTCGAAGCGGGCGAACGCCCGGCCCTGGGCGGCGGCGTGGGAGTCACGCTGCACCAGCGAGTCGAAGGCCAGCTTGCCGGCGCCGGCTGCCACTCCCACGGCGCCAGCGGCCACGGCGGCGCCGGGCCGGCCGTCCACCTGCACGGCAACCACCATCGCCACCGCCACCAGCCCGAGCGACCCCGCCAGCATGTGCTCCTCCGGCACACGGCGTCGCAGGAGCGGGGCCAGCACCGAGGCGACGAGCGTGCCGGCGATGCTCGCCGCCAGCACGAGGCCGAACACCCAGGCGGGCTCGTGGGCGCGGCGGAGGGCGAACGCCACCAGGAAGGTCAGGAACCCGACGGACGCCCGCAGAATGCCGGTGGCGATGGCAGCGAGGCGAACACCGGCGTGGCGGAGGTCCTCAGCAGCCTCGGCCCGCTCCGCCAGGTCCTCGACATCGGGATGCACCTGCACGATCCGCAGAGCCGACACGGCTGCCACCGCGAAGACGGCCGCGGCGAGGCGCATCACCCACTCGGCACCCACCAGCTGCATCACGGCCACGCCGGGCAGGGCGGCGGCCGTGCTCACCAGCGCCCCGGCCAGGGCGAGGCGGGCGTTGGCGCCCACCAGGTCGTCGCGGTCTTCCACCACCGTCGGCACCAGCGAGCTCTTTGCCACCGCATGGGTCTTCGACAGCACCAGCAGGGCGAAGGCGGCGGGGAACAACAGCAGGCCGTCGATCCAGGCGGCCGCGAACAGGGCGGCCACCGCCCGGCCGGCGGAGGCGGCGGACACCATGAGCCGGCGCCCGCCCTGCACCCGGTCGATGGCGGGACCGAGCAGCGGCGCCACCACGGCGAAGGGGGCGATGGTGAGCACCAGCGACAGGGCGACCCTGCTCCGCGCCGCGGTGGGCGAGATGTCGAAGAACAGCGAGCCGGCCAGCGCCACCGTGACGAGGGCGTCGCCCGACACGGCCATGGCGTGGGTGACGGCCAGGCGCCGGAACGGCGGCGTGGTGATGCGGCCGTTGGCCGAGACTGGATGGCGTATCGGTCGCCAGCCGGCGGTGCCCGACGCCATACCTAGGAAACCTCGGCCGGAGCGGCGCCGTTGCCCCGGCCGGCGGACGGGATCCGCAGGGTGAACGTGGAGCCCGCGCCCTCGGTGGACGCCACCAGAACCTGGCCGCCATGGACGCGGGCGACCCGCGACGCGATGGCAAGGCCGAGGCCGGTGCCGGCCGGCGTTTGGGCCCGGTCGGGCCCGCTGCGGTAGAAGCTCTCGAAGATGCGGTCGAGCTCGCCGGCCGGGATGCCCGGGCCCCGGTCGGCCACGGCGACGTCGACCCACCCGTTCCCGCACGAGGCGCCAACGGACACCGCCGCGCCGCCGCCGGAGAACCGCACGGCGTTGTCGACCAGATGACGGAGGGCGGACACGAGTTGGCGGCGGTCCCCCACCACCACGAGATCATCGGCGGCTCCGTCGACCGTGACGGTGGCGCTCCGACCCCATGCGGCGGCGGCGCACGCCTCCTGCACGGCCTGGGCCACCAGCAGGTGCACGGGGACCACCTGCGAGGTCGGGAGGGCCTGCGAGTCGAGGCGGCTCAGCTCGGCCAGGTCGTCGACGATGCGCCCCACCCGCAGCGCGTCCTGCTCCAGACGGCCGGCCAACCGGCGGGTGAGCGCAGGGTCGTCCTCGGCCACGATGGTGCCGGCCAGCAGTCCGAGGGCGCCGACGGGTGACCGCAGCTCGGCGGTCACGTTGGCGAGGAAGTCGCGCCGCACCACGTCGAGTCGGCGTTGCTCGGTCACGTCCTCCACGATGGCGACAGCGCCCACCACCCTGCGCCCGTCATCGAGCGGGTGACCGGTGACCCGCAGCGTGCGCCACGGCGGGCCGGTGACCTCGACCGTGCGGGCCGTCCCCGGGTCGCCGCCCACCGTCGCCCGCAGGACCTCGTCGACGGCGTCCGCCGCGGGCCCGGCAGAGGCGGTCGGCGCCGGAGCGTTGCGGTAGGCGACGGCGCCCTGCTCGTCGCACACCACCACCCCGACGCCAGTGCGCTCCAGCGCCCCGGCCAGCCGGTCGGCGCGCGCCGCCTCGTCGCTCACCCGGAGGACGGCGGCCTGGGCCTGGCACTCGACCCGGCCGATCAGGTCGCGGTCGTCACCGGCCGGCGCGGTGCCCGGGACCTCGAGGCGGGTGGCGGTGGCGGACAGGCGGCGGGAGGCGGCGCGCCAGCGCCGGGACGAGCGCACGACCAGGGCCAGAAGGACCGCCACGACGACCGCGCCCCCGGCGCAGATGCCGATCGCCGCGCCCTTGGAGAGCTCGACCATGTCGACCCACTGTACGGCGGGCACGTCCGGGGGACGCGCCCGCCTGGAGCGATCCTCAGGCCGACGAGGCCAGCTCGGCGTCGCGGGCGTCGGCCGCCTTGGCCGCCTTGGCCGCGGCACGGTGGCGCATGCTGCTGCGCTTGACCAGCGCCATGGCCGCGCCGGCCGCCGCCAGGTCGACCACGAACAGCGCCCGGTGGCTGCTCTGCTCGTTGCAGGGCGTGTCGGCCGGCGGGTAGGGCGTGGCCTCGTTCGCCTCCGGCGCCTCGGTGGCGCCCGAGAACACCGACGGGCACCGGTACCTGGCGAACGCGAACTGCTCCCCAATCGGCAACGGCACCTCGGGCGGCGTCACCAGTCGCTGGGTGTCCGTCCACGGGCGCGACGCCCACAGGAGCATGCCCGCGCAATAGGCGAGGAGCATGTAGAAGATCCGCCTGCGCCAACGCTCCACGCCGACAACCTACCGGCGATGGGTTGTCCCGGACGGCATCTACGCCCCTCCGTCGTCCTCGGGCATGCCGAGGTCCCACTCCAGCAGGAGGTTCTCCCGCTCGGCGTCGCGCGCCACCCGCTCCCGGTTGCGGCGGAACTGGGGGTCGTGCGGGGGCAGGAGCACGAGCCGGGCCATGGCCCGCTGGCGGAACTCCTCGATCAGCACCCGGTCGCCGTAGGCCGACTGCAGGTCCCAGTGGGGCGCCACCGGGCCCAGGTAGAGGATGCGGACGTGGCCACGCGGGGGCTGCTGCGGCTGTTCCGCTGGCCCGTTGGGGACGGATGACATGGTGACGCTCCTCGCTTGCCCTGCCGGGACGGCGTGGCGACCATGCGTCGCCTCCGGGGAGCAGCCTACGACGTGTCCTACTTGGGCCGCGAGCCCAAGGTGACGGTGGCCGTGCGCGTGTCGGAGCCGCGCGACCACTCCATCTCCACCTTCTCGTCGGGCTTGTGGGACCGGACCGCCGTCTGGACGTTGGCGCTGTCCTCGACTGACTGGTCGCCGATCCGGGTGATGACGTCGTCCGACTGGAGGCCGGCGATAGCAGCGGGCGAGCCGGGCACCACGTCGACCACGATCGCCCCCGCCTCTGCGTCGTAGTCGTACTGGGCCCGGATCTCCGGCGTGAGGGTGACGGTGCTCACGCCGAGGAACCCCTGGGCGGGCGCCGCCTCGCCTGCGATGAGGCGGGCGAGGAGCGGCTTCACCGTGTCGATGGCGATGGCGAAGCCGATGCCCTGCGCGTTGTTGGCCGCCACCGCCGTGTTGATGCCGATCACCTCGCCGTTGCTGTTCACCAGGGGCCCGCCGGAGTTGCCGGGGTTGATGGCGGCGTCGGTCTGGATGAGGTTCGAGAGCTGGTCGACGGTGCGCTCCAAAGCGGAGACGATGCCGGTGGTGACGGTGGGCCCGCCCCGCAGGGCCAGGGCGTTGCCGATGGCCACCACGTCGTCGCCCACCTTCAAGTCGGCGGACACGCCGAGCGACACCGGCCGGCTCTCGAGCCCGGCGGGGTCGTTCACCCTGATGACGGCCAGATCGGCGACATCGTCGGCGCCGACGAGGACGGCCTCCCGTGGCCCACGCTCGCCGAAGACGGTCACCTGGATCGTCTCGGCACCCCGCACCACGTGGGCATTGGTGAGGATGTTCCCGTCGGTGTCGAGGATCACCCCGGTGCCTGCTCCCTGCACGGGGCTGCCCCCGAGGTCGAAGCCCTGGCCGCCCTGGAAGGCGCCCGTGCGGATCGCCACCACCCCCGGCTGCACCTTGGCCAGCACGCCCTGGATGTCCTGGGGCCGGGCCAGGCGGCTGGAGTTGTTGGCGAACGACGGGACGGAGGACGGCGAGCGGGCGGCGGTGGTCGTCGCAGTCTTGTGGCCACCTCCGTCGTCGGCGACAAGGGCGGCGACACCCCCGCCGACCACGGCCCCGATCAGCGCGGCGACCACGGCGACAGCGACCCACCCGGCGCTCCTGGCGCTGCCGGCGGCGGGCGGGGAGGCGGGCGGTGCGTCCCCGGTCGGGACGGATGGCCACGTCGACGGCGGCGGCTCGACGGCGGCCCCGGCGGGCAGCCGCGGCCCGACGGTGCCCGTCGGAGGCGCATCCGCAGGCACCGCCAGAGGGGCGGTGTCCTCAGCGGCGTCGGCGTCTTCGTCGGGTTCGCCGGCGCCCGGGCCCCAAGACCAATTGCCCGTTGTGGCGTCGTCGGCCACGGCATCCCTCCCTGGTCGCAACAACTCTTCCATCCGTAACGCTACGCCTCACCGAACAGTTACCCGGGAACCAATCGCCCTACGCCCTGCGTTGAACCGGGCACGGAGGTGTCATGGAAACCGACTGGATGGCCGAGGGCAAGTGTCGTGAGGTGCCGCCGGCCACCTTCTTCCCGAGTGACGGCGTCGGGGTCGAGGTGGCCCGGCGCATCTGCGCCACCTGCCCGATGCAGGCCCCGTGCCTGGAATACGCCCTACGGAACAAGATCGACCACGGCGTGTGGGGCGGCGCGTCAGAGCGCGAGCGGCGACGCATCGCCCGCCGGCGGCGCCTCGAGCGGGCCGGGAACACGGCTGCCGGCACCACGTCGCTCAGCGACCGCCGCTGAACCTACCGACCGCCGCTGACAAGCTCCGTCACCAGGCGGGCGGTGCCGCGCAGGCGATCCAGCACCGACGGCTCGGCCGGCCGCGGCAACGACCGGGCGGCGGCCAGCAGGTCGGCCGACGTGCCGTCGCCCACCAGCGTGTGCACAACCGGGCCCGCCTGCCACGTCACCACGTCGCCGCCGGGCCACGTGTAATGGACGCCTGACGACGACCCGACCTGCACGGCTTCGCCGCCGGGCGGGAGGGAGCCACCTGAGACGGTGCCGGGCTGGCTGAACAGCGACATGCCGTGCAGACCGTCGGTGTACACGAGGTGCACGAGGCGGTCACGCCGGTAGGCGCCCACCCGGCGGTAGCCGCCGGCGAGGTCGGCGGGCGCCCGATAGGCCGAGGGCAGCTTGGCGACCTTGACGGTCCGGGGGGCGCTGGTCGTGCCTGTGGTCCCCCCGTCGTCGGCCTCGGGCACCGGCGCGGTGTCGAGCTGGAGGACAGTGACGACCCGCACCGCCTCGCCGCCCGTCCCGAGCACCTCCCGGCGCAGCACCAGCCCGGTCTCGGTGTCGATGGCAAGCCGCTCGCGCACCGCGTCCCCTGAACGGAGGACGAACTGATCGGTCGGGCGACCGGCGACGAGCGGGCCCTCGCTTCGCTCGATGTCGTACTTCCGCTCGAGCGCGGGAGCCAGCAGGTCGCCGGCGCCGCCTGTGGCGGGCGTGACGGCACTGGCCTGGATCACCATCGGCGATCCGCCGCTCAGTCCGTCACCTGAAGCAGCGGTGTCGCCGGCCGGGCCCTGGACCCTGATGCTGCCGCCGACGGCACGCACCCCGAGCTGGGCCGTGTGCACCTCACCCTTGTCGACCCAGGACACCTCGACGCGGGCCGAGAACGGCACCCGCCGGGCCGCCTCCCGTGCATCCTCGACCGGTCCCCGGGCGGTCGACCCGGCCGCCGCTCCGGCCAGCACGACGACGGAGCCGGCCAGGCTCACGCCGGCCAGGGCCGCCACGGTCCTGGCCGGGAGCCTCACCGCGTGAACGAGACCGGCAGCGCCGCCGGCGCGACCTGGCTCATGGGGTCGGCGTTCACCGGCGAGGTCGTGTGGACCTGCACCAGCTGGGCGACCTGGGGTCCCGTGCCGGCGTCCTGCTGGACGCCCGACAGGAGCAGCATGGCGACCGATGCGGCGGCGGCGGCGAGCACGCCGGCCAGACGGCCCGGACGGGGCTGCGGATGGGCGGGCACGGCCACCAGCGGGCGCAGCGGCTCCACGGGGGGCAGGGAGCGGACCAGGTCGCGGACGGCCGTGGTGGCAGCCATCTCCGCCGCGCACGCCTCGCAGCCGGCCAGGTGGTCGAGGGCGGCGATCTCCTCGTCGGAGCTCAGCTGGCCGTCGACCAGGGCGCTCAGCGCCTCGCCCAGATGCTCGCTCATCGGTGCGCTCCCGTTCGCGCCACTGCCGGCCCGTGCGTCATGGCCGGGTCAGCTGCTCGCGCAGGATCGCCCGTCCGCGGTGGATGCGGCTGCGCACGGTGCCGAGCGGCACCCCGAGCGACTCCGAGATCTCCTGGTACGACCGCCCGGCCACGTCGCACAGCACCACGGCCACCCGGAACTCGTCCGGCAGGGCCGCCAGCGCGGCCTGGACGTCCTCCGGCAGGGTCTGCTCGGCCAGGGCCACGTCTGCCGCAGGCGCCGGTGGCACCACCCGGTCGGGGTCGTCCGGCAGGGCGTCGGTAGGCCGGCGTCGACGCCGTCGGACCTCGTCGAGGAACACGTTCGTCGTAATGCGACTCAACCACCCCTCCATCGACCCCGGTTTGTACGTCTCCAACCCTCTTCGGACCCGGAGGAGCACCTCTTGGGCAAGGTCCTGCGCATCCTCGTGGTTGCCCGCGAGGCGATAGGCGACGGTGTAGAGGAAGCGTCCGTAGGTACGGGCCACCTCCTCCCAATCCGGGACCGGCTGCTCCTCCGCTTCCGTCATCAGGAACGACGGCTACGCCCGATGAGTTCCCGGCGGCCGTCGGAGATCGGCACCCTCCGCGGTCGCTGGGCCGCGACGAGAGACAGGAACGCCGAATTCTCAGGCGCCGTGCTTCTCGGTTTCCTCGCCCTCGCTGTCCTTGTTGCCCTCGCTGACGCCCTGCTTGAACTCCTTCGACGCCTGGCCGAGGGAGCGGGCGAGCTTCGGCAGCCGAGTCGACCCGAATAGGAGCAGCACGACCAGCAGGATGATGATCAGCTCAGGCGCTCCGAGGTTCATGTGACTCCTAGTGCTCTCGCGAGGCCGACGCCATCAGCTCTAGGCCGTCGAATCCCGTCACCGTGAACGGTAGCGCCCCCAGGCTCACGATGAGTGTCGTGACGCCCGCCTCCGCCCATTCGTCCAGTTGCTCGCGAACCTGGGCCACGGTGCCGACCAGGCGGCCGGTGCGGTAGTCGTCGAGCGTCATGCCCCGGAGGGCGCCGGGGACGGACCGGTCGGCGAGCAACTCGAAGCGGCGGCGCAGGTCGGCCTCGTCGTCGCCCACCAGGGCCAGGCGGTTCACCGAGCGGGCGACGGTGGCCGGGTCACGGCCGGCGTGGTGGCACGCCCGGTCCAGCACGGCCGCCCTCTCCCGGTACCCGGCGACGGTGCCGGACCAGCCGCCGGCGTTCCACCCGTCGGCGTGGCCGGCGGCCACTCCCAGCAGGCGGTCCCCGCTCCCACCGACCCAGATGGGCGGGCCCGGGCGCTGGACCGGCGGGGGCAGGCAGACCATGTGCTCCATCTGCACGTGGCGGCCCTGGTAGTCGAACGGCTCGCCGGTGAAGGCCAGGCGCAGCACCTCCACCGTCTCGGCCAGGCGCTCGATGCGCTGCGGGGCGGGCGGGGGCGCCAGCCCGGCGGCGGCGCTCCCGGGCTCGAACCACCCTGCGCCGATGCCGACGGTGAGGCGCCCGCCGCTCAGCACGTCGACGGTGGCCAGGGCCTTCGCCAGCAAGCCCGGCGGGCGCAGGTGCGGGCACAGCACCAGCGTGCCGAGGCGTACCCGGCCGGTGGCCTCGGCCAGGCCGGCAAGGGAGGCCAGGGGCTCGAAGCCCTCCTCGTCGTCGCCGGCACCGCCCCGGCAGGCGGGCGACACGAACAGGTGGTCCGACAGCCACACCGACGCCAGACCAGCGCGCTCCGCGGCCTGGGCCCACGCCACGACGGTCTCCCACCGCAGCGGGCGCTCGCCCGGCACCGAGTGGTCGTAGTGCGGCAGGGCCAGGCCGACGTCCACCCGTCGAGCGTAGGGGCCCCTTCCGGTCGGTGAAACGGCACGAATTCGCCGGCGCAGCTTCTGCCTGCACCAACCCCCCGGAAATTCGTCGCGTTCCCCCGCCGCCCGGTACTGCGGGCCCGACCACATGCGCGAGTGTGGCCGGGTGCTCGAGTGCGTGGTGAACGTGAGTGAGGGGCGAGACGCCGACGTGCTGGCCGCTGTGGCCGCCGCCGCCGGTCCCGCCCTGCTCGACGTGCACACCGACCCCCACCACCACCGCAGCGTGTTCACCCTGGCGGGGCCCGTCGTGGAGGAGGCGGCCCGGGCCCTGGTGGCTGAGGCGGTGGCCCGGATCGACCTGCGCCACCACGCGGGCGTCCATCCCCGCCTCGGGGCGGCCGACGTCGTGCCGTTCGTCCCCCTTCCGGGCTCGTCGATGGCCGACGCCAGAAGGGCACGGGACGACCTCGCCCGGTGGGCAGGAGCCGACCTCGGGGTGCCGTGCTTCCTCTACGGGCCCGAGCGCGCCCTGCCGGACGTGCGGCGGGAGGCGTTCCGCACGTTGGCCCCCGACACGGGCCCCGCTGAGCCGCATCCCACCGCCGGCGCCTGCGCCGTCGGCGCCCGGCCGGTGCTGGTGGCGTACAACGTGTGGCTGGCGCCGGGCGCCGGTGTCGGCGAGGCGAGGCGGGTGGCGAAGGCCGTACGATCCAACCTCGTGCGGGCGCTCGGTCTCGACGTGGGTGGTCGGGCCCAGGTGTCGTGCAACCTGGTCGACCCGCTCGCCACCGGCCCGGCCGACGCATACGACGCCGTGACTCGAATGGCGGCAGGGGCCGGCGTGCGGGTCGACGGGGCCGAGCTGGTCGGACTGCTCCCGTGCGCCGTCCTCGACCGTGTCGACGCTGCACGTTGGGCCGAACTGGGCCTCGGCCCGGAGCGAACGATCGAGGCCCGCCTGGAGCAGGCGGGCCTCGTGCCATGACAGTGAAGGTTCGCCCGGTTCCTCGCTCTTCCCGGCGCTGGGCTTCGGGCGATTCCGGCGGTGGCTACCGGCGAGGAACCGAGCACACCTTTCCCGTCGGGGGGGCACGAGGGGGAAGTCCTCGTTCGGGGCGCCGGCAGTGACGGTCGTGGTCGCCACTACCGGGCCCTGGATGCGGCGCCGGGCTGCCTCCTACGAGGCAGCCTCCCGCCTGGTGAGCGTTCGGGCGCGGCGCAGGCGCCGGCGCTCCCGTTCGCTCATCCCCCCCCAGATCCCGAACTTCTCGGAGTTGTCGAGGGCATACTCCAGGCAGTCCAGACGAACAACACACCCCCGGCAGACCTCCTTGGCCTCCCGCGT
This sequence comes from Actinomycetes bacterium, assembly GCA_023264975.1. GTDB lineage: Bacteria > Actinomycetota > Acidimicrobiia > Acidimicrobiales > JAHFUS01. The sequence goes on along the minus strand of JAHFUS010000031.1, from coordinate 8,828 downwards.
GGACGCACCCCGATCCGGAAAGAACAGATCGGGGTCGACCCCCATGCAGTTGGCCTGGTCCTGCCAGCTCGGTACCTCGGCTTCGCCGAGCGCCTGCAACAGTCGCTCCATCGGGCATCCTCCCTCACCGGCGTGCCACCGATGTAATTACAACGTTGTCATCATCCTCCCCAACAGGGCCTGAAAGCAAGCGGAGATTCGAATGACCGGACAACCGAGGATCGAAGCGGTGCGCGGCGACATCACCACCGAGCACGTCGACGCCGTCGTCAACGCCGCCAACGAGGGCCTGGCCGGCGGTGGAGGCGTCGACAGCGCCATCCACCGGGCCGCCGGCGCAGAGGAGCTGCACGCCGCCTGCGCCGCGCTCGGCCGGTGCAAACCGGGCGAGGCCAAGTCCACCCCCGGCTTCAAGCTGCCGGCCCGCTGGATCATCCACACCGTCGGCCCGGTGTGGAGCGGGGGCGGCTTCGGCGAGGAGATGCGGCTCTCCTCCTGCTACCGGCGCAGCCTGGAGGTGGCCGACGAGCTCGGCGCCAGGTCGGTCGCCTTCCCGGCCATCGCCACCGGCGTCTACGGCTACCCCCGTGAGGACGCGGCCCGCATCGCCGTGCGCACCCTGCTCGCCACGCCGACCGCCGTGGAGCTGGTCCGCCTCGTCGCCTTCGACGACGAGACGCTCGCCCTCTACGAGAAGGAGCTGGCGGCGGCGGGGTTGGCGGGCAGCTGAGGCCGAGGCTCATCCACCTTTGCGCCGCACCGACCGGCGCTGCTCAAGGAAGTCCACGAGGAGGTAGTCGCCGAGGGTGTCGGGGGTGGTGAAGAAGGCGCGGCCCCGGTTGAGCTCGGTGAGCTTATCCACGAAGCCGGTGAGGGCGCTGTCGGCGTCGAGCATGAAGGTGTTGATGCGGATGCCGTCCCTGGTGCAGCGGTTCACTTCGGTGAGGGTGGCGTCCACCGTCTCCCGCACCGGCGGGTAGTGGAAGAACGGCTCGCCGTCAGGGCGGACATGGGCGGTGGGCTCGCCGTCGGTGATGAGGATCACCTGCTTGGTGCCCGACTGGCGGCCCAACATCTGGCGGGCCAGGGCCAGGCCGTGCTGGATGTTGGTGCCGAACACGAAGTCCCACGACACCTCGGGCAGCTGGTGCGGCTTCAGCTCCCGCGCCATCTCGCTGAAGCCCACGATGCCCAGGTAGTCGCGGGGAAACTGGCTGGAGATGAGCGCGTGCAGGGCGACGGCGACCTTCTTGGCAGCCAGGAAGTTGTCCCGCATCGGCATCGACAGCGACAGGTCGAGCATCAGCACCGTCGACGTGCGGGTGAGGCTCTCGCTGCGCTCGACCTCGAAGTCGTCGGGCGCCAGGCGCACGGGCAGCCCGGCGTTCGGGCCCCGGCGGACGAGGGCGTTGCGCAGGGTGCGCTCGATGTTGAGGTCGAAGGGATCGCCGAACTCGTACGGCTTGGTCTCATATGCGCGCTCCTGGCCGACCCCCGTGCTGTCGACCTGGTGGCGGCCCAGACGGTCCTTGGCCAGCTTCGAGAACAGCTCGGACAGGGCGTTGTGGCCGATGCGGCGCAGGCCCTTGGGCGTGAGCTCCAGGCGCCCCTGCTTGCGCTCCACCAGGCCCGCCTCTTCAAGGGACCGGGACAGCTTGGCCAGGTGCTCGAGCGATCGGGCGTCGTCGGGGCCGAGCAGCCGGCGGGCCTGCTCCAGGTCGACGTCGGCCAGCGCTCCGGGGCTGACGGCACCGCCGAGCAGGTGCTCCAGGTCGTCCAGCGCGCCGAGCTCGTTCAGCACCGCCGCCCCGTCGGCCATGCCGAGCGGGTCCTGGCCACCGAACTCGTAGCTGCGGCCCCAACCGGCGCCCGGAAAAGCCTCCTGCAGGTTTCGGGCGAGCCGGTCCACCTGCCAGCGCAGGTCGAGGTCGCCCAGCAGCTCGTCGGACAGCGCCTGGAGCTGTGCCCGCTGGTCCGGGGTCATCGAGTTCAACATGGCCTGGGCGGCCGCCATCTGGGCCGCCATCTGCTCCAAGAGTTCGTCCAGGCTCTCCGGGTGGCCGGGCACCATGTCGCCGAACCGGGCCATGAGCTGGTCGAAGGCGGCCGTGGTGTCGTGGCCGGCGGCCCGCATCTCCAGTAGGTCGTTGAGCGCCCCGAACATCTCCCGCATGCGCTGCACCTGCTCGGGCGTCACGTCGCCCATGGCGCCGGCCATCTGGTTGAACCGGCTCTGGAGCAACTCCTTGCGCAGGCGGTCGAGGAGGTCGTCGAATCGCCGCTGGGCCTCCGAGGATGTGAACTCGTACTCCTTCAGCGCCCGCACCCGGCCGGCGAGGTCGGGGGGCAGGAGGTCGAGGCGCAGGCGGCGCTCGGCCATGGCGTCGGCGGTGATGTCCTGGCGGCGCTGATCGCCGGAGCGCTCGGCCTGGTCGACCAGATCGTCGATGGCGGCCCGCTCGGTGTCGACCACGTCCCGCAGCTGGTCGGCGATGCCCTCGTAGGCGCCACCGAGGTCGTGCTGGTCGAGCATCTCCTGGCGGCGCTGGCGGAGCCGCTCCAGCAGCTCCGCCAGCCCGGCCACCCGCTCGCCGTTGCGGTCCCGGAAGCCCTGCTGGAGCAGCCGGCGCAGGGCCGGGCTCACGTCGCCGTGGTACAGCAGGTCGTCGGTGATCTCGCCGAGCACGTCGTCGGCATCGAGCTCGAAGCCGACCTGGGTGCCGTCCCACCGCGAGTACCCGAACCGGGGAGCCACCGCCCGAGCGTACGGCGGGACCGGAGCCTTTGAGGGCGCTCGGCCGGGCGTGGCGACGAGAACGATCCGCTCCGGCGGGAAACCAGGTCGGAGCTCACGCAGGCTCGCGACCCGGGTGTCAGCGGCCCCTGTAGGTGGAGCGGGCGCCCACCGCTTCCTTGTTGAGGCGCCTCGACAGGTGGAGCCCCTCGAGGACGAACTCGACGGCGCTGGCCACGCCGGCCCTGCTCTCGGAACCGGCCAGCTCCATCACCGGCGCTCGCAGGGCGGGCACGGCGATGAGCACCGAGGCGAACGAGGCGGCCGGCATGTCGTCCCCGGCGTGCACGACCGTGGCGCTGTCGTCGAAGGCGGCCACCACCTCGGCCAGGCGGGCCGGCGAGTACCGCCGCTTGAACACGGCGAGCACGGCCGACGAGACCAGCCGGTCGATGATGCCCTCCTCCCGACCCTCGTCGAGCGACTCGATCTCCACCTTGCCGGCGGTGGACGCGCCGAGCGAGCCCAGGTCGCTAACCCGCGGCACCGCGTCGGGCTCGCCGAGGCGCAGGGCCCGCCGGGCGGCGTTGGCGACCATCGTCTCGTGATTGGCGATGGTGAGGCGCACCGAGACCCCAGAACGCTGGTTGATCTGGCTGCTGGCCCGGGCCAGCTGGCTCAGGGTACCGATGATCTCGCTCATGAAGTCGGGCACGTGCACGTCGACACCCGGGACCACCAACGGGACCGATTCTTGATGCATGACGGCCAGCTCGGTACCCAGGTCGAACGGGTAGTGGGTGCGCACCTGGGCGCCGAAGCGGTCCTTCAGCGGTGTGATGATCCGGCCCCTGTTCGTGTAGTCCTCGGGGTTGGCCGACGCCACCAGGAGGATGTCGAGGGGCAGGCGGATCTTGTAGCCACGCACCTGGATGTCGCGCTCCTCCAGCACGTTCAGCAGGCCGACCTGGATGCGCTCGGCGAGGTCGGGCAGCTCGTTGATGGCGAAGATGCCTCGGTTGGTGCGGGGGACGAGGCCGTAGTGCAGCGTCAGCTCGTCCGACAGGTACCGGCCCTCGGCCACCCGGATGGGGTCGACCTCGCCGATGAGGTCGGCGATGGACGTGTCCGGCGTGGCCAGCTTCTCCCCGAGCCGGCGGTCGCGGTGGACCCACTCGATCGGGGTGTCGTCGCCCTTCTCCCCCACCAGGGCGCGGGCGGCGGCGGACACCGGATGGTCGGGGTCGTCGTTGATCTCGGACCCGGCGACGATGGGTAGCCACTCGTCCAGCAGGCTGGTGAGCGACCGGATGAGCCGGGTCTTGGCCTGGCCCCGCTCGCCGAGCAGGATCACGTCGTGGCCCGCCAGCAGGGCGTTCTCCAGCTGCGGCAGGACCGTGTCCTCGTAGCCGAGCACGCCGTCGACGATGGGCAGGCCGGCGGCGATACGCGCCGCCGCGTTTCGCCGGACCTCCTCCTTCACCGGCACGGATCGCCAGCCGGACGAGCGAAGCTGGCCCAGGGTGGCGGGCCGTGCGGTCATGGCGACGAGCCTACGACGGCCGGCGATCCGATCTCCTGTGCCAGCGACCCGCCCGCGACGGGAGCAGCGCTCGGCCACGCCCGCACCCGGTCAGCCGATCAGTACCGGGGCGGTACCGACCGGCTGACCAGAAGGGCTGCCCGCCGCCAGTGGCCGGGCCCGGCGGCGGCGCTCGTCCACTGTCGCGCACCGGCCGTGCGACGATGGCCGTCGTGAAGGTCCATCAGCACCGCTACGACGCCGTCATCGTGGGCGCCGGAGGAGCGGGGCTGCGGGCCGCCATCGAGACGGCCGGCAAGTGCCGCACGGCGGTGCTGACCAAGCTCTACCCCACGCGGTCGCACACCGGGGCTGCCCAGGGCGGTATGTGCGCGGCGCTGGCCAACGTGGAGGACGACTCTTGGGAGTGGCACCTGTTCGACACGATCAAGGGCGGCGACTACCTGGTCGACCAGCCGGCGGCCGAGATCATGTGCCGGGAGGCCGTCGACGCCGTCATCGAGCTGGAGCACTTCGGCCTGCCGTTCAACCGCACGCCGGAGGGCCGCATCGACCAGCGCCGCTTCGGCGGTCACACCCGCAACCACGGCGAGGCGCCCGTGCGGCGGGCCTGCTACTCGTCGGACCGCACCGGGCACATGATCCTGCAGACCCTCTACCAGCAGTGCGTGGCACGGGATGTCACCTTCTTCAACGAGTTCCAGGTGCTCGATGTGGCGTTCGCCGAGGGCCGCCTGGCCGCCGTGGTCGCCTACGAGCTGGCCACCGGCGACCTGCACGTGTTCAACACCAAGGCCGCCATGTTCGCCACCGGCGGGTTCGGGAAGATGTTCAAGGTCTCCTCCAACGCCCACACCCTCACCGGCGACGGTCCCGGCCTGTTGTACCGGCGCGGGATCCCCATGCAGGACATGGAGTTCTTCCAGTTCCACCCCACCGGCATCTACAAGCTGGGCATCCTGTTGTCAGAGGCGGCAAGGGGCGAGGGCGGCATCCTGCGCAACGCAGGCGGCGAACGGTTCATGGAGCGCTACGCGCCCACCGTGAAGGACCTTGCCCCCCGGGACATGGTGAGCAGGGCCATCCAGACCGAGGTCCTCGAAGGGCGGGGCATCGGCGAGGCGGCCGACGCCGTGTACCTCGATCTCACCCACCTGCCGCCGGAGCAGATCGACGAGAAGCTGCCCGACATCACCGAGTTCGTGCGCACCTATCTCGGCATCGAGCCCAAGACCGCTCCCATCCCGATCCAGCCCACCGCCCACTACGCCATGGGTGGCATCCCGACCAACGTCTCGGGCGAGGTGGTCGTCGACGCCGCCGGCACCGTGTTCCCCGGCCTCTACGCGGCCGGCGAGTGCGCGTGCGTGAGCGTGCACGGCGCCAACCGGCTGGGCACCAACTCCCTGCTCGACATCGTGGTGTTCGGCAAGCGGGGCGGTGCCGCCATGGCCGCCTTCTCGGCCGCCGCCGATTTGCCTCCCCTGCCACCCGGCGCAGCCGACGAGGTGGTGCAGCGGATCGAGGCGATGAAGTCGGGCGCCGGTAATGAGAAGGTCGGCGCCGTTCGGGCCGACCTGCAGGCGGCCATGACCGGGAAAGCCTTCGTGTTCCGCAGCGAGGAGCTCCTGGCCGGCGCCCTCGAAGCGGTGCACGAGCTCCAGGCCCGCTACGAGCACGTCACCATCGACGACAAGGGCCCGACGTTCAACTACGACCTCACCGAGGCCCTCGAGCTCGGGTACCTGCTCGACCTGGCCGAGGCGTCGGTGGTCAGCGCCCGGGCCCGCACCGAGAGCCGCGGCGCCCACTTCCGCACCGACCACCCCACCCGCGACGACGAGCACTGGATGCGCCACACACTGGCGGCCAGGCAGGAGGACGCCACCGTGGAGCTCTCGTACAAGCCGGTGGTGACCGGCGCCTACCTGCCCATGGAGCGCAAGTACTGATGACGCTCGTGGACCTGGAGCTGAAGATCAGGCGCTACAACCCCGACGTCGACCCCAAGCCGCACTGGCAGACGTTCAAGGTGCAGGCGGACCCGACGGACCGGGTCCTCGACGCCCTGCACACGGTGAAGTGGGAGCAGGACGGCACGCTCAGCTTCCGGCGGTCGTGCGCCCACGGCGTGTGCGGGTCCGACGCCATGATGATCAACGGCGCCAACGCGCTCGCCTGCATCGAGCTGGTCCACAAGGCGGCGGGGCCTAAGGGTGGCCGGATCACGGTCGAGCCGATCCGGGGCCTGCCGGTGATCAAGGACCTGGTGGTCGACATGGAGCCGTTCTTCGCCCAGTACCGGTCGGTGCTGCCATACCTGGTCAACAACGACGAACCCGGCTACACCGAGCGCCTACAGTCGCCCGAGGAGCGGGCCCGATACGAGGACACCACCAAGTGCATCCTCTGCGCCGCCTGCACCACGTCGTGCCCGGTGTTCTGGGGCAACTCTGGCTACGTGGGGCCGGCCGCCATCGTCAACGCCCACCGGTTCATCTTCGACAGTCGCGACCAGGCCGGCGACCAGCGGCTCGACATCGTGAACCAGCGCTCCGGCGTGTGGCGCTGCCGCACCGCCTACAGCTGCACCGAGGCGTGCCCCCGGGGTATCAAGGTGACCCAGGCCATCCAAGAAGTTAAACGCGCCGTCTTCACCGACAGGGTGTAGGCGGCACAGGACCGGCGGAGACGGTGGTGCCGGGCGACAACCGCCAAAGGCCGCCAAGAACCGCAAAGGGCGATCTTCACCGACAAGGTCTAGATGCCCGGCAGATCTAAGTGCTTTTTGTCTCTAGACGGCAGGAATCGCTACCGGGGCGTCGAACCCTGATCACCACAGGTGGGCGGAGCGCTCAGGCGACTCCGTCCGACGTCCGAGGCTCTTTATCGAGTCTCGGCCCGGGGGACGGTGATGACGGCGGCTTCGAACGAGCGCACCCGACGGCCCGGACGGGCGCGTCAGACGAGCAGCCGCCAGGAGCGCCTGCAGCGCCGGGCCGCCACCGCACCGCGACCGATCCGCATCCTTTTCGAAGCCGAGCTCGGCTACCAGCAGTGGCGTCCGGGCGCCAAGGCCCGCACGCGGGCGGCGCTGGCGAGCATCCGCCACCACATCTCCCGGGTCGCAGTGGTGTCGGCGGACGGCACCGTCCGCCGTCGGACCCACTTCACGATGTCGCCCGACGTCCAGCTCCGGGTGGCCCGCCGGCTCCTCCCCGTGGCTGTCGCCCTGGGCGTGGTGGGCCTGGGCGGCACCAACCTGCGTACGGATGGCGAGACGCTGGTGTTCGAGCGCCTCGCCGACGGCAGGGTACAGGCCGAGGCGCTGGCGCCGCTCGCCACCGGCGCAGGGACGGGTGCCGAGAAGGGCGTCGCCACCGACGGCGTCGGACCGGTCCCGGTCGGCCCTCCGGCGACGGCGGTGGTGGCCGGCGGCGTCGCTCCCGCCCCTCCGCCGGCCACGGCCGGCCGCACCATCCCCGCCCAGCGGGGCGCCCTGCCGGTGGGCAAGGGCATGTGGATCTGGCTGTCAGACCAGACCGAGGGCGGCAACGCCCGGTCCATCGTGGCCCGCGCGCAGGAGGTCGGGCTGACCCACCTCTACGTGCGCACCGCCTCGCTCTCCCAGGGCTTCTACGCCGCCCCCTTCCTCGATCAGTTGCTGCCCGCCGCCCACGCCGCCAACATCCGCGTCTACGCCTGGGACTTCCCCTACCTCGACAACGTGGACGGCGACGTGGCCCGCGCCGTGCAGGCCATCACGTACCTCACACCCGACGGCCACCGGGTCGACGGGTACGCAGCCGACGTCGAGCTCCGGAGCATGGGCGTCAACATCACGGCGCAGACGGGAAAGCACTTCGGCGTGGCCCTGCGCCGGGCGGTGGGGCCCAATTACCCGCTGATCGCCTGCGTCCCCCGGCCGTCGCCGGCGCTCACCCACTTCCCCTTCGCCGACCTGGTGGCCTCCTTCGACGCCATCGCTCCGATGGTGTACTGGCTTGGGCAGAACCCAATCGACCACATCGCCGGCGCCGTGCGCGACCTCGCGGTGTACGGCAAGCCGATCCTGCCCGTGGGCCAGGCCTACGACGGCGGCGGCGAGGGCGGGCCCCCGGGCGTGCCTCCCCGCGACGAGCTGATCCAGTTCATGCAGAGCGGCGACAAGGTCGGCGCGGCGGGGGTCTCGTGGTGGTCGTGGCAGCACGCCGACCAGGAGGCGTGGGACGCCATCAAGGACGCGGCGGAGTTCCGGCTGCCCACCGGCGACCCGGCTGCGTTCACGCCGGGCCAGGTGAAGGCGTACCAGACGCTGCTCACAAGCCTCGGGTTCCCGGCGCCGATCGACGGCGTGTGGAGTGACGCCACCACCGCCGCGGTGAAGGACTATCAGCGGGCGGCCCGGCTCCCCGACGACGGCGTGATCGACGAGGCCACGCGGCAGATCCTGATGACCCCTTTCGCCCCCCCGCTCCAGCCCCAGCCCTGACCCCCGGCCGGCGTATCCGACCGGGCCACGGTCGTCCCTGACCCGTTCCCGGGTGCTAG
>JAHFUS010000135.1 GCA_023264975.1 Actinomycetes bacterium | reverse complement strand
GTGGCCCGAGCCACGATTGTGGCTCGTCAGGGCCGCTTACCCGGTGCCAGAAACCGCCCCTGACCAGGGCTTTTGCGGAGAGCGGGCGACGAGAATCGAACTCGCGTTCTCAGCTTGGGAAGCTGATGTTCTGCCGCTGAACTACGCCCGCTTGGTGTGATCCCATTAAAGTCCCTGGTCAGAGGCCATATACACTCTTCGCTTCGGTCTCGACCCGGCCCGTGACCTCCACGTGACCTTAGCGTGACCTAACGAACTCGGCCGTCATCACCCGGTCGTACTCGTCGAGGTTCTCGTGCGTTCCGCCGGCGGCGGCGAAGATCTGGCGCAAGAGCAGCCGGATGCCATCGCGATCGATTCCCTCCAGGTCGTCATCAGGCCCAGCCAGTTCGGCGGGGCCCTCGGCCGCGCGGCCCACTGCCAGCCAGCCCGGAAGACGATCGAGCCGTACGGGCGCCTCCGCAGGTTGCGGAGCTTCACGGCGCCGCCTTCCACCACGAATCCGACGACATCATCACCGGTCAGGGGGTGGGCCAGCCATCCCGCGTTGACCACGCTGACGTGCGGCGTGCCGTCGACGCGGACGGTCACGGCGACAGCAAGTCCCGACTTTGCTGCTGCCAGTCGGCGGACCTCCTCCAGCGGGTTCGTCATGGTCTGCAGTCTCCCGCAATAGACGCACCCGTCGGGCGACATCCGCGAGGGCGTAAGGGAGGCCGGATAGAACCGACCGGGGAGTGGTGATCGCGTTGAGGGCTGCCGCGCCCGCCGGACTCGCCTAGCCCGCCAGCCCCTCGATGATCGGGACTGCGTCGGCGACGGGTGGCAGGGCGGCGATCTCAGCGGCGATGGCACCGGCTCTGGTCCGGAACGACACCTCTCTGAGCACCCGCTCGACCGCGTCGCCCAGCCCGCTGATGGCCGCCGGCCCGCCTTCGAGGGCGATGCCGGCGCCGACGTCGTGGACGCGCCTGGCGTTCGCCGGCTGGTCGGCGAACAGCGGGACCACCACCGCGGGGACCCCGCTGGCCAGACCGATGAGCGTGGTACCGAAGCCGCCGTGGCCGACCATGGCGGCAGCGTGGACCATGACGTCGAGCTGCGGCCAGAATTTCTTGACGTGGATGTTGCCCGGAAGGGGTTGCAGCGCCTCGGGGTCGCCGGCCTCGCCGAGGGTCAGGAGCACCCGGACCCCACGGCCGGCGAGCGCGGCGATTACGCTCCTGTACAGGTCCGGGAACATCCCAATGCTGGCGGCTACCGAGCCGAAGGTGACGTAGACCAGCGGCCCGTCGAGACCCGGCCACCAGTCGGGGAGGTCTCCGCCCGGGGCAGGGCTGGTGTGTTCTCCGAAGCGGTCCGCCGAGCCCGGCAAGGCCGGGTCCTCGAACGAGTGAGGCACCAGGGTCAGCCGGGGCGCCGCCTCCAGGCCGGCGATGCTGCAACCGGGGGCGATCTCGCCGAGCGGCTCCTCCATGAGGCGCGGCATGCCGGCCTCTATGGCGGCGAGGCTGCACGACACCTGTACGTGTGGCACGCCGGCAGTATCCGCCGCGATGTAGGACGAGAGTTCGGCAGGCTCCCGCAGGACCAGGTCGGGGCGCCACCGCTCGACGAACGCCTGGGTGTCCGGCAGTGCGGCCCGGGTGTTGATGCGGCCGAAGATCTCACGGATGACAATGCCGTTGCCCTCGTCGTTGGTGACGTCGCGGAGCCTCGCGAAAATGGCGCTTTGCTCGTCGGCCGGCGCGTCGGCGAACGGTTGGTGCACGAAGCCGGACCGCTCCACCGCCGTCTTGAACGACGCCGGCGACGTGACGACCACATCGTGGCCCCGATCGACGAGCGCTCGTGCGAACGGCACCACCGGGCCGAAGTGGCCGCTCCCCGCGGTCGTCGCCACGAGTACCCGCATCCGTCCTCCCCTGGTCGAGCGCTCCGCCAGTGCCGAGAGCAAGGGAGCCGGCCCATTCTTGCAGCCCAGCTTCGGCGTCGAACCGCGTCCGCTCGGCGATCCGGCGACCGCGACGAGGGCGGCGTCAACTGAAGATGCCGGCCGGCCTCGACGTGGTCGAGCGCGAGATCGCCATGCTGGCCCGGCGAATCGCCGAGTGGCTGGGTGACGACATCGGCTACCACGCCGTGCAGGCCATCCCCGGGGTGGGCCCGGTGCTCGGGGCGGTGTTCGTGGCCGAGATCGGCGACATCTCCCGCTTCGCCTCCGCCCGCCACCTGTGCTCGTGGGCCGGGCTGACCCCGACGCACCGCGAGTCCGACACCACCGTGCACCGGGGCCACATCTCCAAGCAGGGATCGCGCCTGGTGCGATGGGCGGCGGTGGAGGCGGTGGCCCGCCAGCGCGGCGCCACCGCGGTGCGGGCCCACCACCACCGGGTGGCCGAGCGCCGGGGACGCAACATCGGGCGGGTGGCGGCCGCCCGCAAGCTGCTCACCCTCGTCTACTACGGCCTGCGCGACGGCGAGATCCGTTGCCTGGGCGAGACGGGGTGAACGGACCGGGCGCAGCCCGGCGCGAGCTCGTTGCAGGTCATGGCCCCCGCCTTTGGCGGCGAGGCCGAGCATCTGATTGGGGTGCGGCGCTCCAGGAGTGACGTCTCAGGCGTCTGGCCGACAGCCCGTCGATCGTTGACCTAGCGGAACCTCGGCCCCTTCCATCTCTGCCGGTGGCATATCCACCACCCAG
>JAHFUS010000091.1 GCA_023264975.1 Actinomycetes bacterium | reverse complement strand
ACCTCGCCTGGGTCCTCGAGCACCTGGTCGCGGGTGAGGTCGTCAACCGGATCACGGTGGACGAGGTGACGGCGGCGGCGGCCAAGGTGGCGCTGGAGCGGATGCTGGCGATCGTGTGAGCGAGCTGACCCGCTTTCCCGTGAAGATCGCCCGCGCCATCCGCCGTGAGCGGCCGCTGCGCACCCTGCGGACTCGCATGCTGGTCGCGTTCCCGTGGGAGGTCGGGTACCTGCGGTTCCTGTGGTTCACACGCTGCGCCACGAAGCCGGCGCAGGCCTACGAGACCCCCGACGAGGGCACCAAGGAGACCGAGTACTCCGCCTCCTACCTTACGCGCTACGCCCCCGACCGCCGGGTCGAATGGACCCTGTTCCTCCTGGCATCCATACCGGACTGCGAGAAGGACTCGCTGCTCATCCTCGGGCCCCGGTACGAACCCGAGTTGCTCATGGCCCAGGGCCTCGGCTGGGCCCGGGAGGGGATTCGCGGATTGGACACTTTCTCCTACAGCCCCAGCATCGACGTGGGCGACATGCACTCCATGCCTTACGACGACGAGCGCTTCGCGTCGATCATCTGCGGCTGGACGCTGTCCTATTCCGATCGACCCGACGTGGCGGCAGCGGAGATGACGCGGGTGCTACGGCCAGGCGGGTACCTGATCGTGTCGATGCAGAAGGTCGCTCCCGATCACGTCGAGGTTCTCCAGGGCGTGCTGAAGGGCGAGCACCGGATACAGACCCTTGCCCAGCTCGACGCGCTCTACGCCGGACTCGATCGGGTCGCCGGCTTCGAGCCCACCGTTGCTCTCGGCGGCGAAGGCCACACCATCGCCGCATACCGCAGGCCGAGGCCGGCATGACCGGGCGCGCCGACCTCAACATCCGGCGCCTGGCCAACAAGGTCCTCCCGCGCCCGGTGGTCGAGCGGCTCTCCGTCGTTGCAGCGCGGCAGAAACGGCGCGCCCACGAGAAGCGGCTCGACGAGGCGCCCGACCGCTTCGAGCGCGCCTACGCCGAGTACTGGCAGACCGGTGTCGTTCCCGATGACGCCGAGGAGCTGCTCTTCCTGGCCACGTGGAGCTCGGGCGGCACGCTGCCCCGCCGCCTGGCCGGCGAGAGGGGCAATCCCTTCGACGACGCGGGGTTCGCCGCCTTCGGCGACGACCTGCTCGGCGCCCTCGACCCTTCTGCCGTCGCCGAGGGCGTCGACGCGGATGGTTTCTTCGTGGCCCCCGAGCTCCTCGACGGCGGCGTGGTCGATGACATCCTGGCCACCCTCGACGCCGGCCCGGCGCAGCCCCGGGGCGACGGCCTGGGCACGCTGCCCCCGGGCCCGCCCGCTCCGACGGCGCCGACCTGGTGGATGGACCCGTCCGACTCGGTCCGGTCGGAGGGTGTCCGGCGCCTCTTACACCAGCGCAACCTGGCGCTCGCAGGAGGTCGCTACCTCGGCGTCGACCCGATGATCATGTCGGTCGTCCTCTGGAAGTCGTTCCCCCGGACCTCGCCCGATGCCAGCTCCGCGCAGCTCTTCCACTACGACAACGACAGGGCGTCGTTCGTGAAGATGTTCGTGTACCTCACCGACGTGGACGACGCCAACGGGCCGCACACCTACGTGCCCCGCTCCCACCGGGACAAGCCGAGGGACCTGCTCCACGGCCAGCGCCTGGCGGACGCCGACGTCGCCCGCTTCTACCCGCCCGAAGGCTGGAAGCGGATTCTCGGCCCGAAGGGAACCGTCTTCTTCGCCGACACCCAGGGGTTCCACAAGGGTGGCGCCGTGGTGTCGGGCGACCGGGCGATCTTTCAGATCAACCTGGCGTCCGACCGCTTCGGTGTCGCCGAACTGCCGCTCGGGCCTGCCGCCTCCGCCCCCGACGACCTGACGCCGGCCCTTGGGAGCGCACCCCGTTACTTCAGCCAGCTCTACCCGCAGGAGCCTCCGACGCCCTGAACCGAAGGTGCCCGAACGGCACCGGTGGGCCGAACCCGTCGGCTCCCTCGTGGCCTAGCCTGCTGGGGTGGATCTCGCGGGTAAGACCATCCTTCTCACCGGCGGTACCGGCTCGTTCGGCGGCGCCTTCGTCGAACGGGTCCTCGACTCGACACCGGACACCGTCATCCGGATCTACTCACGCGACGAGCTGAAGCAATCCGAGATGCGCGCCCGCCTGGACGACGAGCGACTGCGCTTCCTCATCGGCGACGTGCGTGACCGCTCCCGGATGTCACGCGCTGCGCAGGGGGCGGACATCCTCGTGCACGCGGCCGCCATGAAGCAGGTGCCGGCGTGCGAATACAACCCCTTCGAGGCCGTCCGCACCAACGTCCTCGGTGCACAGCACGTGGTCGACGCGGCCATCGACGCCGGCGTCGAGCGGGTCGTCGCGCTGTCCACCGACAAGGCCGTCAACCCTGTGAACCTGTACGGCGCCACCAAGCTGTGCGCCGAGAAGATCATCATCCAGGGCAATGCCTATGCGGCGCAGTCGAAGACCCGGCTGGCATGCGTGCGGTACGGGAACGTGGTCGGGTCCCGGGGTTCGGTGGTCCCCTTGTTCCGTCAGCAGACCCTCGACGGGCGGCTCACCATCACCGACACCCGGATGACCCGCTTCTGGATCACCCTGGACCAGGCAGTCGACCTGGTCCTCTATGCCCTGGAGCACATGGTCGGCGGCGAGGTGTTCGTTCCAAAGATTCCCTCCATGAAGGTGGTCGACCTGGCCGAGGCCATGGCACCGGGCGTGCCGCGGGACATCACCGGCATCCGGCCCGGCGAGAAGCTGCACGAGCTACTGCTCACGAGCGACGAGTGCCGGCACGCCATCGACGCCGGGCGTGTCTACGTCGTGCTGCCGGAGCACCCCTGGTGGGAGTCGCACCCGAACTGGATCAACGGCAAGCCCCTAGCCGACGGCTTCGTGTACTCGAGCGACCACAACGACGAGTGGCTCGACGCCAAGGCCCTGGGCGAGATGCTCCCTTGATCCCTTACGGGCGCCAGTCCGTCGACGAGGGCGACATCGCTGCTGTCACCGAAGTCCTGCGCGGAGACTGGCTGACCCAGGGCCCGCACGTCGAGCAGTTCGAAGGGGCACTGGCGGCGGTGACCGACGCCCGAGCGGCGGTGGCGTTCTCCAGTGGCACCGCCGCGCTACACGCGGCGGTCGTCATCGCTGGCCTCGGCCCGGGTGACAGGGTCGCCACCTCGCCACTGTCGTTCGCGGCGAGCGCGGCGTGCGCCCTCTATGCCGGCGCCGAGCCATGCTTCGTCGACATCGACCCGGCCACGCTCAACATCGATCTGCGCCTCTTGCCTCCCGGCCTGGCGGGGGCGGTCGTGGTCCACTTCGCGGGCCTGCCGGCGGCACTCGACTTCGGCGATAACCGGCCCCGGGTGGTCATCGAGGACGCGGCCCACGCCCTCGGCGCCCGCACGCCGGACGGCCCTGTCGGGAACTGCGCCCGTTCGGACATGTGCGTCTTCTCCTTCCACCCGGTCAAGGCCATCACGACCGGCGAGGGCGGCGCAGTCACCACCAACGACCCCGAACTGGCCGAGCGGCTCCGCCGGTTCCGCAGCCACGGCGCCGTCCGGCAGCCGGAGCGCGGCGGCTGGTACTACGAGATCCCGGACCTGGGGTACAACTATCGGATCACCGACCTCCAAGCGGCCCTCGGCCGCAGCCAACTCCAGCGGTTGGACGCCTTCGTCGAGCGGCGGAACGAGCTGGCCCGCCAATACGACGACCTGCTGGCCGGCGTCGGCCTCGTGCGCCCGCCGCAGAGCCCGGCCGGGACCCGGCACGGCTATCATCTCTACCCCATTCAGGTCAACGACCGCCGCCAGGTGTACGACCGGATGCGAGCCTTGGGCGTCGGCGTCCAGGTCCACTACATCCCGATCTACCGTCACCCGCTCTACGCCCCCTTCGGCTCGCCGTCGGACTTCCCCGCCACTGAGGCGGCCTACGAACGATTGCTCAGCCTCCCCGTCTATCCGGACCTGTCCGACAAGGAGCAGTCCGTGGTTGTCGATGCGCTGAAGGCGGTGCTGTGACCACGGATGGCATCGCCGTCGGCCCCGCCCGTGTCGGCGACGGCCATCCCTGCTACGTGATCGCCGAGGCCGGCTCCAATCACAACCGCGATCTCGACATGGCGCGGGCCCTCGTCGACACGGCGGTGGCTGCGGGCGCCGATGCGGTGAAGTTCCAGACCTTCTCGGGCCGCAACCTCTATTCCACGCGGGCACCCCGGTTCGACTACCTGGCCGGCACCGGCGACGTCTCGCCCGCCGAGCTGCTCGAATCCCTGGAGCTGCCCCGGGAATGGCAGCCCATCCTGGCCGAGTACTCGCGGGACCGGGGCATCGAATTCCTCTCCTCACCGTTCGACCGCCAAGCCGTGGACGAGCTCGACCAGCTCGACGTGGCCGCCTTCAAGGTCGCATCGTTCGAGCTGGTCGACCTCCCCCTCATCCGGTACATGGGCGAGCGGAAGCGGCCAATCATCTTCTCCACTGGGATGGCCACCATGGGCGAGATCGAGGAGGCGCTCGACGCCGCCCGGGAGGGCGGCGCCGACCAGCTCGCCGTCCTGCAATGCGCCTCGCTCTACCCGGCACCCCCGTCCTCGATGAACCTGCGGTCGATCGCCACGCTGAAGACGGCCTTCGGCATCCCCGTGGGGCTCTCGGACCACACCCTCGGCGTGCACATGGCGCCGGCGGCCGTCGCCCTCGGCGCCAACCTGGTCGAGAAGCACTTCACCCTCGACCGGTCGCTTCCCGGTCCCGATCACTCCTTCGCTGCGGAACCCGACGAACTGCGACAACTCGTGGTCAGCATCCGTGAAGTCGAGCAGGCCCTGGGCGACGGGGTGAAGCGCGGCCCCACCACCGCCGAGCAGGTCGAGATGTACGCAAAGGCCAGACGCTCCGTCGTGGCCGCGGTGGGTATCCCCGCGGGCACCGTGATCCGTCGCGACATGCTGACCGTGAAGCGCCCCGGCTTCGGCGTGAAGCCCAAGTTCATCGATGCTCTCGTCGGGCGAACGGCGAGCACGACCATCGAGGAGGACGAGGTCATCACCTGGGACATGCTTTGACGCGAGTGGCCCTCGCGTACGACAGCGGTCCCGACGCCGGCATGGGTCACTTGAGCCGCCTCCAGGCGCTCGGTGCGGCCCTGTCCCGGTTCGGCACCACCACAGACCTGGTGCCGGCCGAGACGCCCGGCGTGGAGGCCGACGTCGTTGTCGTCGACTCCTACCGCCACCGGGCCGACGATCGAGAGAGGTTCCGAGGCAGGCTGGTGGCTGCCGTCGACGACCTGTACCGAGATCTCGCCACCGACGTGGTCGTCGACCCCAGCCCCGGGGCTGATGCAGCCGCCCATCGAGCGGCGCCGTGCGTGCTCGCCGGCCCGTCCTTCGCCCTGCTCGATCCCGCCCTCGCCGGCCTGGTCACCCGCCCGGTGGACGGGCCCGTGGTGGTCGCCCTCGTCGCCACCGGCGCCGCCGACCACGCCGGCACCGGTGCGCACATGGCAATGGCTCTGGTCGACCTCCTCCCGGGAGTCCACGTCCAGTTGGCGATCGGGAAGTGGGCCGCGTCGGAGGCGCCCCCAGGGGTCGCCCCCATTCGCTCGGAGACCGGACTGGGAACCGCGCTAGCCGATGCCGACCTCGTGATCACGGCGGCCGGCGTGACCCTCCTCGAGGCGCTCGCCCTCGGCCGCCCCACCATCGCCGTGGTGCTGGCCGAGAACCAGCGCCGGGCGGCGCAAGGTGCCGAGGCCGCCGGCGCGTGTGGCGCCGCCACCGCCGCCGACGCCCCCATGCTCGCCGCCGAGCTGGCCACGGCGCTCCCCCGTCGCCAGGAGCTCTCGGCTGCGGCCCGGTGCCTCGTCGACGGCCGCGGCGCGGAGCGGGTGGCCGAGACCCTCCTCGCTCGACTCGGATGACGTCCACCGTCTGCGTGCTTCAGGCCCGCACCGGATCCAATCGACTCCCGGGCAAGGTACTGGCGGACGTTGCCGGCCGCCCCATGCTTCGGTTCATGCTCGATCGGCTGGCCTCGCTCGACGTCGACCGGCTGGTGGTTGCCACGTCCGTTCTCGAACGCGACGACCCGATCGCGGCCATCGCGGCGGATGCCGGTGCCGCCTGCGTCCGGGGGCCCGAGACCGACGTCCTCGCCCGATTCCTGCTCGTCCTTGAGCAGTATCCGGCCAGCACGGTCGTGCGCCTTACCGCCGACTGCCCGCTGGTGGACCCGGCCCTCGTCACCGCGGTCGTGGACCGCCACCGGGACCAGGCGGCCGACTTCACCAGCAATGTGCTCCCCCGGACGTTCCCCAGGGGCCTCGATGTCGAGGTGACCACGGCGGACGCCCTCCGGACGGCGGCGGCCGAGGCAGCCGCCGGGCCCGAGCGCGAGCACGTCATGCCGTTCCTGTACCGGCACCCCGAGCGTTTCCGGCTCGCCAACCTGGGCAGCGGCGCCGACCTCGGTGAGGAGCGGTGGACCGTGGACACGCAGGCGGACCTCGACAACGTCCGCAGGATCGCCGCTCTCCTGCCACCCGAGGCCGGCACCGGATGGCGCGATACGCTCGCCGCCGCCGGCCGCACTGTGGTGATCGAGCCGGGCATTTTGCGCCTGCGGCCGGCCACCGCGGCGGACTCCGGGGACATCTTGGCCTGGCGGAACCAGCCCGACGCGGTGAAGCTAAGCCGATCGGGCCGGGCCATCGAACCCGGCGAGCACCAAGGGTGGTTCGGCGCCCGTCTCGACGATCCCGGCTGCCGCCTCTGGATGGCCGAACGCGACGGTGTCGCCGTCGCGTCGATGCGCGTCGACGTCCGCGACTCGACGGGCGAGGTGAGCTTGGCCGTGGCGCCCCACGAGCGGGGAAAGGGCGTCGGCGCGGCCATGCTCGGCCTTCTCCAGGCCCAGGTACGGTCGGAGGTCCAGGTGGACGTCCTGACCGCGTGGGTGCACGACGAGAACCCTGCGTCGCGCCGGGCCTTCGCCAAGACGGGCTTCGCCGAGGCCGGCCGAGACGGGCTGTTCCAGATGCTGCGGTGGGCCAGAATGGACCCCGGACAGGAGGTGCGAGGTTGATCCGCTATTGCCGACGCTGCGTGATGCCGGAAACCAAGCCGGATCTCGCATTCGACGCCGAGGGCGTCTGCAGCGCGTGCCGGAACTTCGCGTCCCGGGCCGACGTCGACTGGGCTCAGCGCAGGCAGGAGCTGGAGGCGATCCTGGACCGCTACAGGTCATCGGACAGCACCAACTACGACTGCCTCATCCCGGTCAGCGGCGGCAAGGACAGCACCTACCAGACCATCCGCATGCTGGAGCTGGGCATGAACCCGCTCTGCGTGACGGCCACCACCGACAAGCTGTCCGACATCGGGCGCCGCAACATCGAGAACATCAAACGACTCGGCGTGGACTATGTCGAGGTAACCCCGAACCCGATGGTGCGCCGCTGCATCAACCGGCTGGCTCTGCGCCAGGTGGGCGACATCTCGTGGCCCGAGCACGTTGCAATCTTCACAGTGCCCATCCGGATCGCCGTCCAGATGCGCATTGCCCTGGTGGTGTGGGGCGAGAACTCGCAGAACGAGTACGGGGGGCCCGCCGCCGCCGCCCACCACAACACCCTCACCCGCCGCTGGCTGGAGGAGTTTGGCGGCCTCCTCGGCATGAGGGTCTCAGACCTCGTCGGCCAGGACGGCATCGAGGCTCGCCACCTGGTGCAGTACACCTACCCGTCCGACGCCGAGCTTGGAGCGGCGGGCGTCACGGGGATCTTCCTCGGGCACTTCCTGCCCTGGGACGGCTACGGCAACGCCCTGATCGCACAGGCCCACGGGTTCGAGACCTACCACCGGCCGGTGGAGGGGTCGCTCGTGAACTACGAGAACCTCGACAACGTCCAGACGGGTATCCACGACTATTTCAAGTTCCTCAAGTACGGGTTCGGCCGCGCCTCCGACCTGGCCTGCATGCACGTCCGCCGGGGCCGGCTGTCACGGGAGGACGCGGTGAGGCTCGTGCGGATGCACGACGGCCGGTTCCCGTCGGTGTACCTGGGCTACACGATCGCGGAGGTCCTGTCCGAGATCGGCATGACTCTCGACGAGTTCAACACCATCTGCGACCGCTTCACCAACAAGAAGCTCTTCCAGTGCGACCGTCACGGTGAGCTGATCCGGGATGACGAGGGCAACCTGGTGAAAGTGAACTACGACAACGGGCCCGGATGACAGCCACCGTCGCTATCGTCGACTACGGCATGGGGAACCTCGACTCCGTCATGCGCGCCTTCGAGGAGGTGGGCGCCAAGGCGTGCGTGACGGACCAGGCGCCCGAGATCGAGGCGGCCGATTTCATCGTCCTCCCCGGCGTCGGCGCGTTCCCCGATGCCATGCGCCGCATCCGCGATCGCGGCCTTGAGAAGGTCCTCGAGGACCAGGTGCTCGGTGAGAAGGCGCCCTTCCTCGGCATCTGTCTCGGCATGCAGCTCCTGGCCACCGTCGGGCTCGAAGGGGTGGAAACGCCGGGGTTGGGCTGGATCGACGGGTCGGTGCGCCGGTTCGTGCCGACCGCCGAGGACCGGCGGATTCCCCACGTCGGCTGGAACGAGGTGACGCCGGTCGGGTCGCCCGCCCTGTTCGACGGCATCGCGCCGGGGACCGACTTCTACTTCGTGCACAGCTACCACTTCGACGGCGCGCCACCCGACGTGGTGGCCACCACGCCCTACTGCGGCGGCTTCGCCTCGGTAGTCGGCCGGGACAACATCCACGCCGTGCAGTTCCATCCGGAGAAGAGCCAGCGCCACGGGCTCCGTCTCCTCCAGAACTTCCTGAAATTCTGACCGCTCGGCCATGCTCAAGACCCGAGTGATCCCGACGCTGCTGTACCGGGAATTCGGACTCGTCAAGGGGGAGCGCTTCGACTCCTGGCGCCCCGTCGGCAGCGCCATCCAGGCGATCAAGGTGTACAACATGCGCGCTGTCGACGAGATCGTGTTTCTCGACGTGGCGGCCACGCCCGAGGGTCGGGGGCCGGACTTCGCCCTGGTCGACGAGCTGGCCGACGAGTGCTTCATGCCTATGGCAGTTGGTGGCGGCGTTCGGACGCTGGACGACGTGCGGACGCTCCTCCAGGTCGGCGCTGACAAGGTCGTGGTGGGCACCGCCGCCGCTGAGGAACCGGACGTAGTCAACGCCGCTTCCGACCGCTACGGGGCGCAGTGCGTAATGGTCTCTATCGATACGGCAGCCGGCGCCGACGGCAGCTCCACAGTGCGTAGCAGGTGCGGCCGGCAGGACACGGGGCGCGACCCCGTCGAGTTCGCCCTGGACATGGAGGCCCGCGGCGCAGGCGAGTTGCTGCTCACGTCGGTTGACCGCGACGGCACCATGACCGGCTACGACATCGAGACGATCCGCAGGGTGGCGGACGCAGTCTCGGTCCCCGTGATCGCGTCCGGCGGAGCCGGGTCGTACGACGACATGGCCCGCGCCCTGCTCGACGGCCACGCCAGCGCGGTAGCGGCGGCAAGCATCTTCCATTTCACCCAGCAGACTCCTATGGAGGCCAAGCAGCACCTCCGCAGTGCCGGCGTGCCTGTGCGAATGTAGGGCCGTGACGGAGACCGCAGGACCTCCCGAAGCCATCCGGCTCGAACAGCTGTGGGGCAGCGAATTCGGCGACGACTACGTCGACCGGAACAAGACCTTCGACCACCGGTCGCCGTTCTGGCGGGACCGGCTGGCCGCGACCGGCTGTCGCCGGGCGCTCGAGGTCGGCTGCAACATCGGCGGGAACCTCCAGTGGATCGCGGAGGCGCTCCCGCCTCGCGACGTGTTCGGGGTCGACGTCAACGAGAAGGCGCTGCACGTCCTCACGCAACGGGTGCCGGGCGTGAACGCCGTCTGGGGCCCGGCCCGGGAACTCCCGTTTCGCGACGGCTGGTTCGACCTCACGTTCACGATGGGCGTCCTCATCCACCAACCGGACGCCACGCTGCCGCTCGTCATGGCCGAGGTCGTCCGCTGTTCGAGCCGGTGGGTGCTCTGCGGGGAGTACCACGCCGCCGCGAACGTGGAGGTGCCGTACCGAGGCCAGGAGGGGGCGCTGTTCAAGCGCGACTACGGCAGGCTCTACCGGGAGCTGTTCCCCCAACTCGTCCTCCGCGACGAGGGCTTCCTCGGCCGTGACGACGGATGGGACGACGTGACCTGGTCCCTGTTCGAGAAGGCCTAGGTGGCTGCTGAAGTATGCGGTGTTCACGCTCCGGCGGTAGGGCAGGCGGCCAGGAGCAGGTGACGGCCGTTAGGCGTTATGGCTCGGCCGATACGCTCCGCGATCCCTCGGATCG
>JAHFUS010000134.1 GCA_023264975.1 Actinomycetes bacterium | reverse complement strand
AGACTCCGTGCATGCTCAGGTTCTCCGACCGCGCGGGGCCCGTCGACAGCTCGCGATAGCGCTGGCGACGATGTTGCCTTCCGCCTTGAGGACGGCGTCGGCACCCCGGATGTAGTGATTACGCGGCTCGATAGCCCGGCCTGCACGTACCCCTGTCAACGCTTCGCCGCCGCCCTCACGGACGCCGACGCATGACTCGGGGCCACCGTGGATCGCTACTCCTTCGATGTAGAGCGCTCTCATCTCCTTCCCCATGCCGGTTTATCCCGGCGCACCCTCAACCCCTTCTGGTACAAGGAGTTGAGGCCATCGTGCTGCGGACCAATAAATGATCAGCCGACGTTGTGGGAGGCGATCCTTCCCAAGCAGTGCCTCGGCCTGCCACCGGCACTGGCCGAGGTGGACCGGTTGCTGGATGACCCGGCGTTCTTCGCGCCGTTCCGGCCGTTCTTCACCCTCGGAACCGGCCGCCCGTCGATCCCGATGGAGACCTACCTGCGGATGATGTTCCTGCGCTCTCGCTATGACCTCGGATTCGAGCGGCTGTGTGCCGAAGTTGTCGACTCGCTGGCGTGGCGGCGGTTCTGCCGGATCCCGCTCGGCGATCGGGTGCCGCATCCCTCGACGTTGGAGAAGATCACCTCCCGCTGTGGCGAGGCAGCCATCGCCGGGTTGAACGAGACGCTTCTGGCCAAGGCGAAGGATGCCGGCGTGGTCCGCCTCGAAAAGATCCGCGCCGACACCACCGTCGTGGAGGCCAACGTGGGCTACCCGACAGACAGCGGTCTGTTGGCCAAGGGCGTCGCCCGCATCGTCGTGATCATCGCCGCACTGCACAACGCCGGCCTGGCGGCACGGACCAAGGCCAGGGACCGGACCGGCTCCGTGCGCCGCCGTGCCCATGACATCGCCGCCTGGCTGCGCCGTCGCAGCGACGACGCCAAGGCCGAGGTGTACGCCATCACCGCCGAGATGGCCGCCATCGCCGACACCTCGGTGGGCGAGGCCCGGGCCGTGGCCCGCAACGCCGGGCGCACGTTGCGCGGCCTCGGCAAGGCCGCCCCCGGCCGGTCGGTGGCCCTCGTCGCCGAGCTGGACCGGTTGTGCGGCCTGGTCGAACGAGTCGCCGCCCAGACCCGTGTCCGCCTGGCCGGCGAGATCCCGGACGGATCGAGCCGGGTCGTGAGCCTGCACGACCCTGACGCCAGGCCGATCGCCAAAGGCCGTCTCGGCAAGCCCGTCGAGTTCGGCTACAAGGCCCAAGTAGTCGACAACGCCGATGGGATCGTGCTCGATCACCACGTGGTGATGGGCAACCCGCCTGACGCGCCGATGCTCGCTCCTGCCGTCGAACGGATCCGCAGGCGCTTTGGCCGGGCCCCTGCGGCGGTCACCGCCGATCGGGGCTACGGCGAAGCCAAGGTCGACGCCGAGCTGAACGCACTCGGAGTGAAGCGGGTGTACATCCCCCGCAAGGGCAAGCCCAACGCGGCACGCAAGAAGGTCCAGCGCGGCCGCGGGTTCGTCAAGATGGTCAAGTGGCGCACCGGTTCCGAAGCGCGCATCTCCTGCCTCAAGCGTGACGCCGGGTGGCGCCGCACCCTCTTCGACGGTATCGAAGGCGCCCAGACGTGGTGTGGCTGGGGGGTCCTGTCGCAAAACGCCGTGAAGATCGCCAAGCTCATCGAGGCGGAACCACCGAAGACGTCCCCGAGCCAACGCGAAGAGTCCACCGCCGCCTCAGGCCGGGCCGGCGCCGGCCCACCCGGCAAACTCCGCGAGCCCGCAGCCTGAACGTTTCTGTCCCTCGCTTCACCCGGCACGCCCAACGGCCCGGGAACGGGCCGAAAGGGCCGCCGGAAGTTGAAGCGAGGGATGGAAACGGGCACCTACGGGCCGCTCGTGGTCACGACGGGGAGAGCCAGGACCCCGCCACGATCACTTTTTCGGGAGGAAGTAGTTAACGTCCAGCGGGTTGGGCATCACCGCCAGGCCATCCGATGACAGCTCCTTGTCGGAGGCCGTCGGTGACGCTGAGCGGCTGGGAGCGAGCGGAATGATCGTCGCCGGCAGCGCCGTTGCCGGTGTGTTCCGCCTGGGCGCGGCGCTGGCCGGGCCGGGCCGGGCCTGGCCTTTGGCCGACGCACGCCCGGGCTTCACCGCGCCTGACCGGCCCCGCCGAGCCTGGGGCCGACGGCGTCCACCCACCCGGGCCGGTGGCCTACCGGGCTTGCCAGCTGGGGCACCGGCTCGGCGAAGTGACAGCGAAGGCCGATGACGAGCGCCGGCACCGGTCCGCGCACACGTGCTGAGGTCCTCGAAGGCGTGCGCAGGAAGGTCTCGAGCACGAGTTCTGAGCCTCGACGCCGAGGCGGCGGCCGCAGGGCCGGCGCCCGTTCCCTACAGCCTCTCGGGGGGAGTTTGGCGGAAGCGGCGTAGTCTGTAGTGGATCGGTTCTTGGGTGTCCAGGTGATCTTGCGGTCAGGGCGCGTGGGGTTAGAAGGGCGCGCGGAGTAGCGGTGACGGCGGTCGCCTCGGAGGCGCCGCGGGCGGGGTTTGTCGTGGCGGTGAACGGCCTCCGTGGCCTTCCAGACGCGTCAGCCCGACGTGGATCGGTGAACCGCCACTCTGTAGTTCGCGGGTCGAAACCGCATGTCGGGTCATTCGCAGGGAGTTGCCCCCCTACACGGTCACCTCGGCGTCACCGTGGCGGCGAAGGTGGCCGGGAAGGCGAGGGTTGTCAAGGCCGGCCGCAGGCCGCCC
>JAHFUS010000090.1 GCA_023264975.1 Actinomycetes bacterium | reverse complement strand
GTGGTTTGAGACCTCCCCCTGCAGGGCGGTCCCGGAGGGCCCACCTCCATCTCTGGCACAGCACCGCTCGTCGAGTTCGATCTTCTACATCGATCCCTCCTTGCGTTCGTGGCGCACGGTCGCCCGCGTACCGAAGATGATGCGCCAGCTGCTCGTCAAGCTGCTTCTCTCCTTGAGCGACGGGAACGGCAAGGGCGTAGCGGACGCCGCCATGGAAATGGGTCGCCCGCTCGAGTGGTTCGACAGTGAGGGCTTCTGCGCCCAGGCCACTGAACTGGGTGGAGCAGAGCCAGGGCCTGTGCCTCGACCAGATCGACGCCGGTGGTGTCGTGATGGAGCTCATGAGGATGTCGGGCGACAACGGCCTACGGCTTCCTCCCGAGCTGTCGATGCTCGGCAAGGCGCTGCTCAACCTCGACCAGGTGGCGCACACGCTCGACCCGGGGTCCGAGCCGATCAAGGCAATCGAGGCCCATACCAACGAGGTGGTGCAAGGCCAGATGCAGACATCGCCGGGGAGCGTGTTCTCCGCGCTCCTCGAGACACGCGACTTTGTGGAGCACCTGCCCGGTCGGGTCAACAAGGTCATGGATACCATGGCCGACGGCAACTTCGCCCTGAAGGTCGACGCCTTCGACGAGGCAGAGCTGATGCGCGGCTTCCAGAAGCTCGCCAACCGCCTCACCATGGGCATGGTGCTGGCGGCCTTGATCATCGGCGCCGCCATGCTCATGCGGGTGGAGACGTCGTCCACCCTGCTCGGGTACCCGTCGGTCGCCATCGTGTGCTTCCTGGCCGCGGCGGGAGGCGGGCTTGCTCTTCTGGTGTCGATCGTTCGGTCGGACCGCCGGGTGACCGCTCGTCACAAAAAGCGGGGCTGACGCCCGCGGGCAAGCGCGACTGTGGCCCCTGCGGGGCCTATCCGGGCAGTGCAGCCATACCCACGATGGGCTGGTTTAGCGTGATGGCGCCGGTGCTCCCCGAGAACTTGGCGTCGCCGAAGGCGAAGATGCCGCCGTCGGACGCCACCAGCCAGTAGCCGTTTCCGGTGGGGGTGACCGCCATTCCGACGATCGGCCCACCGCCAGCGACGAGCACACCTCGCCGATGCGCCGGCCGGCGTGCCAATGCCTGAGGATCTCAACAACGTCAACCACCCTGATCGCTCTCCTTGCCACTCGCCCTCCTCGTCGTCGACGAGGGGGATGCTCAACGGACGTGGCGCCGGAGCGAGGGACCCTCCACCACCAGGGAGTTCCGTGACGGGCGGTCAGGGAATTCCGTGACGGCGGATCAGGGAATTACGTGACGGGAAAACTCAGCGAATCGGGAATTCCGTGACGGCTGACACTCCTCGCTGTACCTGCAGGGCAAGGGCGGCCTCAAGCGCGAGCTGATCGCCGCCCTGCGCTCGGGCCGGCTGCGCCGTCGTCCCCGGCGCCGGGGCGAGAAAGCCATAAGGGGCAACGTTCTCGGGGCCATCACGCCCATCAGCGCCCGTCCGCCCGAAGCCGCCGACCGGGCCTTCCCCGGTCACTGGGAGGGCGACTTGATCATGGGGGCGTTCAACCGCTCCGCCCTCGTCACCGTGGTCGAGCGCCGCAGCCGGTTCCTGCTCCTCGGCGACCTCCCCCAGGGCCACGACGCCCAGTCGGTGTACGCCTGCCTGATCGAGCTCACCGCCGACCTGCCCGACGGGCTGCGCCGGTCGCTGACCTGGGACCAGGGACGGGAGATGGCCAACTGGGCCCAGCTCCAGTCCGACGCCGACATCGAGGTGTTCTTCTGCGACCCGCACTCGCCGTGGCAGCGCCCGTCGAATGAGCACATGAACGGCCTGCTGCGCCAGTACTTCCCGAAGGGCACGGACCTCAACAACATCAGCCTGGAGCAGGTCCGCTTCGTGGCCGCAGAGATGAATGGCCGGCCCCGCAAGGTCCTCGGCTGGCGCACGCCGGCGGAGGTCTACGCTGACGTCGTTGCAACGGCCGCTTGACCGCGCCCTGTCACGCCCGCGCCATAGCAGGAAATCATGCCTCTCATGATTCGCCTCAACCACAACCTGCGGACCGTCGAGAGCTACCAAGGGGTTCGCGTCATGCCCGGAGTTGGAGTTGGACGCGCCCAAAGCGCTACAGAAGCCAACGGCCGCCGCTGATACCGGCGGCTCAGTCGTAAGGCCCGTCGCGGCTCGACCTCGCTCAGGCGCCGGACCGGCGACCTTGGCGCTCGTGTGCCCGCAGACGATTGACTTCGTCCCGGCCGTCGTCGGTGAGATCCCAAACGTTGATTCGTCCCGAGCGGGTCCTGGTCGCCAGTCCAGCGTCTCGAAGACGGCGTCCGGCACGGCTGAGCTGCCACGCGTCGGTACGGAGCAACTCGGCGAGATCGGCATTGCCGACCCTCGCTCCCCGAGCGATCTCTCCGAGCATTCGAGCGGGGAGCGACCCCGCTTCGAGGCGGCCGCCCTGGTGGGCCAGGCCGTGGCGATCGAATTGCGATCCGGCGGCATCGCAAGCCTGCCTGAGCGCTTCGATGACCGAGTGCCACTCGGGTTCGACCGATGGGCTGCCGGCGATCACGGCCAGACGTTGTTCCAACGCCGCCAGCTCAGTCACCGATCCTGCATTGAGGGCGCCGGCCAGCGCCATCAGCTCCCCAGCGATCATGCCTCGCATGTCGCTGGTAGCGGACCGAGATGCCATATCGACAGGATGCACCCAGCTGGCGGCACTGTCAACCATATGGCAACTATTGCCGGGCATGCGTTAGACGAGCGTTTGACAAGTTTCCGGAAAAGCAGAGGGCCGGTGCTTGCGCACCGGCCCTGACCTGCATGTTTGTGGTGGCGGGGGTAGGATTTGAACCTACGACCTTCGGGTTATGAGTCATTCCTGGTCCGTCCAGCAGGTGGTCGCCCGTAGCGGTCTGTACCGCTGAGCAGGGAGTTCTCGTGACGACCCGTCCAGGTGGTGCAGGGGATCGGGTTTCGTACCGGCGTGTTCGTTAGACGATCCGTTAGACGCGACCCGAGCAGGATGCCCGGCACCGGCTACGGAGAGTGGGCATCGAGCCAGCGGGCGTTCAGCACCGGCTGACGACGGTCCGATCAGATAACGCAACCGGCGTACGTTTCGTTTGCTGCGTTTGATAGATTTGCCGGCATCATGAGAGGACTCGACGACCGGGACCTGGCGCCCAACGCGCTCGTGGCCTTGCGACGCCGCCCGAAGCGGTTCACCCTGCCGAACGGTGCGACGTTGCAGCTCCCCAAGACGACAGTCGACGGGCTGATCGAGATGCTCGAGGCGGTCGCCGAGGGTGACACCGCCACCGTGGTCCGCACACCACGCGAGGTATCCACCCAGCAGGCCGCGACCGTGTTGAACGTGTCCCGCCCGACGGTGGTGAAGCTGATCGACGACGGTGTCCTCCCGTCGCGCAAGGTCGGGTCCCACCGTCGCGTCACGCTCACCGATCTGCTCGCCTACCGCGCCGACATGGTCGCCGAGCGCCGCGCTGTCCTCGATCAGATGTCCCGCGACGCCGACAAGCTCGGCTTCTACGAATGAGCACGATGTGTTTGCTTACGAGATGACCGCGCGCGACCGCGGCTCAGGCTGGATCGAACAGGCGGCGGTGGAAGGCCTCGACGGCGAGCACCGCATCGGCGGCGACCGTGGCGGCGTCGAGCTCCGGGTGGTCGGTAAGCATCTGCTCGGCATACGCAACGGGGCCCTGATCACCCGGGTTCGTGAAGTTGGCCAGGAGGTCGTCCAGCGCCGTGCGGACCGCTCCGACGAGGTCGGGCTCGAACCGGGCTCGCACGGCGTCCGCGGCAGGTGCGGCGCCGCCGAGATCGTTGTGGAGCAGCACGAAGGCGACGTCGTACCAGTCCTTGGCCAGGCGGCGGCTGCGAGCGGCTGCCGACTTGGCGAGCAGGAACCCGGCCAGACCACTGACGTTCACCTCGACGGTGAGCAGATCACCGCCGACCTTCGCGGTGAGCTGATGCACGACCGGGTCCCGTGAAGCGAAGCCGGTGCCGCGCAGGTTGACGGCGCCGAGGTTGTCACACGCATCGAAGCGCACGGTGGCCTCGTTCGGCTCTGTATCGAGATCGGCCAGCAGCTCGAACTTCACGACCGTCTTCACACTGGTGCCATCGGCCACCCAGCGCCAGACCCGCTCGGTGTCGGGCTCGAACTCTGCGTTGCGGAGCGCGTTCTCGAGGCGGGCGGTGTTGACCGCGCCGCAGGCAACTTCGAGGTCGACCTGGACGTCGACGTCGGTGGTGCCGGCATGTCGCCGGCCGCTTCCCGCACAAAGAAGTTCGGGGACGAGGCCGCCGAGCACGACGAACTCGGGGCGTGCGCCGTAGTGGTGAACGACCCGGACGAGCGCTCGCTCCGAGGCCGCCCGCGCTGCCCGGGAGCGTTCGCTGTCAGCCACGTTCCACCATCTCCCGGAGATGCTCTGCCGCCTCTTCGCCCCGAACGCCGGTGGTTCGGAGATCGGCGTACACCCTCGGCCAGGGCGCGACCCGCAGGCCCGACTCCGTCCCGCAGAGACGGCGGGTCACCGGTGTCGGGAAGGGGCGCAGCAGGACGCGTCCGCCCTCGATCGGCCGCAGGCCGGACCGTCCGGCGAGCGAGTCGAGGGTCGCTGGGGTTGGAGCGTCAACGAAGACATCGACCCCGGTGACCTCGGAGAGGTAGGGGCCGAGCACTGAAGCGGCCGCTGCCCCGGTGGCGGCCCAAGCCATGCCCTCGGCGTCCCAGCCCTGGCCGAGGCTCGTCAGTTCGTCGATGAGATCCCGGCCCGTGGTGCCGACGCGGAGCGACAGCGCGGGCGTCCGGGTGATGGCTGCCTCGGCGTAGGCGTCGAGAAGGCGACTTCGGTCTGTGACCTCGCGAGCTGACTCGCGGCCCCTGGCCGCGTCGGAGCGGAGAAGCCCGAGTGTCGTGAGAGTAGCGAGGGCATTCGTGGCTGAACCCACAGAAAGTCCGGTGCGGCGCTCGACCTCGGCCACCGTCGGCCGGGTCCCGAGAATGAGCGCCTCGGCGGTGCCGATGACCGACGGGGTCCAGCAGGGCGGTCGAAGGACCTTCGGATCCTTTCGGCCGGACCGCGAGATGAGCAGCCCGGGAAGCGCTATCTCGGCTGCTCCCGACTCGTCGATCCAGCCAACGCGGGCCTCCGCCGCGGCCGAACGAGCGCCCGGCGACATCCGCCGGGCCACGAGGACCTCGGGCCTCCGCCCTTCGTTGACGAGGGCGTCCCGCATATCGCGTAGCCAACCCTCGCCGATCCACACGGCCCTGAAGCGGCCGGCACCTACGTCGACACCAATCACGTCGTCATCGAGGATGGAGATGTCCACCGGCGTTCCTGCCGGCAGAATGGCTCGAATCGCTTGCGCTACCCGTTCCGTAGCCGGCGTCGTCACAACCATGAGCGACACTATACCTCATCTTCTAGTAATCCTCACTCAGCTATTGATCCTTTCGTAGAGCTGATCTATTCTGGCGAGCCCGTCGGTCCGGGCCAGGCACTGGTGACCATCACATCGATGGCGACCGCCCGGCGCGCGATCAGCGACCTCACAGCCGCGGGCAAAGAAGAGTTCTTCGGCACATCGAAGAACGCCCTACCGGGGGTGCGGCATCGGACACTCCTCAGCGCCGAAGATGGCACCGTGGACGAAGACGCCGCTGACCGCGACGACCTCATCGCCGAGGTGGATCAGCTCAGGGCGGAGAACGCCCGATTGCGTGCGCTGCTCGGCTTTGACCATCGGGAGGCCGACGGCCACGCCAGCACGTGGTCGCCGATGCTGCTGCCCGACGTGCGGACATCGCCCTCAATCGACAACACGGCGCCGAACGCCGCCAAGCTGGAGTTGTACGCGTCGCTGTTCGGGGCGCGGTCGGACGTCTACGCAACCCGGTGGGAGAACGCCACCACGGGGAAGTCGGGCTGGTCCCCCGCCACCAAGGGCGGGTGGTCCCGGCAACGGACCTCACGGGACTACCTGCCGCTGAACGCGGAGGTCTTCGCCTCGCACCTTCGAGGCGGTGCAACCGTCGGCATCTACCCGCTGCTGCGCGGCGACACCTGCACATTGCTCGCATGCGACTTCGACAAGGGCACCTGGGCCCTCGACGCCCTGGCGTACCTCGACGCGTGCCATGCCAACGGCGTGCCCGCTGCGCTCGAGCGTTCCCGGTCCGGCAACGGCGGCCACGTCTGGGTCTTCTTCGACGGTCACGTCCCCGCCACGCAGGCGCGGGCGATGGGCGCGGCGCTGCTGCGTCAGGCAATGGCCGCACGGGCCGAGCTCGACCTGTCCAGCTACGACCGGATCTTCCCGTCCCAGGACTTCCTGCCCAAGGCCGGGTTCGGCAACCTGATCGCCCTGCCACTCCAGGGCGAGTGCGTGGCCCGGGGCACCACGGTGTTCCTCGATCCCACCTCGTTGGAGCCGTGGCCGGACCAGTGGGCGTTCCTGTCGTCGATCGCCAGGATGTCGCCGGCCGCGGTGACCGAGCTCGCCGCGACGCTTCGACCGGTCGACGCCGGTCCGGCCCTGAGCCTGGCTGAACTCGCTCGACAGGGAGGTCCCCCGCCTCCGAAGGTGATCCAGGCGCGGCTCGGGGCGATGCTGTCCATCGAGCGCGCCGGGCTTCCGCCCGCTGTGGTGGCAGCGTTCAAGCACCTCGCATCGATCGCCAACCCCGCGTTCTACGAGAAGCAGCGGATGCGGTTCTCGACCTGGGATACCCCGCGTTTCATCTCCTGCTACGGCGAAGACCTCGAGTGGCTTCACCTTCCGCGCGGCCTCACCGAACGAGTGACCGAGCTCGTCGCCAGCTTGGACAGCCGACTCGAGCTCACCGACGATCGCGCTGACCCACCATCGATCGATCTCACCTTCGCCGGCACGCTGCGACCGCAACAGGCCGCGGCCGTCGATGACCTCGTCGGTCACGACCGAGGCGTGCTCGTCGCCCCGCCCGGCGCCGGCAAGACCGTGATGGCCTGCGCTGTCATCGCCCATCACCACACCCCGACGCTCGTGGTCGTCGACCGCAAGGAGCTCGTCGACCAATGGCGGAGCCGCCTGGTCGAACACCTCGGTCTCGAGCCCAAACTGATCGGCCAGATCGGCGGCGGCAAAGACAAGCCCACTGGTGTGGTCGACGTGGCCATGCTCCAGAGCCTGGCCCGACGCGACGACCCGGCGATCTTCGAGCGCTACGGGCTCGTCGTGGTCGACGAGTGCCACCACCTCCCCGCGGTGTCGTTCGCGGCGTGCGTGCAGCGCGCCCGGTCCCGACGGTGGCTCGGCCTGACCGCGACGCCGTACCGGCGGGACAAGCTCGAAGCGATCATCGGGTTCCACTGTGGGCCGACACGCCACGAGATCAAACCCGGCACCGTCGCCGGCGCTGAACTAGTGCGTCGGGAGCTCGTCGTGCACCAGACCAGCACCGAGGTCAGCGAGGAGGACGCTGCGCACATCCAGTCCGTGTTCGCGGCGCTCGTGGCCGACGAGCAGCGCACCGCTCACATCTGCAGGGATGTACACGCGGCCACGTCGAGCGGACGGACGTGCCTTGTGCTCACCCAACGAACCGACCACATCGAAGCGATCGTCGACGGACTCGACGCTCTCGGCGACACGGCCCTCGTCCTCAAGGGCGGTCTCGGCAAGAAGGCGCGAGCTGCCGTCGCCGACGCCATCACCAGCCGGCCTGCCGACACAGGGATCGTGCTCGTCGCTACCGGCTCCTACCTCGGCGAAGGCTTCGACTGGCCAGAGCTCGACACCCTCTACCTCGCCTTTCCGCTCGCCTTCAAGGGTCGAGTCGTCCAGTACGTCGGCCGGCTCCTGCGAACCCACGAGGGCAAGCACCACGTCGAACTCCACGACTACGTCGACTCCCGCATCCCCGTCCTCGACCGCATGCACACCAAGCGCCTCCCCGCATACGTCACCCTTGGCTTCGACGTCCCCAAGACGCGACGGCGGCCGGCGCCACCCTCGCAGGTGAGCAACCCGAGCGACCCGTTCTGAGCCTCAACACCACGTCCGGGCGAAGGCTCTTCGGGTTGATGCCTTCATGGTCGATGCCTCTTGGCATGGCCTACATCGTGCAACGAAAGAACCGCTTCTACGTCGTCGACTACGACGGCATGCCGATCACCGGCCGGGAGCGTCGACGCTGGCGCCTCGCCGGACACACCCGGGCGGAGGCCGACGAGGTCGCCGCCCGCGTCGCGCTCGACCACGTCCGTCCACCACGATCACCGGTCTCGCTCGGCGGCTTCCTGCTCGAGACATGGCTGCCGCGCAAGCAAGTCGATGTTCGGGCCACTACCGCGTACCGGTACGCGTGGATGGTCGACTGCTACATCGTTCCTCGCCTCGGGGACGTGTCGCTGAGCGCGCTCCGGCCCGACCATCTCGATGACCTCTACGCACATCTCCTCACCGCCGGCGGACGCCACGGGACCGGGCTGTCCGCCAAGACCGTCCACGAGGTCCACCTCGTGATCCGCAACGCCCTCGATCTCGCCGTGCATCGCCAGCTCCTCGACCGCAACGTCGCCTCCGCGGTCCACTCGCCCAAGCGGCGCGGCGGGGCCAAGACCGTCGCCCGGGTCTGGGACGCCGGTGAACTCGCAACCTTCCTCGCAGCAGCACGCGCCCAGCGTCTGTACCCCGCGCTGCACCTCGCCGCCTACACAGGCACGCGCCGCGGGGAGGTGGCCGGTCTCAAGTGGCACGACCTCGATGTGCGTTCCCGTCGCGTCTCGGTCCGACGGTCCTTGCAGTGCCTCGCAGGCACGCCCGTCGAGTTCGGAGCCAAGACCCGCAGCAGCCGGCGACCCGTCGACCTCGACGCCGCGACGGTCCGGGTCCTGCAGCGCTGGCGTCGACGTCTCGAGGGCGACGGACTCCCCCATGGGCCCGACGACTGGATGTTCTGCAACACCCACGGCCGGTTCCTCAACCCTGAATCGATCAGCCAGCTCTTCGCTCGCGTCGTCGAGCGCAGCGGCGTACCGCGGATCCGCTTTCACGACCTCAGGCACACCCACGCGTCACTACCAGAAGTGAGCGATGTTGCAACGGAGGCATCATTCGACATGGTCTGCGATCGTTGTCCCATAAGGGGAAAGGGTTTCTCGCGCATCGCCGCCGCCGGGTGACCGCCTCGCAAAACCCCTGGTGAGGCCGGGTATCCACCACCTCTGCTGAACCCGACGCCACGCTGTGGCATCGAGTGTTGTTGCGTCGGGTGCAAGAGGGATGCACCGGATGCCTCACGGCGGAGGGCGGCGACGATGGCGAGACGCACGGCGGGGTCGGCGGCGCTGGTGTTGGTGGACGGGGCCATCGAGCTTCACCCCGAGCCGGCGCTGTTCGAGGCGATGATCGAGGGCTGGCGCCGACAGCACACGGCCCGGCGCCTCAGCCCGGCCATCACCGTGGCCCGTGTGCGGGTGCTGCGCCGCTTCCAGGAGTTCAGCGGTGCCTGGCCGTGGCAGTGGCGGTCCGAGCAGCTCGAGGCCTGGGTGGCGCAGGGAGAATGGGCGCACTCCACCGTGCGGGGCTACCAGGGCTCGGTGGCGCTGTTCTTGGACTTCGTGTGCGACCCCCGTTACGGCTGGCGCGAGGCGTGCATGGAGCGCATCGGCGAGGTGCCCACCCAGATCTGCCACGAGGGCAACACCGCCACCCACGTGGCCGACTACGAGGGACGCCCCGAGCGCCGGCCCCTCACCCGCGACGAGCTACAGGCGCTGTTCGACGTGGCCGACGACACCGTGGCCGAGATCGCCCGCAGCGGCCGCAAGGGATGGCTCGCCGCGTTCCGCGACGCCACGTTGTTCAAGGTCGTCTACGCCTGGGGGTTGCGACGACGAGAGGCGGCCATGCTCGACGTCGGCGACTTCGCCGCCAATCCGGCCGCCCCTGAGCTCGGTCGCCTGGGGACCTGTCACGTCCGCTACGGCAAGGCCATGAAGGGCAGCCCGCCCCGGCGGCGCCAGGTGGCGACGGTGATGCCGTGGGCCGCCGAGGTCCTGGAGCAGTACATCGGCGACCTCCGCCCCCGCTACGGTCCCCCGGCCCTCGGCCCCGCCCTGTGGCTCACCGAGCGGGGAGGGCGCATCTCGGCCCGACGCATCGACGAACGCTTCGCCGCCTACCGGGCGGCGGCCGGCCTGGCAGCGGAGCTGTCGGTGCACTCGCTTCGCCACTCCTACGTCTCGCACCTGATCGAAGACGGCGTCGACCCGCTGTTCGTCCAGCACCAGGTGGGTCACTCGTGGGCGTCGACCACGGCGGTGTACACCTCGGTCGGCTCG
This sequence comes from Actinomycetes bacterium, assembly GCA_023264975.1. Classification (GTDB taxonomy): domain Bacteria; phylum Actinomycetota; class Acidimicrobiia; order Acidimicrobiales; genus JAHFUS01. The sequence continues at coordinate 392 of JAHFUS010000090.1, read as the reverse complement.
GACCACAAGAACCGCATGCTGCGCGCCGCGCTGGCCCGGGCCTTCGGCGCCGACGACCCGAAGAACGAGGAGGAACAGCGATGAAGGTCAAGGTCTCCTACCACTGGCACCTGCGCCAGCTCATGGCCGCCCGGAACATGTTCGCCACCTCGGACCTCGTCCCCTTGCTCGCCAGCCGAGGCGTGGCGCTCTCCCGGGAGCAGGTCTACCGGCTGGTGGCCAGGGTCCCCGAGCGACTGAGCCTGTTCACCCTCGCCGCCCTGTGCGACATCCTCGAGGTCTCGCCTGCCGAGCTGATCGAGCCCGTGCGGGTGGCGGCCACCCCGGCGGGACCGAAGACCACCACCAAGGCGACCGCCACCGCGGTGAGCGACCTGCGGCCTCGGCGGGCC
>JAHFUS010000089.1 GCA_023264975.1 Actinomycetes bacterium | reverse complement strand
GGCCGACGAACTCACCGCCGCCGAGGCGCACATGCTCGGTGATCCGAGGCCGATCATCTACCGGATCGCGCCCTGATGACTTCAACAGTCACTCACGACCGACTTCCGGAGGTCTGAGGCTCGATTGTGCGCTTCACCATCTACGACTACGACACCAGCGACGAGGATGACGACGCACTGAACACCACCGTGCCATTCCAGGTCGCCTACGCCGTGTCGATCCACAAGGCGCAGGGCCTCGAGTACGACTCCGTGAAGGTCGTTATCACCGACGCCAACGAGGACGACATCACACACAGCATCTTCTACACAGCCGTCACTCGGGCGCGTGAGCACCTGCGGATCTTCTGGACACCCGAGACCCAGCAGGCCGTTCTCAAGAGCCTCCAGCGGAGCACCAATCCGAAGGACGTTGCCCTGCTGTCTACCCGTCGTGGCCTTACTCCGGTGCAACCGTGACTTCACCACTGGTTGGTCTGGCAGAGGTGGCGTTGGGCTAGCGTCGAGTTCGCGGGCCGCTGACAGCCGCGATCCGGCTCTTGTCGAGGGGACGACGTGACCGACGCATCGCTGTCCAACCCGATCATCAGTTCGCCGTACGATTCGCCGGCCCAACACTTCGAGCTGGGCCCGGCCGGGCCCACCGGGGTGCTGCTCCCCGGCCGGCGGCCGAGCGAGTCGTTCATCCCGATCCCCGTGTCGCGCAAGGCGAAGGCCGTCCAGGGGACGATGGACTTCGACCTCACCGGCGAGCGTCGGGAGCAGAACTCCCTCATCAACGACATCCGTCGTGAGGTCGAGCGCTGGCGGGTCAGCAACTGGAACGGCGTTACGCCCTACACGCGCAAGCTGCTCACACACTGGGCGCCGGGCCCCCAGCGCGACGACCCGGTGCTGTTCTGCCAGCGGGAAGCGGTGGAAACGGCCATCTTCCTGGCCGAAGTCGCCGGCCGCCACGGCACCGCCGACTATCGCCGTCGCCTGGAGCCGGAGAACGCGCTCCACAACGGCGGGCTCCCACGCGTCGGCCTCAAGATGGCGACGGGCACCGGCAAGACCGTGGTGATGGCCATGCTCATCGCCTGGCAGACGGTGAACAAGGTGTTCACGCCCAAAGACGCCCGCTTCGCCAAGCGGTTCCTCGTCGTCACCCCCGGCATCACCATCCGCGACCGCCTGGGCGTGCTGCACCCCGAACGGGAGGACAGCTACTACCGCGAGCGCGACCTGGTGCCCACCGACCTGTGGGAGGCGGTACTCCAGGCCCAGATCGAGATCGTCAACTACCACGCCTTCCTGCCCCGCGACGCAAAGGAGATCCAGGGTGTGGCCGCCAACACCCGCAAGATCCTGCGGGCCGGCCGACCCGATGTGGCCGACGCCTTCCGGGAGACGCCCGACATGGTGGCCGCCCGGGTCCTGCGGGGCCTCGGCATCGGCAAGGGCGAGATCGTGGTGCTCAACGACGAGGCCCACCACTGCTACCAGGACAAGCTGGCCGAGCACCCCGACGACGCCGATAAGGAGGACAAGGACCGCAACCGCGACGCCCGGGTGTGGTTCCGGGGCCTGCACGATCTGCGCCGCAAGGCCGGCGTCAAGGCCGTCTACGACCTGTCGGCCACGCCCTACTACCTCAAGGGCTCGGGCTACAACGAGGGGTTCATCTTCCCCTGGGTGGTGAGCGACTTCTCCCTCATGGACGCCATCGAGTCGGGCATCGTCAAGATCCCCCGCATCCCCGTCGACGACGACGCCGGCGACAAGCAGCTGGTGTACCTGCACCTGTGGGACGCCATCCAGCCGCCGCTCCCCAAACGCAAGGCCACCAAGGCGGCCGACGTGGGCCGCCAGGGCTGGATCCCGCCGGAGACACTCGAAGGCGCCATGCGCAGCCTCTACCGGAGCTACGAGCGCAACCACGCCCGCTACGAGGCGGAGTTGGCCGGCCTCGGCGAGCCGCCCCCGGTGCTGATCGTGGTGTGCCCCAACACCGTGGTGTCCAAGCTGGTCTTCGACTGGATCGCCGGGCGGGAGGTGACCCTGGAGGACGAGACCACCCGGCTCGCCCCCGGCAACCTGGCCCTGCTCTCCAACGTGGAGGACGGCACCTGGACGACTCGCCAGCGCACCATCCTGGTGGACTCGGCTCAGCTCGAATCCGGCGAGCCCCTCGGCGCCGACTTCCGCAAGGACGCGGCTCGGGAGATCGAGGCGTTCAAGAAGGCCTACCGGGAGCGCCATGAGGGAGCGGATGTCGACAAGCTCACCGACGCCGACCTGCTCCGCGAAGCCATGAACACCATCGGCAAGAAGGGCAAGCTGGGCGAGCACATCCGCTGCGTGGTCTCCGTGGCCATGCTCACCGAGGGCTGGGACGCCAACACCGTCACCCACGTGCTCGGCGTGCGGCCCTTCCGCAGCCAGCTGCTGTGCGAGCAGGTCGTGGGCCGGGGCCTGCGCCGGCGCAGCTACGCCGTCGACGCCGACGGTCGCTTCGCCCCCGAGTACGCCGAGATCTACGGCGTGCCTTTCGCCTTCATCCCGAGCGGGCCGCCCCCGCCTCCCCCGAAGGACCCCCGCCCTGCTGTCGAGGTCCGGGCGCTCGACGACCGCCACGACCTGCGCATCGCCTTCCCCAAGCTCGACGGCTACCGGGTGGAGCTACCCGACGAGCCCCTGCACGCGGACTTTGACGAGTCCTCGCAGCTCCACGTCGAGCAGTCGATGGTGGCCCTGTGGGTCGAACGCCAGGGCGTGGTGGGCGAGGCCGAGGCGGTCGACCTCGACGACATTCGCTCGGCCCGGCCCCAGCGCATCGCCTTCGAGATCGCCAAGACGCTCATGGAGCGGGCCGACCACTTCGCCGCCTACGAGGGGGCGCCCAAGCCCTGGCTGTTCCCCGAGCTGGTCGACATCTGCCGGCGCTGGCTCGACGCCTGCGTCACCACCGACCCGGGCGTGAGGACTGGCCTGCTGCTGTTGGCGGAGGCGCGGAACCGGGCGGCGGAGAAGGTGTTCGGTTCCATCGTCCACCACCCTGACAATCGGGATGCGGTGCTGCTGCCGGTGATCCGCCGGTTCGACCCGAGCGGCTCCACCGACGAGGTGCGCTTCGCCACCCGCAAGGTGGTCATGAAGCCGCCGCCGACGAAGTCGCACCTGAACCACGTGATCCTCGACGGGCTGCGCGGCAACTCCTGGGAGGAGAAGCTGGCCGGCTACCTCGAAGAAGACGACCGGGTGGCGGCCTACGTCAAGAACGACCATGTGGGCTTCACCATCCCCTACACCCACGCCGGGCGCAGCCACGACTATGTCCCCGACTTCCTGGTGCGCCTCGTCCCCGAGCCCGGGGACGTGGAGCGCACCCTGATCGTGGAGGTGTCGGGTAGCCGCAAGTCGCCCGGCCCCACCGCCGCCAAGGCCGACACAGCCCGCCACCAGTGGTGCGCGGCCGTGAACAACTGGGGCCACTTCGGCCGCTGGGGCTACGTGGAGATCTCCGACATGGCCAAGGCCGCCCGCCTGCTGGACGACGCCATCGACAACCTGTACGCCGACCGGCCCGTCATCGGGCTTCCGGTCTGAGCCGAGACGGAGGACACCCGTTGCCCGCTGCCAAGTCCCCGAGGAAGCCCGCCGGCCCCACGCCGGTCGACGCCATCGTCCATGCCGACAAGCGGGCCAACCTGCCGACCGCCGACGCCCAGGACTTCGTCGCCCCCGAGGTGGAGCAGCCGGTGGCGGTGCGCTACCCCCGCGACCCCACGCTCGACCCACAGCTGGTGTGGAAGGGCAAGGACGAACTCGACGGCGAGGACCTGGTGGCCGACGCGCCGGCGATCTACATCCAGGAGAAGATCGACCCCCGCGTCCTGGTGGAGAACCTGCGGCGCACTGCCGCCCGCCCCCAGGACGAGCCCGAGCTGAAGCTGTTCGAGGGCTTCGACGGCCTGGCCGAGCTCGACCTGGTCGACTTCTACCGACACCAAGCCAACTGGTCGAACCGCATGATCCTCGGCGACTCGCTCAACGTCATGGCTTCGCTGGCCGAGCGGGAGGCCCTGCGGGGCAAGGTGCAGATGATCTACCTGGACCCGCCCTACGGCATCAAGTTCGGAAGCAACTGGCAGGTCTCGGCCCGCAAGCGCGACGTGAAGGACGGCAGGTTGGAGGACGCGTCACGGGAAGTGGAGCAGATCAAGGCCTTCCGTGACACCTGGGAAAACGGCCTGAGCTCGTATCTCTCGTACCTGCGGGACCGGCTCACGGTCGCCAAAGAAATGCTGACCGAGGGCGGGAGCTGCTTCGTCCAGATCGGCGACGAGAACGTGCATCTCGTTCGGTCGCTGATGGACGAGGTGTTCGGTCGTGAGAACTTCTGTGGTCAGATCGCGTATACAACCACGAGCAGTGCGACCAGCGACCTTCTCCCGGGCACGACGGACTACGTGCTCTGGTTCGCAAAAGATCGGACTCTAGCGAAATGGCGGCGACTATTTTCCGTCAAGGCATTCGGTGGGTCTGGAGCCTCGAAGTACGACCAGATCGAGCTACCGGACGGTACCCGCGAGTCGCTCGGGCGGCGGGACCCACCCTCAGATTGCCGAGTATTTCGCCTTGACAATCTGACCAGCCAGAGCCAGGGACGAACTAAGGGTGAGGGCGCCGCCTCGTGGTTCGCCGTTGAACTCCATGGACGTCAGTTTCGACCCACGATGCAGAGCCGGTGGAAAACGAATGAGCCTGGAATGTCCCGCCTCCTCGCTGCACGCCGAATAGCCGCCACGGGGGGGGGGGGACTCTTTCATACGTTCGGTATCTCAATGACTTTCCCGCATTCGCAATTTCCAACTCGTGGACGGATCTCGGCGGAATCCAGAGCCGAGCCGACCCAAAGATCTACGTCGTCCAAACCAACACAAGGGTCATCGAGCGCTGCCTGCTCATGTCGACCGATCCCGGCGACCTCGTGCTCGACCCGACCTGCGGCTCCGGCACCACCGCCTACGTCGCCGAGCAGTGGGGCCGGCGGTGGATCACGATCGACACGTCCCGTGTTGCCCTTGCCCTGGCCCGCCAACGTCTGATGGGCTCGCGGTTCCCCTACTACCTGCTCGCCGATTCCGCCGAGGGCCGGGCCAAGGAGAGCGCGCTGTCGGCCGCGCCGCTGCCGCCGGCCGAGGTCGCCGGGGACATCCGGCACGGGTTCGTCTACGAGCGGGTGCAGCACGTGACCCTCAAGTCGATCGCCAACAACCCGGACATCGTCGAGGGAATGACCCGGGAGGCGATCGACGAGGCCATCCGTCGTCACGCCGAGTTCGAGCTGCTCTACGACAGGCCGTACGAGGACACCAAGAAGGTTCGGGTGGCCGGCCCGTTCACCGTGGAGAGCCTGTCGCCCCACCGCTCGCTGGCCTTCGCCGGCAGCGCCGTCGACGGGCCGGCGGCAGGCGAGGACACGACCCACGATGTCGATGTCACCAACGAGTCGTCGTTCGAGCAGACAATCCTGGCCAACCTGCGCACAGCCGGCATCCAGAACGGCCGGCGGAACGAGCGGCTCCTATTCGACACCGTCGACACCTACGCCGCCTCCTACATCCAGGCGGTCGGCCTGCGGGAGGAGGCGGAGGACGGTACGCCCAAGCGGGTGGGCATCACCATCGGCCCTCAGTACGGCACGGTCGGCCCGGCGTTCATCAAGGATGCGGCACGGGAGGCCAACCGGGCATCGGACATCGACCTGCTGTGCGTGCTTGCCTTCGCCTTCGACCCGGCCGTGATCGGCAAGACCGACGAGTACGTCACCTCCAGCGAGGGATTCGCCGAGGTGGCCGCCGAGCGCCGCCTCGGGCGGGTTCCGGTGCTGCTGGTGCGCATGAACGCCGACCTGGTGATGGGCGAGGAGCTGAAGAAGACCGGCGCTGGCAACCTGTTCACCGTGTTCGGCGAGCCCGACATCGAGATCAAGGACGAGGGCGACGAGCTGCGGGTGATCCTGCACGGCGTCGACGTCTACGACCCCAACACCGGCGAGATCCGAAGCGGCGACACCGGCCAGATCGCCCTCTGGATGATCGACACCCAGTACAACGAGGAGTCGTTCTTCGTACGGGAGTGCTACTTCACCGGCGGCCAGGACCCATTCGCCCGCCTGAAGCGGGCTCTCAAGGCCGAGATCGACGAGGAGGCCTGGGAGTCGCTCTACCGCACCGAGTCGAGGCCCTTCGCCCGCCCGGAGTCGGGCAAGATCGCCGTCAAGGTCATCAACGACTACGGCGACGAGGTCATGAAAGTGTTCGACGTGCCGGCCGGCCCCGCCAGTCCCTGACCGGACACCGCTACGCCAACGCGGGCGGCGCCGCGAGCCAGAGCACGCCACCGGTCGCATGGACGAGGCGATGCGTGGCGGTGTACTCGAGGGCCTCGACCAGGCGGCCCACGAACCGGCGGTTGCGGGGGAACGACGCGTCGGAGGTGTAGATCAAGAGCGGGAAGGGCGCGCCCACCGACGACTGTTGACGCCGGAGCCGTTCGAAGTCCATGACGTTGTTGGTCACGAGGACCCGTTCACCGGCCAGAGCGACGGCGGCGATCACGGCGTCATCCTGGGACGACAGGGCGACGTCGCCGGCCACCGCGATGCAGTCGACGCCGCGAGCTTGGAGGCGCTCGGCGATGACGGGCGTGAACATCTCGTCGAGGAGCAGGGCATCGGCCGCCGGCCCGCCGGAGGCGGCACTCATCCAGCCAGCAGTCCCTGCTCCTGCTCCCAGCGTCGGCGGGCCTGGGCCTCCTCATCGTCGGCCCTGGCCACGAGGGCGTCGACCTCGTCGCCGTGGTCGGCCCAGTAGGCGACGGCCGCCCGGACGAACACCTCGGGCACGCCGGACGTCTCGACGACGAGGGCAACCACCTCGTCGGCGGTCAGCCCTGGCTCCGAGTGGGCCGAGCGCACGGCGCGGACCACCTGCCAGACGTCGGGCCCACCTGAGAGGCGGGCTCGTCGCCCGGCCGGCCCGTCCCGGAACACGATCAGCGGGTGCTCGTGGGACCGCAGCGCCTCGTCGACGAGACGGTTGGTGGCCGACGAGAGCGTGACCTCCGGGTGGGCGGCGACGTAGGCGGTGAGACGGCGGAAAACCTCGGGATCGAAACGGATGGAGGACGGGCCGGCCATACCTACAGTGTAGGCGTCTGTAGGCGGGCGCCGGCGCTCAGGCCTGGGCTGACCCGCACACTGTCCGCACCTCGCACGAGCGGCACCGCAGCCCGGGCGCCGGCACGAACTCCCTGGCCCGCAGCCGCCCGGCCGCGTCGGTGACGATCTTCTCGGCCGCGTCGAGGGCGATCGGCGCGACGTCGACCGCCTCCCGCTTCGTCGCCTTCAGGTCGTGCACGTAGGCGGCCCGCACATCGAGCCCCTCCCGCCGGCCGGCATCGGCGTAGACCTGGAGCTGGAGGGCGTGGTCGGCGATGTCGCCCGACGTCGAGGTCTTGTAGTCGACGATGGCGAGGGCGGTCGGCACGCCGTCCTCCTTGTCGAGGATGACGTCGGCCCGGCCGGAGACGACGACCCCGTCGAGGTGGAGCTCGAAGGGACGCTCGGTCTCCCATACGCGGTACAGGTCGTCCTCGTGGTCGCGCCGATAGACCGAAACGAGCCGCTCAGCGGCGGCCTTCAGCTGGCGGTGGGCGGGCTTGTTGGCGGTGGGTAGAAAGAAGTCGTGCTCGAAGATCCGCTCGACCTCGGCGTCGGTCGGCACCCGTCCCCGGGCGACGGTGAACTCGGCCACCGCCCGCAGGACGTGGTGCACGGCCTTGCCGTAGCCGAGCTCGGGGGCGATGCGGGGCTGGAAGCCGAGCTGGTTGCGCAGCCGGAAAGCCATTCCGCAGTCGAGGAAGGCCGCCATCTCGCTGTAGGTGACGCTGATCGCCTCGTCGTCGCCGGCACCGACCGCTTCGGTGGTGGGGAGAACGATGTCCTGCGGAGCGACATGATGGTCCGTGAGCTCGAGCCAGTAGGGGCTCGGGCGGACCGACCGCGAGGTCACCCGGTCGTGGCGGGAGACCGATAGCCAGTCCCGGGCCCGGGTCATGGCCACATAGAAAAGGCGCCGCTCGTCGGCATCACTGCCCTCGTAGCGGTCGGCGTTGAACGCCGAGCGCGGCACCAGCCACGGCTGCTGGCGCCCGGCGTAAGTGGATGGGAACCGCCCGGCCGTCACCGACGGCACGAGCACAACCGGCCACTCCAGCCCCTTGGCCCGGTGGACCGTGGTGAGGTCGACAGCGTCGAGTTCGAAGTCGGGCTCGCCGTCGAAGCCCTCGTACTCACCTTGGGCGTAGTTGACGATGTGGATGGCCAGGTTCTTGTAGTACCAGGGGCCCCGGTCCTCGCCGCCGACCTGCTCGCCAATGTTCTCGGCGTCGGGACGAGCCCGGCGGCGGACGGACTCGTAGTCGGCCAGGAGCGCGCTGAAGCGGGCGAGCGTGCCTATGCGGTTGACGAATCTCGGATCGGTGAGATCCCAGCGGCGGACCTCGAGTTCGTCGAGCAGCGTGTACAGCTCGCCCACCAGGTCGGCCGTACGGGTCTTGGCCGGGATGGCGTCGCGCCACTCATGCAAGAGGCGGCGGAGGCGGACCCGCCCTGGTCGCTCCAGAGCGAAGACCGCCGTGTACTCGTCGACCAGAGTGTTCTCCTCGACCGCCTCGCCCTGGGCGTACTGGTCGCGCCACTCGATGTCGCTCAGCCAGCCGTAGGTGCGGCCGAGGACACGGGCCTCGGGCTGGTCGAACAGGCCGGCCCGCCCGCCCGGCTGCACGGGGATGCCGAACGTGGCGAACGCCTCAACGATGCGGCGGTAGGCGGCGGAGCTGCGCACGAGGATGGCGATGTCGCGGAAGCGCACCCCGTCGTCGTTGAGCCGCAGCACCAGGTCGGCGATCCAGCCTGCCTCTTCCTCCTCCGACGGCGCGCTCCAGGCCGCGATCTCCGGCCCGCCGGGGACCGCCGGGGACCGGAAGGTGCCCATGGTCTTGGCGATCCGGCCGGCGATGGTGGTGGCGAAGGCGTTCGCCGTCCCGATGATCTGCGGGCGGCTGCGCCGATTGGTGGTGATGGAGTACGTCGCCACGCCCGGGTAGCGGGTCGAGAAGTCGACGATATTGGAGACGTCCGAGCCCCGCCACTGGTAGATCGCCTGGTCGTCGTCGCCCACCACGCACACCTCGGCGCCTCCGCCCGCCAGCAACTCGATGAGCCGCTCCTGGGCCGGGTTGACGTCCTGGTACTCGTCGACCACGAGGTGGCGGAGGCCGGCGTGCACCTGGGCGGCCACCTCCGGTCGCTCCAGTTCCCGCACGGCCCGCACGATCTGCTGGCCGTAGGTGAGCAGCCGGTAGCGCTCCAGCGTGTCGAAGTAGGCGGTGAGGATGCCGTTGAACGGCTCGGGCATGGCGGCCGGGTCCAGAAGCTCGTTCTCGATGACGTCGACGTTCTGAAGGAAGGTGCCGATGGACGCGAACAGGCGGTTGCGGGCGTCCAGGGTCCGGACCCCGATCCGTGACGCCTCGCGGGCGAGGAACGCTGTGAGCTGGTTGTCGTCGAGGACGTCGTAGGTCTCGTAACGGGGCACGAACCGTTGCAGTAGCTGGAAGCAGTAGCTGTGGATGGTGCCGATGAACAGGCCGCCCAGCTGGTCGAGGCCGACCCGTCCGAGGCGCCACTCGACTCGGGCCGCCACCCGGTGCTTCAACTCGGTGGCGGCCCGCTCGGTGAACGTGAACGCCACGACGCTTCGGGCCGGGACTCCTTCGACCAGCAGATCCGCCACCCGCTGCGATACCACTTCGGTCTTGCCAGAGCCGGCAGCGGCGATGATCTGCAGGTGGCTACCGCGGTGGCGGACGGCGCTGAGGGCGTCACCCTCAAGCTCGGGAGGCGAGCGACCCGGCTCGGGCCCCGATCCCGGCGACTCCGCGTAACGCGGCCCTTCCCCCTGCGGTGCCATTGCTCGGCTTCGCCTACCCGCCCGCCATCCCCATCGTCTCGACCTTACGGGTCGCCTGTGACACGTGCTGTTCCGATCAGCGTTCGAGCACGGCGAACCGGCGGGTGTGGCGGCTCGCCGTACGGCACCTACGCCGCGCACCCGCCGCCAGCGGGACCAACACCAGTTGGGCCGCCACGCCAGCCCGCAGTTCCAGCCGAGTGCGGCCATGGCTAAGTCCGTGCCGCGCCGGATCGTTAACGAGCGGCTCGCCGAGGCGGTTTTCGCTGCTTCCGTGTCCCAACTCGGTGCCTCAGCCGGGTCGGGCGGATCCCCCACGGGCAAGGCAGCTCGGTGAAGGCGACCACCTCGCAGGACCCAGCCAAGTCAGCCGTCCCATCGGCACTCCGCACCGCGACGGCGCATGGGCACCCGCCGACGCCCCAGGATCACCGATCCGGCCTCGGTGCCGGACGCTTGGCTGAGCGCTTATGTCGCGGACAGCCTTGGTCCTGCACAAGGACCGCTGTCTCGTCATCATGTCTGCATGACGCCGAGCCCCCGCCCGACAGCCAGGCGCCAACGGCCCCCGCTGAGCCGATCAGCGCCGGACCAGAAATAGCCGCTGAACTGCGGCGGAGGGAGTGGGATTTGAACCCACGGGACTCTCGTCCAACGCTTTTCAAGGGCGAGTCCTACAAGTAGCGGGAGGTGGCCCGAGTCGGACTGAGCAGCCAGTTTCCGCCGGACCCGTGGCTGAAGTCGGCGCTGTCGGGCCCCATCCGGGCCGAGATTTTGGTCAACTCTTTGGTCAACGCGTCGCCCTCACCGGGCTGAGTGGTTTGTCGCGTGGGCGGTAGCCCCCGGTGGCTGTCGCAGGCTCCGGGCATAATCAGGGCCACCCCCTGAGAGCGAGGAGAGACCGATGGCCAAGAAGCCACCCGTCCACACCGTCCCCCATGGCGATGGCTGGGCGAACCGCCGGGAGGGCTCGGACAAGGTCAGCAAGAACTTCGACACCAAGAGCATGGCCCAGGAAGCTGGCCGCAAGACGGCCAAGCTGGAGAAGACGGAGCACGTCATCCACAAGAAGGACGGCACCATCGGCGAGAAGAACAGCTACGGGAACGACCCGCACCCGCCCAAGGGCTAG
>JAHFUS010000030.1 GCA_023264975.1 Actinomycetes bacterium | reverse complement strand
GCGCGTGCCGACGGCCGCGCCCGTGCCGCAGCTATGGCGATCGACTCCCCCCACCCCAACACGAGCGCGTTTCCTGCGTCCGTTCGGCGAATGGGATCGTCGGGTGAATGATCGGGGTTAATGGGTGACCTCTCTCCGGACAGTGGGAGTGGGGCGGCGGCATCACGGTAGCCCTGGCGCGGTGGCATCCGCCTCAGAGCGCGCGCCGTACCAGTCCGGCGGCCTGCCGGAGGGCCCGTCTCGGCCCTTCCCGGTACGCATCGATCATTAACCTGCGGGCGACGTGTGCCTGCGCGGGGAACGACGGCCTGGCCGGGTCTGTCAGCACGAGATCCGGAGCCGGCCGGGGGTCGCGACAGAAGGCCAGCAACGGGGCCAGCGCCTGCTCCCACACGTAATTGGGGGCAACACGCGCCACGTTGAGGCGGCACGCCCCGGCCGTGCCGCCTTCGCCCAACACCTGCCACAGGGCGGCTTCGAGGGCGACGTCGTCACCCGGAGGCACCGCCGCCCCCAGGCGCTCAGCCTCTATCAGATCGGCGAAAGCGTCCCCGGCCGTCGCCACGATGGGCAGGCCGGCCCACAGGTAGTCGAGTATCCGGCTGCGGAACGAGTAGGCCGTCTCCACGTGGTCGAGGTGGGTGCTCACGCCCACGTCGGCCTCCAGGAGGAAGTCGGCACGCGTCTCGTACGCCACCCATCCCTCGTTGAAGAAGACGTGCGTACCGACGAGGCCGAGCTCCTCGGCCAGCCGGCGCAGCTCGGTGGCCATCCGCATGGGCGGCACGTTTGGGTTCGGGTGCTGGAGGCCCAGGAAGAACAGACGCACCTCGGGGAGGCGGTGGCGAAGTCGGTCCACGGCCCGCACGAGGGTGAGAGGGTCGAACCAGTTGTAGACCCCACCCGCCCACAGGATCACCTTGTCGTCCGGCCCGATGCCCTGCACCACTCCCCGCATCGCCGGTCCGGTCCGCCGTGGTGGTGTGGACGGTAAACCAAAGGGGCTCACCGCCAGCAGCGAGCGCAACGTCTCGTCGTCGTCGTACGTCAGGGCGTTCACCCTCCCGAGCGCGGCGAGGCTGCCGAGCCAGAAGTCCCGCTGCCGCTCGCTGGCGCAGAGGAAGAAGTCGCCCCGACGCATCTGCTCGTTGAGCACTTCGGTGAGATGGCGGATCGTGGCGTCGCGCTCGTCCGCCGGCCAGCCCTTCGTCTGCTCGAGGTTCTCCAGGTGGAAGGGGTCGTACACGTCGGCGACCAGCGTGGTCGGCGACTGCAGCAGGAACGGATGGTCGTGCAGCAGGCCACCCTGGAACACGAGCACGTCCCACCACCGCTCCAGCTCCCGCAGCTCGCCGTCAGACACGTGGCGCACCGGGAAGCCGGCGTGGTGGCGGTCGCATGCCTCCGTGGTGACGAGCTCCACGTCGTGCTCCGCGACCAGCACCTCGGCCATGTTCCACGCGCGGATTGCAGGGCCGGCCATGCGCGCGGTCAGCGGCTCGCTGGTAGCCACCACGATGCGCCGGCGTTCCGCCATCAGTCGGGACGCGCCGGGTCTGTGATCGCCTGCGCCCCGCCGCGACCGGCCAGGGTGATCACATCAGACCTTCCGGGCACCAGGCCACGCTATGCCGTTCGGGCCCCGGCGACTGCGACCGCCGACGCCGGTCGCAGTCGAGCCTCACGGTTGGGACCGGTAGACCGTGACGTACGAGTTCCCGTAGGGAATCCGCACGAGGGGGCGCACACACGGCCCGATCTCGATTCCCTGCGCCACCATGAACCGCACTCCGAGCTCGCGCAGCGCTGCGGCACAAGGGTCGACTGCCACCGACAGCCTGTCGGGACCGAGGAGGGTGAACCCGGTCGGGGCGCCTGCGGGGGCGACCGCGAACTCGATGTGGGTGTAGCGGTTCCACAGGTCCTCACTGGCGAGGCCCGGGTCGAGGATGCGCCATGCCGCGTAGTCCGGATAGGGGCTCACACCCGCCAGGTTGTTCACGCCCGCGGCGGTGAGCGTGCCCCTGACGGTGCTGTCCGCCGAGAAGGCGATCCACCCGGCGTCGGCCGGTTCGCCGGCCCCGATGGCGTCGACCGCCCGGCGGAGCGGACTGGTGACGAGGGGGCCTGTCCCCACCTGCACCGGGTTGACGAGGCTGGCCTGCCAGAAGGTGAAGGCCACGAGGATCCCGAGGCCGAGAAGAGGTCGACGACGCAAGGACAATGCCACGCCCGCGAGCACGATCAGCACGAGCAGGCCGGCCCGCCAGGTGTCGATGTCCCGCCCGTCGACTGTGTACCTCCCAGCGGCCCACCAGAGCGCCGCGCCGGTCAGCCCTACGGCGGCCAGAAGCAGCCTCCAGCCGATCCGGCCGCCCGTGTCGAGAAGATGGCAGACGAGCAGTGCCAGCGCGATGGTCCCCGACAACCCGACAGGAAGGAGCAACCGGCTCGGGGGTACCCGGGTCAGCAGCACGAGGCTCCCGATGTCCGAGGGGATCGGCAGCAGCATCCAGCCGGTAACCAACGCGCCGCCGACGAGACAGCCGATAAGCGCCGGAGACGACCGCGAGGCCCCGAACCGCCGGCGGACGAGAAGGGCGAGGCACACGCAGGTGACGGGGAGCAGGAGCGGGAGGGCGCTCGAGTTCTCGGACTGGTTGGTGCCGTTCACCATGCTGAACGGCTTGGACGACGCGTACGAGTCGAATGTCGCGCTCAACACGATGGGCAGGGGAGTGCCGCCGCCTTTGCTCGCGTTCCGCTGCCCCGGGTAGACCGTGGCCGAGATCGCCTCGACGGCGTCGCGGTGCTGGGCGACGAACGCCGCGAACAGCGAACCGCCGAGGCCGACCGTGACCGCGAGGACCAACGCCAGCGACCGCAGCACCCGCCCGCGGTCGGCCGCGTCCAGCAGGTCCGGGATGACCGTCGCGGCGACGACGGGCAGGAGGACCAGCGCCGTGCCGATTTGCCACGGGGGATAGAGGCCGGCGAGGAATGCGGCCAGCGTGAGTCCCGCCAGCGCGCTCAGGGCGACCCGCGAGCGATTTCCGCCGGCGCGGTGGGCCCGCAGGGCGAGTGCGGTGGCCAGGCAGCCGTAACCTATGGTCGTGAACGTCGCCGGAGTCGTCCACCACTGGGAGGCCGGACTGAGCGTGACGAGCGCCGCCGCCAGGGCCGACACGGCGACCCGGCCGCTGAGGGTGACGAGCAACGCGTAGACGCCGAGCATCTGGAGGGCGAAGTACGCCCACCACTCGATTGCGAGTCCCCGTTCGATCCCGAAGAACCAGTAGCCCGCCGTATGCGGGCGGAGCACCACCTCCCACCCGCGTGTCGGGAGATCCATGAGGACGGCCATGTCGTGGGTCCCGACGCCGCCTGCGACGCGGGTGGGACGATCCCGTTCGAGCTGGCCGAGCACCCACGGTGTCCGAACCAGCCACTCGTCGGTCCGGATGCCTCGCGCCGGTCCCGTGACCATGTGGGCCTCGTGCTCGGTCGCGCCGTTGATCGTCGCGTAGAGCCCAAGCGACGAGCCACTCACTCCGCCCACCCCCAGCACCACGACGGTGGCGACGATGACGCCCGGGAAGAGCGACGCCGCCACCCACCGGCGGGCCTGGTGCCGACGCCTGGACCGGCTGTGCTTCGGGCTCAGCTGGATGGCCCGGACGTTACTGCCGGTGGACAGGAGTGCGGCCTGGCACCCCGTCCGGCGCCCGACGTGGCGTCACGTGACATCCGGGGACCTCGTGGAGGCCGGTGTCCCAGGTGCCGCAGGAGGCGGTGCACGATAGGCTCCTCGGCGATTCGGTTCGGTGTCGGGTGGAGTTCTCCGGTTTGTCGGGTGGAGTTCTCCGGTTTGTCGGTCGAATTCGAGGTGACCGATGTTCCTGGTGACCGGAGTTCGAGGGGACCAAGGGGCTCTTGCATGAGGTACGAGGCGGAGGTTGATCTTCGCAACGAGAACACGAGCCACGCTCTTTTGGTGAACCTCGTCGGCCGCAACCAGCGGGTCCTCGACGTCGGCTGCGCTACCGGGTACCTCGGCGAGATGCTCAAGCGGCGCGGGTGTCGGGTGTCGGGTGTCGAAGAGGACGAGCCGGCGGCACTCCAGGCCCGCGAGGTGCTGGACGAGGTCATTGTCGGCGACGTCAACACCCTCGACCTGGTTGGTCACTTCGGCGAGAAGAGCTTCGACGCCGTGGTCTTCGGCGATGTCCTCGAGCATCTGTCCGACCCCTTGGCTGTGCTGAGAAAGGTCCGTCCGCTGCTCACCGATTCGGGGGCGGTCGTGGCTTCGATCCCCAACGTAGCGCACGGGTCGGTCCGTCTCGCCCTGTTGGCCGGGAGGTTCGATTACCGGCCCCTCGGACTGCTCGACTCGACCCACCTCCGGTTCTTCACACGGGGATCGGTCCATGAGCTCCTTCGCCAAGCCGGCCTGGTTCCCATCGATGTCCGGCGCACGACGGCCGGCGTTTTCGACACCGAGATCAGGCTCCGGCGAGAGGATTTCGACGAGGGCATCGTCGACGCGGTGGAGGGCGACCCGGACTCCACGACGTACCAGTTCGTCGTGCGAGCCGTACCGGAGGAAGGCGCGGACGGCACTCCAGGGGCGCCCGCGGCGCTGTCATCCCCCGGAGCGGAGAGGTGCCGGATCGGCATCTGGGCCACCATCGACCCCGACGACGTGCGCCAGGCGCTCGTCATGCGCCTGACTCGGGCGGAGCTGGCGCGCCGGCTGCCCGGCAGCGCCATCCGGTCCTTCTCGGCCGACGCCGGTCCTCGACCGAGCCGTCACGACGGCGGCGTGCCGGTAGAGGCGCTCGGGCAGTGGTCGCCCGAGCGGGCCCGCACCCTCGCCACCGACCTCGACTGCGTCGTCATCGTGGGGGACCTGCCGGAGCCCGGCGATGCCGCAGTCGAGGGTGGTCGCCACCCGGCACGGTTCATCCTGGAGGGACCCGCCCGGGACGCCGAGGACGACTGCCCCGTGATCTGGAGCGCGGTCCGCCTGCCGGAGCAGCCCGTCGTCGCGCCCGATCCGACCCTTGCCCATCCGGCCTATCGAGCCGTCCTCGACGTCGGCTGGGCCCACGCGCGGCCCAACCAGCCGGACGACGCGGCGATCGCCGTTCCGGACCCGCTGCTGCTCGTGCCGCGCCTTCTACGGCCCGACGCGCTTGCCCGGCGGCTGGAGTTCCTTCGGATCATGGGCTGGTTCCCCCCGGAGGGTCCCGCCGTCGTCGTGGAGCTGGGTGGCGGTCTCGTGCCGCACACCTCGGCGGTGGCCCGGGCGCTGGACTCGGCGGTCGCCGCCTCCGGTGGCAGCGTGGTCCTCGTCCAGATCGAGTCCCACGGCGGCGCCGTCGACCAGGTGGCCGATGCCGTGGCGAGCGCCATGGCGGCTCCCGTCTATCGACTCCCGGGTGAGGTGGGGGCGGACGATCTCGTCGCCGCCATCGTCGGCGCGACGGCGTTCGCCACGTGCTCACCGTCCGGAGCTGCGCTCGGCCTCGCAAGCGAGCGGGTGATGGCCTTCGTGGACCTGGCCGGAGACGTGACCATGAGCCAGCTGGCCGGCATCACCGGAAACCTCGACGCCGTCGTCACCGATCCGACCGAGCTGGCCCGGCTGCTCGACGATGAGCGCTTCCGCCCCGCTGCCGGGGTCGTGGCCAAGATGCAGTCGAGGCTCGACGCCCACTTCGACCGGTTGGCGGGCATCGCCGATGCCGCCGCTGCTGCCCGGCCGCGCACGTCCGACAGCAGTGCGCAGCTGCCACCGGCCGAGTACGTGGCCGCCCTTGGGCTCGCCCATCGCCGGATCCAGGAGCGCATCGAGGGCGAACGGCGCGCCATAGCGGCCCATCTCGACCGCCTCCGCTGCCGGCACGAGGCGGCGCTGGGGCGGTCAGAGGCCGAGATCGCACGGCTCCGCAGCGAGCGCGTCACCCTCGACGCCGCCGTGCGGCAGGCATCCGAGCGCGCTGACCGCGAAGCCGAGCTCCAGAGCCGGGCCGACCGCGCGGTCGCCGACCTTGAAGCCCTCCAGGGCGTCCGGGTCCTGCGCCTGCTCCGGCCCGCCCGGGCGGTGTACGCCAGGCTTCGCGGCAGCCGCCTGTGAGTCTGGCCTCCCCCGTCATGGGCGGCCAGATCGAAGCATCGGTCGTCATCGTGGTGGGGACGGACGATCCACCGCCTCATGCGGCCGTGGACGCCGTGCTGGGAGCACCCGTCGCCATCGAGGTCATCGTGGTGGCCAACGGCACTGGCGCGCCCGACGTCTCGAGGTCGCCCCAGGCCCGCGTCGTCACCCTTGCACACGCCGTTCCGTTCGGGGCTGCCGCAAATCACGGAGCGTCGGCTGCGGTCGGCCGCTTCCTCTGTTTCGTCTCTCCCCTGGCCACGGGCACGGGTGAGTGGCTGGCGCCGCTCCTCGCCACCATGGGAGACGCGTCGGTAGGCTGCGCAGTCCCCCAGGTGGTGTCGCCCGACGGGCGGCTTCTCGAGGCCGGGTACGTGCTCGACCGCGACGGCGCCGTCACCGCCCTTCCCGCGCAAGGGGCCGATGCGCTCGAGCACCTTTTCCCGAGGAGGACCGACGGCGGCTCCCGGGGTTGCATCGGGGCCCGGAGGTCCTCGTTCCAGGCGGCAGGAGGCTTCGACCCCACGTACGACGATCCCGTCGCCGCCGGCATCGGTCTGTCGCTCACACTCAGGGCCCTCGGTCTGGAGACTGTCTACGAGCCCGCTTCGCGCGTGGTGGTGCGGGGTTGTGTGGCCGAGGAGGGCGACCGTCCGGTGGCAGTCCGCGACGCCGCCTGTGGCGACCGGATCCTCGTCGTATCGAGCGCCCTGCCGTCCGAGCGCGGCACCCATGCCGAGCGCCGTGTCGATCAGCTCGTCGGCGATCTCGCGTCCCTCATGCCCGACGGGCAGATCACCGTGCTCGCCCTCGAGGGCCACGGCGCCCGACGGTCGGCCCCCCGGATCCTCCGCCAGGGGATCGAGGTGGCGACAGGCCCGGAGGACTGGGACCGGTGGTTCCGGCGCCGCTCGCTGCTGTTCACCCATGTCGTGATCACCGACATCGCGAGCATCCGGCGCCTCGACGGGCTCTTGTGCCAGACGCAGCCCCAGGCCTTTCGGGTCCTGGCCGTGCCGTCCCTGGAGTTCCAGGACATGGTCTCGGCCTCCGCCGCCGGCGACGGTCCAGAGGACCGCCAGGGGCGGCAGCTGCTGGTGCGGACCGTCGAGGAACAGGTCGCCCGCGCCCTCGGGACCTTCGACGCGGCGTGGTGCGCGACACCCCAGGACCAGGCCTGGGTGGCATCTGCGGCGCCGGGCATCCCGAGCGTCGTGATCCCCACCGTCGTCGCTCCCGGCACCGACGTGGCGTTCGACCGCCGGTCCGGCTACGTCGTCCTGGGCGCGCCCGGCGCGGACATAACGGCCGGCCATGAGGACGCCGTCCTCCATGCGGTACATGACGTTCTCCCTCGTCTGCTTGCGCGTGACCCGGATGCATTCCTTCGAGTGGTGGTCGACGACCCGTCCCCGGCTCTCCAGCTCCTCGCCGGCTCCCATATCGAACTCGTGCCCGCCGGCGACGACCCGGGGCGTTGGTTCCGCCGGTCCCGCGTCTGCCTGGCGTGGTACCCGAGAGGAGCCGGGAGCCGGGAGGCGATCGCGATGGCGCTCGACGCCCGGACCCCGTTCGTGACGTCAGCCGCGGCCGTGCGTGACCGCGGACTGGGGCGACGACTGCCTCCCCTGGTCACCACGGACGACGTGCTGTCCATGTCCCTTCGGGCGGAACACCTTCACGACCGTCAGGACCTCTGGGACGACGTCCACGGAGAGCTCGTACGGCTGGCCGACGGCCCCCGTTGCGCATCGGCGGTCCGGCTCAAGCTGCTCCGGGCATGTGCCGACGCGGGCATCGCCCCCCGTCCCGGCGCCCGCCTCGCGGCGCCGCCGGCGCCGGTCCGCCCGATCCAGGAACTGCAGCTGCGGCCCCACAACGTCGCCGTGGTGGGGTCGGCGTGGAAGGCGGCCCCGCCGGCGGCGGACGGGCCAGTGCCCGAGATTCCCGCTCCCGTTCCGGACGCCCACTGGGGCGAGGTCCCGGTGAACGACCAGTATGGGCGTTGGTGCGCCCGGTACGGACCGACGCCCCGGCGCCTCGCCAGGCTGGCCGAGCGCCTCGAAGGGCTCGTCCGGCGGCCGAGGATCAGCATCGTGATGCCGGTGTTCGACACCGAGCCATCGTGGCTGCACGACGCCATCTCGTCAGTGCGGTCCCAGGTCTACGACAACTGGGAGCTGTGCATCGGCGACGACGGCTCGAGCGACCAGCGCACCCTCGACGTCCTGGACGCGCACCTGGCGGAGGAGCCGCGCATCCGCCTCGTCCGCCTGCCGGGCCGGCAGGGCATCGTCGGCGCCACCAATGCCGCCCTGGCCGTGGCCACGGGCGACTTCGTGGGCTTCCTCGACCATGACGACGAGCTCAAGCCGCATGCCCTCGGCGAGATCGCCCTTGCCCTCGACGACCGTGCCGACTTGGACCTCATCTACACCGACGAGGACAAACGTGAACCGGACGGTCGCCTTGTCGACCCGTTCTTCAAGTCCGACTGGTCCCCCGATCACCTCATGTCGCGCAACTACGTGTGCCACCTGCTCGTCGTGCGGCGGCGCCTGCTCGACGAGCTCGGAGGTTTACGGCCCGGGACCGACGGGAGCCAGGACTACGACCTGGTGCTCCGTGCGACCGAGCTCACGGACCGGATAGCCCATGTGCACGAGCCGCTCTACACGTGGCGCAAGGTGCCCGGATCGACGGCGACCGACGGCGATGCCAAGCCCTGGGCTCTCGATGCCGCCAAACGCGTCCTGTACGACGCCCTGGAACGACGGGGGACGCCCGGGGACGTCGTCGACGGCATGCTTCCCACCTCGTACCGGGTCCGCTACCACCTGCGGGGCCGGCCCAAGGTGTCGATTCTGATCCCCACCCGCGACAGGGTGGACCTGCTCCGAACCTGCATCGACAGCGTCCGGGAGCGCTCCAACTACACGAACTACGAGATCATCGTGGTCGACAATCAGAGCTCGGACCCGGAGACGCTCGCTTATCTTGCCGACTTCCCCGGCCAGGTGGTGCGCTACCCGTACCGCTTCAACTACGCGCGGATGATGAACCTGGCGGCCCACGAGGCGGGCGGGGACATGCTCCTGTTCCTCAACAACGACACCAAGGTCGTCTCCCCTGAGTGGCTGGAAGCCCTGGTAGAGCACGGTCAGCGGCCCGAGGTCGGCATCGTCGGCCCTCGACTCCTCTACCCGAGCGGGCGGCCGCAACACGAAGGCACGATCATCGGTCACAAGGGCGGTCATGCCGGCAACGTCGACCACGGCGGGTACTGGGGCCTCGGCGACATCGTCCGCAACTGCTCGGCCGTCACAGGCGCATGCCTTCTGATGCGGCCGTCGGTGTACTGGGAGGTGGGTGGCCACGAGGAGCGCCTGCGGATCGCGTGGAACGACGTGGATCTCTGCCTACGCGTCCGACAAGCCGGCTACCAGATCGTCTACACCCCCTACGCCGAGCTCTTCCACGTCGAGGGCGGCACCAGGGGAGTCCATGCCCACGTCGACGACGACGACTTCTTCGAGGCCCGTTGGGTGACGCACAAGTGCCTCGACGGGTATTACAACGCCAACCTGGAGCGCCTGCACCCCTTCCGCATCCGGGGCTGACCGATGCCCTGGGTCAGAGGGTGTCGACCGGGCCGCTGACCCGCCAACGTCCTCCGAGCGAGACCACGCCGAAGGTTTCACGAGGCTCTCCCGGCTCTACATGGAAGCGCAGAATGTGGTGACGCACGTCGTACGGGTGCTGCATGCCGTGGTCGTAGATGGCGGCGGAGAGGTCGTACGTGCCCGGGACGAGGAGCAGGCGGTCGATGCACAGGTCGACATGTCCCCCACCATCCAGGCGTGGGATCTCGAGGCCGGCGTCCCGCGAGTTCGGTCCGGAGACGTGCGTGCCGTCGAGCGTCTGGATGGTGACCTGGAACAGGGGCTGCTCGATGGGCTCGGCCAACTCGTAGTGGATCCGGACGGTGACACTGTCACCGGTGCGGTTCAGGGTCACCGGGGACCCGCGCCCATCCAGGAGCTCGACGGCTTCGATGCGGCCCTCGCCCGAGCCCCACCGGCTGCCCGACTCGCCATCAGCTTTGCTGTCAACCTGCACGGTCCCCGTGTACTCGTCCACCACCCGGCGGGCCGAATCGATCATCTTCACCTGCCCGTGGTCGAGCCAGGCCACCCTGTCGCAGAGATTGTGAACCGCCACCATCCCGTGGGAGACGAGGATGATCGTCTTGCCCTCCTTGCGCAGCTCGGCGAACTTCTCACCGCACTTGCGCTGGAACGCCTCATCACCGACGGCCAGGACCTCGTCGACCAGCAGGACATCCGGGTCGACGTTGATGGCCACGGAGAAGCCGAGGCGGACATACATCCCCGACGAATAGTTCTTCACCGGCTGGTCGATGAACTGACCCAGGCCGGCGTAGTCGACGATGTCATCGAACCGGCGGGTCAACTCCTTCTGGCTGATCCCCAGGATCGAGCCGTTGAGGTAGACGTTCTCCCGGCCCGAGAGCTCAGGGTGGAATCCGGCCCCCAGCTCCAAGAGCGCGGACACCTTTCCGTACACCGCCACCTTGCCGTGGTCGGGCCGGAGGATCTTGGCCATGCACTTCATCAGCGTGCTCTTGCCGGAGCCGTTCTCGCCGATGATTCCGAACGTAGTTCCCTCCTGCACCTCGACGGACACGTCCTTCAGCGCCCAGAACTCCTCCACCACCGAACGACGTTTCCGCATCAGGGCGGCCTTCAGGGACTGGTTGCGCTCGTGGTAGAGCCGGAAGCGCTTGGAGACGCCCTCGGCGACAACGGCGACGTCGGTCACAGCTCCTCGGCCAGCCTTCCCTCGAGCTTGTTGAACAGCGACAGCCCGGCAATGAAGGTCGCCACGGACACGAGGACGAGGTAGGCGATCTTCGCCGTCGGGGGCATCCTGAGGTCGTAAAGGAGGTCCCGGAATGACTCGACGAAACCGACCATCGGGTTCAGCTCGTAGATCGCTCGGGTCGGTAGGACGAAACCGAGGACGTGGGCCTTCTGGGGGACGAGATTGAGGGGGTACACGATCGGGTTGAGGTAGAACCACACCTGGAACATGATGTTCACCAGGTGCTGGACGTCCCGGAAGTAGACGTTGAGCACGCTGAACGCCAGGCCGAGCCCTGTAGCGAAGAGGGTGAGGAACATGATGAGCCCGAAGGCGACCGGCAGGTACGGAAAGATGGCGTTGCCGAAGATGAGCAGTGCTACGCCCAGCAGGCCCATCTCGATGAGGAACGACACGAGGCACGAGGCCACTAGGGACCCCACCAGCAGGTCCCGGGGGAAATACGTCTTCTTGACCAGATTGGCGTTCCCCAACAGGTTGCCGATGGAGCCGCCGACGCTGGCCGTGAGGTAGTTCCACGGCAGCAGCCCGCAGAGGAGGAAGACGGCGAAGTTCTTGATGCCACTGGGCGAGCCCCTCGGCGGCTGGACCTTCAGGAAGTACCCGAACACCAGCGTGAAGATCAACATGGTGGCGAGCGGGTTCAGGAGGGACCACGCCCAGCCGAGCACGGACCGCTTGTACTTGGCCCGGAGCTCACGCAAGGTGAGGTTGGCCATCAACTCCTTTGACGCGGAGTACTCAGCGAGGGTCGTCATGGCGAGGCTCCAGGCACCGGGTCACGTTACGCGCCGCGGCGCCGGTCGGGGTCGAGGTGGGTCGCCGCGGCCACCGGTGGCACCGAGCCTGCTACCTTTGCCGGTGACCGATGTCGTCCTCGTGCGATCGCTCATCGTGTGCGCCGATGTCATCGAACACCGAGTCCTCCGGACATCACCAGGCGGGCAGCTCGGACACCGGCGACGGGCCCTCGGCGGGCAGGACCCATCGAGGTGGTCCAAGGCGTTGCTCCGCCAGCCAGAGCACGCGCTGGCGAAGCTCCAGCTCCGACGTGAGGTCGTCGACACGCCGTTGCATGACGAGTCCCTCCCCGTAGGCGAGGTCGACGAGAGATCGCAGGTCGGGGGGCAGCGCCTTGCGGTACTCGTCGAGGATCACCCGAGCACTTTGGTAGTCCGACATGGTGGACCGCATACTGTCGTCGCTCAGCCGGTACCAATACAGCGGGTCCGGTACGGCGACGATGGAATAGCCGGCGAACAGCAGCCGGACGTAGAGGTGCCAGTCCTCGTGCCCCACGCCGTGGAGCTCGTGGTACCCGCCGATGGCTTCGAGGGCCGAACGGCGCACCAGCGCCGGGGCGCCGCCGATACAGTTCCGCACAGCGGCCAGGTGGAGCGGCCCTCCGGCGAATACCCACGTCCCTTCGGAATCGGCTTCCTCGGGAGCTCCGATGGGATTGGTGAAGGAACGCATGGCACAGGTGACCGCATCCGCGCCGGTTACCTGCGACGCCCGCACGAGAGTCGACACGAAATGGCTCTCCGGTACGTCGTCGTCGTCGACGAAGGCGAGCAGATCGCCTCGCCCTTCGGCAACGCCGGTGTTCCGGGCGGCGCCGAGATAGCGGTTCTCCTGACGCACCACCCGCAGCTCGTGACGCCATGGGTTGTCGGCGATCTCACGCAATACTTGGTGTGAAGCCGCCCGTTCGCTGCCGTCGTCGACGACGATTATCTCCATGTTCTCGTAGTCCTGCGCATCGAGCGCCTCGACCGCGGTCGTGACCAACTCCGGGCGGTCGTGGTGCACCAGTACGGCGGTCACCTGAGGCGACTCCCGGATCTCCACCCGGGGCCGAGGCTGCCAGGCGAGTACATCATCCCAGAGGTCAAGGCTCGTCGCCATGTCGAACGCCGGCCGTGCAGGGGCCGGCGTTCCGTCCGCCTCGAGGGCACTGTGCAGCGCGGCGGCCATCGCCGCCGCTTCCGGGGGAACAAGGCAGCGCGCCCGATCCTCCTCAAGGAGCAGCTCGGGCGTTCCACCTGTTGCCGTGGCGATGAACGGGATGCCCCACTCGATGCACTCGTAGATCGTGTTGGGTGAGTTGTCGACGAGGGAAGCGACGACGACAAGCGTGCCGGGACGCCGGAGGTGCCGGCACGCTGCCTCATTGTCGAGGGCAGTGTGGAACTCGATACCGGCGATCGCCCGCCGCACCCGCCCGTCGAGCATGGCCAGGACGTCGTGCTGCGTCACATTCGCCTCCCGCCCGAGGAACGAGATCGTGACACCCTCAAGCAGTGAGGGATCGAGCGTGTTCAGGGCGCCGGCGAAAACGTGGATGCCTTTCCGTCGCTCGAGCCGCCCGAAGAACGAGATCTCCCGCACCGGCGCCCGCGCCGGCGGCCGGGGCGGGGAGGGCGGCAGTCCGGCCATCGCCGTTTTTGCATGGCCCTCGGTGAAGTAGGGGATAACGAATCGGCGCCCAGGCAACTGCCAGCCAGCACGGTCCATCCAGGCAAGCAGGTACTGGCTCGGACCCACAATGGTGTCTGCCAGCTCGGCGCTGACCTGCCCCGCATGAGCAATGGCGAGGTCGTCCGCATCCACCGCAACCTGGAGGTTCGCCTCGTGCAGCCACGCCTCCGGCCCGTGGGAGATGTGGACGAGTTGGGTCCTCTCGAACGCCAGACCAGCGTGCTTGGCCTGCATGCTGGCCCAGCCCAGGGCACACCAGTCCTGGAAGACGATGGTGTGGAAATAGTCCAACTTCAGGTGTTCGTAGGCGCGGTAGCTCGCCGAGAGATTGCCGGGGGCGACCGTAATGACCGGCGTCCGCTCGACCGAAACCCCGCCGAGCCGGTAGCGCTCCTCCCAAGCTGGTTCGAGGATGTCGGCGTTCCCGGTATGAAGGAGGGTGACATCGTAGCCGGCGGCGGCCAGCACAAGCGATGCGTACGACGTCGCCGTTCCGATGCCGCTGTTGGTAACCAGACCGAGCAGGTCGCTCACCACGAAGCAAACGCGCGCGCGTGTCACGCCGTCTGGTCCTCCTGCAACGAACGACGGCTCCGCATCTCGAGTGCGACTCGGGATGGCGCTGCGCCGCCCGGGAGCCCGACCTCGAGGAAGTGACATATGGGCCCGCCGGGGTGCTCGACGGCTTCAGGATGCCGGCCCACGTACCACTGCGTGTCGAACAGCGGGCCCGGGTCGTAGCCTCGGAAGCGCCCCCACGAGACGAAATGGACGAGCGGGTACATATGCCCCCGGGGCACGTCATAGTGCCGGCGCACGTACCAGGCGGAGTCAAAGAGGGGGTGGGGGTCACGCTCCTCGCGGCAGCCGTGGGCAACGTAGTGCGTCAATGGATCGATGCTGTTGTCGGCCACGTCTCGGTACGTACCGAGGTACCAATCGGTGTCGAAGAGCGGAGTCGGGTTGCGTCCCTGGTGCCACCCGACCGTGACGTAGTGCACCAGCGGGTCGACGCCCGATCCCGCAACATCCGGGTTGTGGGCCAGGTACCACCCGGCGTCGAACAACGGATGCGGGTTGCGGCCCTGACGCCCGCCGGTGCGGAGGTAGTGCAGCAGCGGGTTGACCCCGGCCTCGGCCACGTCGGGATTGGTCCGGAGGTACCAGGCCGTGTCGAATAGCGGGGTCGGAGCGAGGCCTTCCTTCCACCCGGCGGTGAGGAAATGGGAGAGCGCATCCGTATCGCCGATCTCGGGCGCATGGAGGACATACCAGGAGGGGTGGAGCAGCGGGTGGGGTCTCCGGCCTTCTCGCGCACCATGGACCACGAAATGGGCGCAGGGGTCTATGCCGAGCTTGGCGACGTCTTTGTAGCGCTCGAGGTACCAGGCGGTGTCAAACAAGAGGTGGGGGTTCCGCGACAACCTCCAGCCGGTTTCGACGTAGTGGATCAGCGGATTCTCTCCTGACTGGGCCACGTCAGGGTTGTCTGCCAGGTACCACTCCACGTCGAAGAGCAGCACAGGGTCACGGGCCTCTCGCCATCCGGTGTCGAGGAAGTGCAGGAGCGGGTTGACGCCGCTCGCCGCCACGTCGGCGTTGGAGTGCAGGTACCACTCGGTGTCGAAAAGGGGGTGCGGGGACAAACCGTCCCTCCATCCGACATCGAGAAAGTGGGCGAGGGGGTTGAGGCCCTGCTCGGCAATGTGGGGGGCACTGGCCAGATACCAGCCGGGGTCGAACAGGGGGTGGGGACGGCGGCCCTCCTGCCACCCGCCTCGCATGTAGTGGGCGAACGGATCGACTCCGGCGGCGGCGACGTCGGGGTACTGGTGGAGATACCACTCGGCATCGAAGAGACAGCTCTCGGAATCGGCCTCGACTGCAACCATGGCTGGGCAGCTTACGACCGTCGGGCATGGCCCGGGGGAGCCGCGTGCCTATACTGACGCCCCGAAAGGCACCCGACAACGCCTCACACGAGGCGAGAGATGGATTGAGGCACGGTGATCATCACGCGGACCCCCCTGCGAATCACCCTTGGTGGCGGGGGTACCGACCTTCCTTCATACTACCGGCGCCATGGCGGCTCGGTCATCTCCGCCGCTATAGATAAGTACGTCTACATCGGCATCAACCGCACGTTCACCGACGACTACTTCATCAAGTACTCGGCCTTGGAACGGGTCCAGGAGATCGACGACATCGCCCACCCCATCGTGCGTGAGGCCATGCGCCTTCATCCGGTCGGTCCTGCCCTGGAGCTGGTGAGCCTCGCCGACATTCCCGCTGGGACCGGCCTCGGATCCTCTGGCACCTTCACCGTCGGGCTCTTGCGAGCCCTGTACGCGTTCAAGCGAGAGCATGTGACAGCCGGAGCGCTGGCCGAAGAGGCCTGCCACATCGAGATCGACCTGCTCGGGCAGCCTGTGGGCAAGCAGGACCAGTACATCGCCGCCTTCGGTGGCCTCACCTGCTTCGAGTTCGGCCACAGCGGACGGGTCCAGGTGTCACCTCTGGCGATCTCCAACGAGACGCTGCACGACCTCGAGGAGCACCTCGTGATGTTCTTCACGGGCTACTCGCGGCAGTCCTCCGAGGTGCTTCGCGATCAGCAGCAACGCTCGGAAGCCGGGGACGAGCGCATGTTCGAAAGCCTGCACATGGTGAAGAAGCTGGGGGCGGCCACCAAAGAGGCCCTCGAGGCAGGCGACACAGCCCGCTTCGCCACCCTCATGCACGAGCACTGGCTTCACAAGAAGGAGCGGTCGCAGGGGATCAGCTCGACCGAGATCAACCGGTGGTACGACCTGGGGATGGAGAACGGTGCCCTCGGCGGCAAGCTGGTCGGAGCGGGCGCGGGAGGGTTCCTCCTCTTCTACGCCACCGACAGGGCCCGTCTCCGCGACGCCATGACCTCGGCGGGGCTCACGGAACTCCGATTCGCGTTCGACCACGACGGGTCGACGGTGACGGCCCGCGGGGCGTGACCGACAGTCCCCTGCGCTGGTCTCCGCAGGCGTCCCGGCCGTGATTCCCTGCATGATCCTCGCCGGCGGCCTCGGCACCCGGATGCAGACGATCACCGGTCCGCTGCCCAAGGCGTTGGTCCCGGTGGGCGGCCGACCCTTCCTCCACCATCAGCTGTCGTGGCTGGCGGGCCAACATGTGACATCGGTCACGATGTGCATCGGCCACCTCGGTCAGGCCGTCCGCAGCTACGTCGGCGACGGTGGGGACTGGGGCCTGTCGGTGACCTATGCCGACGAGGGACCGCACCTGCGCGGCACGGCCGGCGCCCTGCGGCTGGCCCTCGACCAAGGAACGCTGCCGCCCACCTTCATCGTGCTCTACGGCGACTCGTACCTTCCCGTCGACTTGGCGCCGGTGATCTCCGCCTTCGAGCGATCGGGTTGCCCTGCCCTCATGACGGTGTTCCGGAACGAGGGCCGGTGGGAGAACAGCAACGTCCGCTACCGGGACGAGCGGGTGCTGCTCTACCAGAAGTCGCACCCTGATCCTGCGGGAAGCGGCCTCGACTTCGTGGACTACGGCCTCTCCGTGCTGCGCAGGGACGTCGTGGCCGAGCGCGTGCCTCGGGACCGTACCGCCGACCTAGCCGAAATCTTTCATCAATTGAGCGTGGAGGGGCTGCTGGGCGGCCACGAGGTGAAGGAGCGCTTCTTCGAGGTCGGCTCGCCTTCCGGTCTCCGTGACCTCGAGATTCATTTGTCCGGACCGCGGCAGTAGTACCGTTTTGCGCCTGGCGGCTTGCCAGCGTCGCCGACCGGCAGGTATGACGGCCCCGACCTCGGAGAACTCGATGGCGATCACCCTCGACATGGACACTCGTCTCAGCCTGCCGGTCGACGACGTGAGCGACCCCGAGCTGTCGATCGTCATCCCTGCGCTGAACGAGGAGATCACGATCGGTGACTTCCTCGACTGGTGCAAGCGAGGACTTGCCGAGGCGGGCATCGTCGGTGAGATCCTCATCATCGACAGCTCGACGGACCGTACCGCCGAGATAGCACTTGCGCGGGGTGCGCGCGTCCTGACCACCCCGAGGCGGGGGTTGGGACGCGCCTACATCGACGCCCTCCCCTACATCCGCGGCAAGTACGTGGTGATGGGCGACTGCGACTGCACCTACGATTTCCGCCAGCTGCGTCCGTTCGTCGACATGTTTCGTGAAGGGTTCGAGTTCGTGATGGGCTCGCGCTTTCGCGGGTCGATCGAGCCGGGCTCGATGCCGGCGCTGCACCGCTACTTCGGCACACCCCTCACCACCTGGATCCTCAACCGGCTGTACTCGTGCCGGTTCTCCGACATCCATTGCGGCATGCGCGGCATCACGCGAGACGGGCTCGAGCGCATGGAGATCCGCTCCCAGTCGTGGGAGTACGCATCGGAGATGGTGCTGAAGTCGGTGCACATGGGCCTTCGCACGGCCGAGGTGCCGGTGAGCTTCCTGAAGGACCGGGACGGACGCCTCAGCCATCACAAACGGGCGGGATGGTTCTCGCCGTTCCAGGCGGCGTGGATCAACCTGCGCGCCATGTTCGTCTACGGCGCGGACTTCTTCGCCTTCAAGCCGGGCCTGGCCCTCCTCGCCGTCGGGCTGCTCCTGACCGTGCCGCTCAGCCTCGGTCCGGTCACCGTCGGTCCGGTGACGTTCTCGCTGTTCAGCATGCTGGTCGGCCTGGCGCTGTCGATCCTCGGCCTGCAGAGCTTCTTCTTCGGCTGCCTGGCCCAGCTGTTCTACGACTATTCAGGCCGGGCCAGGGAGCGTTGGCTGGGCTTCTTCTCGTATACGCGCACGGTCATCGCCAGCGCCATCACCTTCCTCGTCGGCCTCGGCCTCATCGCGCCCCTCGTCCTCACGTACGTGCAGTCCGGGCTCACCCTCCCGACCGACATCGGGGTGCGGAATCACCTCGCCGTCACCGGCCTGCTCCTCACCATCGCCAGCTTCACCACCTTCACCTTCACCCTCGTGCTGCACGCAGCCGCGCTCCACGGGCACCGACATGGCAGCCGCTGAACCGCCGACCCGGGAGCGGGCATTCGGCCAGGAAGACGAGCCATCCGTCGTCGACAAGGTCGGCGTGTGGCTGTCTGGCCGGTCGATCCGGCGCGCCGTCCCCCGCCTCGACGGGCTACGCGTCGGCGACTTCGGCTGTGGGTTCCACGCCTCCTGGCTCCGCGGGGAGCTCGACACGATCGGCCATGCGGTCCTCGTGGATGTGGCCTTGTCCGAAGACCTGAAGAACCACCCCAACGTCACCGCCATCGAAGGAGCCCTCCCCGCCGCACTCGATGCCGTCGCCGACAGCTCCCTTGACGTCGTGACCTGCCTGTCGGTCCTCGAGCACCTCTGGGAGCCGGCGGTACTGCTGGCAGAATGCCGCCGCATCGTGGCGCAGGGCGGCGTGTGCCTGGTCAACGTCCCGTCGTGGCTGGGTAAGCGGGCCCTCGAGTTCTCCGCCTTCCGGCTCGGGCTCAGCCCGGTCGAGGAGATGGACGACCACAAGACGTACTTCGACCCTTCGGACCTGTGGCCCCTGCTCGTGCGGGCCGGATTCGTGCCCCACAACATCCGGTGCTTCAGGCACAAGCTCGGCCTGAACACCTTCGCCGTCTGCCGAGCCGAGTGAGGCGAGAACCCATGCATACCTTCACCCGCACGTTCCTCGACGAGACCGTCTCAATCGTGGAGAGGCTCGACCACGACGAGATCGAGCGGCTCGCAGAAGGGCTTGCGGCCATCCGCGACGCGGGCGGACGGCTGTTCATCCTCGGTGTAGGAGGCTCCGCCGGCCATGCCGGCCATGCCGTCAACGACTTCCGGAAGATCTGCCAGTTCGAGGCCTACGCCCCGACCGACAACGTCTCGGAGCTCACGGCGCGGGTCAACGACGAAGGCTGGGACACGAGCTTCTCGGAGTGGTTGAAGGGCTCCCGGCTGGGTCCCGATGATGCTGTGCTGGTGTTCTCGGTGGGCGGCGGGGACCGGGAGAAGAACGTCTCCGTGAATTTGGTGCGGGCGGTCGAGCTCGCCGTCGAGGTCGGCGCCCGCGTCTTCGGGGTCGTGGGCCGGGACGGCGGCTTCACGGCCCGGACGGCCAACGCGTGCGTGGTCATCCCGCCCCTGCACTCCGACCGGATCACCCCGCACACCGAGGGTCTGTGTGCAGTGGTGTGGCACCTCCTCGTGAGCCACCCCGCTCTCCAGCTGCAGTCCACCAAATGGGAGTCGGTCCGCTGAACGCCAGCCGCTACTTCCTGGTTGGTGGCGCCGGCTTCATCGGCAGCCATTTCACGGACCGGCTCCTCGCTAGCGACGGCGTCGACCGCGTTACGCTGTTCGACAACTTCTCGTCCGGCCGGGATTGGCATTTCGATCAACACGCCGCCGACCCGCGGCTGTCAGTTGTGAGGGCGGACGTACACGATCTCAAAGAGCTGACCGCCGCGATGGCCGGCCACCAGGTCGTCATCCACCTGGCGTCGAATCCCGACATCGCACGGGCCGCCACCGAGCCCGCCGTCGACTTCGACGAGGGCACGCTGCTGACCCACCACGTTGTCGAGGCGATGCGACACACCGGTACCGAGCGGATCCTGTACGCCTCGGGTAGCGGCGTGTACGGCGACCTCGGGGAGGTCGAGGCGCACGAGGACCGGGGGCCCCTCGAGGCGGTCTCCACCTATGGGGCCAGCAAGCTCGCGGGCGAGGCCATGATCGCCGCATATGCCCACATGTTCGGCCTGTCGGGGCGGGTATTCCGGTTCGGGAATGTGGTCGGCCCCCGCCAGACGCACGGCGTGGGCTTCGATTTCGTGCGCCGCCTGCTCGACAACCCCAGCACCCTTCCGATCCTCGGCGATGGCAGCCAGAGCAAGTCGTACGTCCACGTCAGCGACGTGGTGAGCGCCGTGCTTCTCGCCAACGAATGGGAGGGCCGCATCTTCCAGCCCTTCAACGTGGCCACCGGCGACTACGTCACTGTGAAGGAGATCGCCGACTTGGCGGTGGAATGCGTCGGCCTGGATCCCGCATCGGTCGTCTACCGGTTCACCGGAGGCGACCGCGGATGGAAGGGCGACGTGCCCATCGTGCGCATCGCCACCGAAAGGATTCGGTCTCTGGGGTGGGTTTGCAAGCACACCTCCCGGGAGGCGATGCGGGCGGCGATGCTGAGCATGGTGGGCGACGCCCGTCTGGGACTGCTGTAGCCGTCGTGGCCCGCCCGGGCGTGTTCCTCGACAGGGACGGGGTCGTCAACAGGGCCGCCGTGGTCGACGGGCACCCGTTCCCGCCGGCCAGTGTCGGCGAGCTGGAGATCCTTCCCGGCGTGGTGGACGCGTGCGCCCAGTTCCGCCGCGCCGGCTTGGCGGTGATAGTGGTCACCAACCAGCCCGACGTCGCCCGGGGAAGCACCACCCGCTCGTCCATAGAGGCCATCAACGACGCCCTCTGCGCTAGGGTTCCGGTCGATGAGCTCGTCGTCTGCTTCCACGACGATGCCGACGCGTGCGGCTGTCGCAAGCCGGCCCCCGGCCTCTTGGTGGAAGCGGCCCAGCGGTGGTCGATCGCGCTGAACGAGAGCGTCATGGTCGGCGACCGATGGAGCGACGTGCGGGCTGGGCACGAGGCCGGCTGCGCCACGATATGGGTGGACAACGGCTACGACGAGCGCCGCCCTGACGAGCAGGATCTCACCGTCGCCAACCTGGCCGACGCTGTCCCGTGGATCCTCGCCCATTGCCGGGCCGGGGCGGCCACGTGACCCGGCTCGAGGACCTCCGGGTAAAGATCTTCGCCGACGGGGCCGACCGGGCGGGCATCGTCGCGCTGGCCGCCTCCCCATTCATCACGGGCTTCACGACCAATCCCACCCTCATGAACGCTGCCGGCCTGCGGGACTACGAGGCGTTCGCCCGCGACATCCTCCTGTCGGTCCCCGACCTGCCCATCTCGTTCGAGGTCTTCTCGGACAACTTCGACGAGATGGAGCGTCAGGCGCTCAAGATCGCGGCATGGGGTGACAACGTCAACGTCAAGATTCCGGTCACGGACTGCCAGGGGATCACGTCGGGGCCGCTCGTGCGGCGCCTGGCCGACCTCGGCGTCAAGACCAACGTCACCGCCATGATGACCAACGCCCAGGTCGAGGATATGGTCCCGTGCCTGGCAGGCGGGCCGGCGTGCTTCGTTTCCGTCTTCGCCGGCCGGATCGCCGACACCGGCCGCGACCCGGTACCGATCATGGAGCGGGCGCTGGAATGTCTCGCCCCGTACCCGCACATCGAACTTATATGGGCCAGCCCCCGCGAGATCCTCAACGTCGTGCAGGCCGACCAGATCGGGTGCGACGTGATCACCGTCACCCACGACCTGCTCAAGAAGCTCCCGGTGCTCGGGTACGACCTCGAACAGTTCTCGCTCGACACCGTCAGGATGTTCTTCAACGACGCCTGCGCGGCTGGATACTCGATCTGAGCGATCAGTCGCCCGTGCCGATTCCACAGGACGACTGGGACCGTCACTGGCACTCCTACGCCGAATCGGCGGGGACCAACCCAGCTGAGGCCTATCGCCGCCGGCTCGTCCTCCGCCTTCTCGGCCTCGGCGACGCACCCGCCCGCGTGCTGGACATCGGCAGCGGCCAGGGCGACCTCGTGGCCGACGTGAAGCTGCGCCACCCGAACGCCGACGTCATCGGCCTCGAGTTGAGCCGCGAGGGCATCGAGGTCGCACGCGCCAAGGTGCCAGCTGCCTCGTTCGTCCAATGCGACCTTCTGGATGCGGGCGCCCCGGCTCCCGAGCTACGGGGCTGGGCCACCGATGCGGTGTGCTCGGAGGTGCTCGAGCACGTCGAGCGACCGGACGTGCTGCTGGCCAACGCCCTCCGCTACCTCGCCCCCGGCTGCCGACTTCTGGTCACGGTGCCGGGCGGTCCGAGATCGGCCTTCGACCTCCACATCGGCCACCGCCGGCATTACCGGCGGGAGGACCTTCGGGACCTCCTCACGGGCGTCGGGCTCCAGGTGGACTCGGTTACCGGGGCCGGGTTCCCGTTCTTCAACCTCTACCGGCTGGCGGTGATCCTGCGAGGCAAGAAGCTCGTCGACGACGTGAAGGCCGGCGACGGGTTGCCGGCGTCGCCGACGGCCCTGGCGGCCATGGCCGTCTTCGGGACTCTCTTCCGCGCCAACCTGCACTCGTCACCCTGGGGTTGGCAGATGGTGGCGCTCGCTCGCGTGCCATCCGAATGAGGGCGCTCCGGGTACTGCTCGCCCGGTGAAAGTGGCGACGAACGGTCGCACGCCGGCGCCGGAGCAGGAAGCGCCATCGCCTTCGCACCCGGTGGGGCGGAGGTTGCGGCCGGTCAGGCTCGGCGTCGCAGCGGGCGTCGCGGCGCTGGTCTCGCTCGTCGTGCGGTCGTCCCTGCCGGAGGGCCTCCATGTGCGTACCGATGTCGTCGGGTACCCCATCCATAGGAACTTCGACGTCTACGGCTACTTCAGGACCTACGACGTCGTGGTCGTCCTCTTCCCGCTGCTCACGCTGGCCGCTTGTGTCGCATTGGGATGGCGCCCGGCGTCGGGTCCCCGCTCCGGAGGAATTCGGGAGGTCTGCCAGCTGTCGACGGCCGAGGCTGTGCCGGGCGAAGCGTCCACCAGGGCGGGCCTCGGCCGATCGCTTTTCGTCGGAGCGGTGATCGGGCTCGAAGTGGCGTTCATCCTGCAGGTGTCGCGGTGGTTCTGGCTCGTCGTCGTCGCCTGCGCCACCGGGTACACCGTCGTCATCTTTCTCGGCTCGGCTGCCCGGCTCATTCCATCGCCGGTGGGCACGGCCGGCGGGCGGCGGGCAGTCGCCAACGCCGTATCCGTCCGGTTCACGTTTCTGCTGCTGTACTGGGTCTCGGCGAGCGCCAGGGTGAGTGTGGTCGCCGACGGCAGCGTCCGCCACCATCCGTGGATGCCGCTCTGGCTCGCGGCCGGTGCGGGCATGGCTCTCCTCGGGTTCACTCTGAGGGCGATCGTACGGGCCCGATCAGACGACGAGCTGAGGCGGATCGAGCGTCGGGCCGTCGTGCTCGTCGCCGGCTCGGCCGGCGTGTTCCTCCTGATCGCCGGGCTGCCCGGGCCGGTGGCCGGCCTCGACTTCTTCCACGACGGGGAGAGCCTGGCCGCGGCCGATCTCATCCTCCACGGCGCATTTCCATGGCGGGACGTCCTCTTCGTCCACGGTCTGGTCGAGGACGTGGCCCACAGTGGGCTGGGCATGTGGGTGTTCCGCAACGACATCTGGGGCGCGCTCGCCGGCCAGTCGGCCCTGCTCGGGCCGGTCCATTGGGTGAGCCTCTACCTGCTGAACGTGTACCTGTTCGGGCGGAACTGGCTCTTCCTCGTACTCACCACGAGCCTGGTCCTGCAAGGTTGGCTCACGCCCGAGCTCAACCGGTTCGTCCTCGTGCCGTACCTCCTGCTCGTGCTGGCGGCCCTGCTGCGCAAGCCGACACGGGTGCGGGCAGTCGGCTTCGTGCTGCTCGGCCTCGCCAACGTCGTGATCACCCCCGAGTCGGCGTTCGCCGTGCTTGCCGCCGGCAGCACGGTGGTGGCGTTCGAGCTGTGGTATCGCGAGCCCGAGCGAGGCCTGAAGCACAACTTCCGGCGGACCATATGGTGCGCGAGCACCTCGGTGATCGCCGTTGGCGCCTGGTGCGCGTACCTGGCGCGGTACCGGGCACTCGGGAGCTTCTTCTTCTACTTCCGTGCCTTCGTTCCCGACCACGTGTTGACCGGCGGCATCCCGTTGAGCGGGACCGGGTTCGACTTCTGGTTCGCCGTCGTGGCCCCGCCGGCGGTGGCCCTGCTCTTCCTTTGGCGTTTCGGAGCCCGTCTCGCGGCGCGACGGCGCGTCGCGGTTGCCGACTGGGTGATGGCCTCGGTTGCCGTCTTCGTCCTCCTCTACGTCCGCAAGTTCCTCAGCCGGGCCGACGCCCACGTCTTTCATGTCCTGGCCGCTTCGCTACCGCTCCTCTATTACGCGCTCCACCTGCTGGTCGATGCCGCCGAGTCGGCCTTGAGCCGTCAGCGATGGGGCACGCGGATCGGCGGGGTGACCACGCGACACCCCGTCACCCTGGTGCTCGTCGTGCTGGTAATCGCGATGACGCCAGGCGCACCGTTGGGGAACGCCTACCAGCGCATCCCCCACAGCTGGGACGTCGCCGTCCCCGAGGAGCAGCCCCGCTGGGGCTACACGACCGGCACCGCCACTGACGCGGGGCTGCAGAACGACCTCAGCCTGGTGCTCGACGCAGTTGTCGGCCCGACGGACCGGGTGTTCGACATGACGAACTCTCCGGCGCTGTTCCACTACCTCCTCGGAACACGGCCGGCCACTCGCTACTACCACCTCAGCACGGCGATCCGCCGTGAGGTCCAGCGCGACCTGATCGGCGCGCTGCGGCGGGTGCGGCCGAAGGTGGTCGTGCTCGACGGTGGGTACGGCCTTCCCAACTGGGACGACATCCCCGGCACCGTTCGCCACTATGAGGTGGGCGAGTACGTCCTGCGCCGGTACCGCCCGCTGGTGTGGGTCCGCAGCTACCTGCTCCTCATCCGCTCGGACGCCGAGAGCCCCCCGCTCGGCACACTCGCCCCGAAGCTGACGCAGCCCATCGGCACCGAGAACCTCTTGGCCGACAGCAGGCCCTGCGACTGGGGCACGGCGCCCGAGTTCCTCGCCGACCGGCCGTCCTCCGCCTCGCCGACGGCGGACGTATCCCTGCCCTTCACGCTGACGCGCTCGGGCGGTGGCCAGGAGGTGTCCATCCGGGTGCCCGACGACGTCGATCTGAAGCGGTTCAGCCATCTGGTGATCGACACCGGTGCTCCGCTCAGGGACGACACCTTCGCCCTGTCGCATCCAGGCAGCAAGTCCCCGATCACGTTCAGGTCGATCGGCCGCCAGGAGACCCGGTACCGAGTGCGGGTCGGCAGCTGCCCGCAGTGGTACGCATACTCTGGGCCAGAGCTCCGGCTGCGCTCCGACCGGCGGGAGGACATTACCGGCATCCGGTTGCAGCGCTGACCGCAGGAAGAATCAGACGGCCGACGGAGTCGCGAGGTCGCGGTCCGGCCGTGCCCGCCGCATCCGTGACAGGTGCTGGATCAGGACGAACAGCACCACGAGACCCACCACCACCGCCGGGAACTGGAAGCGGTACTGCGTACCCATGGCGCCGAGGAAAAGGCCGGCCTGGTGCGCCACCACCGCCAGGGCCAGCATCGCCACGACTCGTTGGGCCGGACGCATCTTCTTCCGAATGAGCGCGAGGGCGCCCACCACGTCGAGCAGCAGGTACACCCACACCCTGTGCAACGGGCCACCGTCGAGCGTTCGGGGATCGGCGAAGAATTCCACGTAGTCGCCGGCCGCCTCGTCAAGCGAGGCAAACCGGACCTGAAGGCCCCATGGATTCGGGTCCACGACGGGGTGGTAGATGAAGTCGGCTTCCCGTGTGAGCGAGACCTGGCGCAGCCACAGCCTCCACCGCCCCTTCAGGTAGTCGACGGGCTGGTCGGCGATGCTCCGCTTCCAGGCCCGGCGAAGCGATCGGAGCGGCCCGTCGGCCAACGGGCTGCGGACCGGTGGGTCCGGCGAGAAGAGCAGCGGGTTGACCGAGTCGATGTTGTAGTACTGCTCGATCGTCGCGAGGTCTCGACGGGGCATGACGTCGGCCGGGAACAGGTTCCGGTGCAGGTCGTGGGAGAGCAGCTCGAGGTCGTAGATGAACACGTACTGCTCGGGATGCACATCTCGGACGCCCATCAGCTTGGACACCGCGACCTGGCTGGCGAACATGCCGATCGTAAGAATGCCGCCCACCGAAGCGACCACCATCAACCCGGCGAAGGCTCGCCGCGGGAGGCGCGGCCCGAGGACCTGCCAAGCGATGGCAGCGTTCGCCACCGCGACCGCGGCGACTGCGTTCTGCCGCGAGGCGAGGGTCAACCACGACGCAGCGAGTGCGGAGACCACCAGGAGACGCGAGCCTCTCGCACCTTCGCGGAGCGACCACGCCAGCAGGCCGAACGTCGCCATCAGCAGGGCGGTCGACCAGGTGTCCCTGCTGAGATAGCCCAACATGCCGAAGACGGCAGGCGACAGCGCTATCACCGCCGTGAGCAAGGCGGCGATCCACCCGGCGAACAAGCCGCGGAGGATCAGGTAGGTCCCACCGACGAATACGGTCACCTGGACCACGAGGATCGACCCGGGGCCCACGCCGAGAGGCCACACCAGGTGCCACAAGCCGATGAGGAGCGGCGCGTGCTGGTTGGTGAAGCCGCCGTCCCGGGCCTGCCCGATCTGGGCGAGCGTGTCATTGCTCATGTGTCCCGGGAAGAAGCAGACAGACACGATGACGATCGGCAGGAGCAGGATCGGGACCGACGACGCTCGCCGCCAGCCGGGTCGTCCGTGGGCGGGCATGGCGCCGGGCCCGCCGGCCGACGACTGCACTTCGCCTACAACCGGGCGGAGGCCGGGACCCACGTCGACGCCGGCCATGTCAGCGGCAGCATACGGCTTGCCCTTCCGGGTCTCGGGGCCGGCGTCCGGCTCAGCCGGGCGCCGCCTGTACGCCACAGAGTCGGCTCCCGGGTGGCATGGTCAGGGACATCGGGCCGATCCTCGCCACGTGGAGCCAGCTGGTCTCTCCGGGGGCGAGGGCAAAGGTGCGGGAGGGACCGACCACGTTGGGGTCGTCCGCCGACCGGAGAGCGACCTCGAGCTCGCCCCCGGCGACGGAGCGGACAGGCATGGCGGTGGGGGCGGCGATGCGGACCTCGGCGTGGGCGGGCATACCGGCGGTGGTCGTGAGCGCAGCGCAGCCGTCCCTGTCGACCACGACCCCCACTCCGGTGATCACCGGCCGCCCGGCCACCGGCCCGCCGACGTTCGACGGAGGGGCCGGCACCAGCGCGACCTGGAGGTCGCCGGCGGCGGCAAGGACGTCGGGCTCGGGAATGTGGAGGCCCACGGGGAGCGCCTTGTCCCGGAGCAGTCGCTCGAGGACGGTGACCGTCAGATCGGGCGAGTACATCGGCTCCGGAAGGGTCGCAACGACCTCACGGCGGGACGAGACCAGGTCGGCGGCGGCCAGGATTCTGTGCCGCATCTGCACCTCTCGATCACCCTGGTTGCGGCTGTCAAGGCGCAGTGCGCCCAGGCCGTTCAGGAGGACGAACCCCACAATGACAAGCACCACCGCCTGCCGGGGAGCCGGGCGTACCGCCGGATGGGACAGAAGGATCCCCACGCTCGGGAGCAGAAGGGCGATAGCGATGTAGACGTACCGGCCCGACGTGGCCTGGTCGATGCCCTGGGCGGAGCGCCCGATGCTGAGCACGGCGAAGAGGAGCACAGCACCGACCGCCATGGCCGTCGGCGCCGCCGCCGCTCGGCCTGCGTGGTGCACCAGGAGCCCGACGACGAGCAGGATGACGAGGGTCGAACCGGCTCCGGGCAGCCCGCTGCTCCGTTCCAGGGCCGACGACAGCCCGGTCCAGACATAGGTCGGGATGGCGAGCACGAGGTCGACGCCTCGGTCCTGGTGCTTCAGGCCTTCGTGGCCCACCCACACGAACCACACGGCGTAGACGGCAGCCGGCGGCGCCACCGCGTACAGCGCCGACTTGACGCCGCGCCGAATGAGGACGACCAGCCCGCTCATGGCCAGCATCGTGACGCTGATCCCGGAGAAGGTGAGCGCCGCCATCCCCACCCCCCACGCCGCCCTGTCCCGACGGTCGAACGGTCCGTCATGGTCGACGAGCAGGATGTGCAGGAGCCCGAGCGCTACCGAAGCCACGAAGCCGATCTGGAAGGCCCAGAGCAGGTTCTCCGATCCCGCGCCGAGCACGGAGAAGACGGCGGCGAGCGCTGACGCGATCAGCGGCGCCACGTCGGCACGACGCAGGAGCCGCCATAACAGATGGGTGGCGAGGAGGTGGAACGTCACCAGCACCGCCACGTACGGGAGATAGGACCGGAGCCCGAAGACGGCATAGAGGCCGCGGTAGATCAGGATCGGCCCCGTCGACCAGTGCTCGTTGTGCGGGGCGAGCAGCGCCCGACCTGCCCCGCGCAGGCGGTTGGCTACGAACTCCCACTCGTCGCCGAAGAACCACTGGCGACGGTTGAGCCACATGACGACGACCCCGGCGAAGGCGAGTGAGACGATGTGGATAGCCACGGCCACGGCGGCCTGTCGGTCGGCGAATCGGAGGTACCCACGGAGCCGCCCTCCGGCCGCGCGTAGCGGTATCCCGTTGTCGAGCGTGCGAGCCTCAACGGAGGCGCCCGACAGCTCGACCGACATCGCTCAGATGCGTCCATCCCGCAAGGCCGCCTCGATCCACGGGATGACCTCGTCCAGCATCTCGTCGAGTCTCGTCGTCGCCTCGAAGCCGAGCACCTTCGCCGACTTCTCCGTCGACGGTACGCGCCGCTGCACGTCGTAGAGGTAGGGATCGTC
Organism: Actinomycetes bacterium; assembly: GCA_023264975.1. Lineage (GTDB taxonomy): Bacteria > Actinomycetota > Acidimicrobiia > Acidimicrobiales > JAHFUS01. The sequence continues at coordinate 18,568 of JAHFUS010000030.1, read as the reverse complement.
GGACACCCAGCGGAGCGGCTCGTCCGGGCCCTTCACCTTGCGCCAGATGACCTCGGCCAGCTCGAGCACGGTGGTGGACACGTCGGTCGACAGGTTGAAGTCGTCGTTGCGGGCGTCGGGGTGCTCCATGGCGGCCACGATGCCGCGCGCCAGGTCGCCGCCGTAGGTGTAATGCCGCACCTGGGAGCCGTCGCCCAGGATGTGCAGCGGGTCCTGGCCCTTAAGCACCTTCTGCACCAGGTCGGGCACGACGTGGCTCATGGCCAGGGCCACGTTGCCGCTCAGCACCTCGACGTCGCCCAGTGCACGTCCCTCGCCCACGCCCACGCAGTTGAAGGGGCGCACGATGGTGTACGGCAACCCGTACTGCTCGAAGGCGGCGCGGGCGTAGTACTCGACGGCCAGCTTCTGGAAGCCGTAGGACGACATGGGCGGCGGGATCTCGCGCTCTTGGCCCTCGAATGAGGGCCATGTGGGCGCCGACTCGTAGACCATCGACGAGCTGAGGTAGGTGACCTTCTCCAGGTGGCCGTCGCTGTGGGCGGCGATGGCGGCGTCGCAGGTGGACGCCATGATCCGCTCGTTGGTCGCCAGCAGGTCGTAGGCGTAGGCGTGGAAGTACGAGATGCCGCCGATCATGGCGGCCCCGGCGATGAGGTGGTCGCAGTCCATCAGCAGGTCGGTGAGGAGCGCCGCATCGCGCGCGTCGCCCTCCACCAGCGAGTAGCGGGCATGGTCGTCGTAGGAACGGGCGACCTTCCCGTACTTCGAGAAGTTGTCGAGACCGACGACCTCGTGACCGCGAGCGAGGAGCTCCTCGACGAGATAGCCGCCGATGAAGCCGGCCGAACCTGTGACCAGGACCTTGCTCACGAAACCACGTCCTTCGTGAAGTGTTCCATCCGCAGTTTGGGACCGTAGGCGAAGCGGTACCAACGCAGGTATTTCGGGAGCCACTTCGCCAGCTTGAAGTTCGACACCCCGAAGCTGCGGTCGAGCCATATGGTCGGGACCTCGGCCACGGGAAGGCGCAGCCGCCTCGCTTTGGCGACCAGCTCGAGGCCCACCTCGAAGCCGGCGTCGGACTCGATGCCGACGTTGCGTACGAACGTGCGGTCGTAGGCCTTGAACGAGTTCGTGGCGTCGCGGGTGCCGACCCGGGCGAAGAGGTGGAGGGAGAGGCCGGCCATCCGGGACATGGTGCGCTTGAGGAGGGGACCGCCCACCTGCTGGCCCCCTTGGGCATAGCGAGAGGCGGCGGCGACCACGACGCCGCGCTCGACCAGGCGGGCCAGCTGGTCGATCTGCTGCGGGTCGTCGCACCCGTCGGCCATGGTGACGACCACGACTCTCGCCCGGGCCTGGTCGACACCCCATCGGATGGCGCGCGCCGGCCCCCGCCCGTACGCGTTGAGCGACGGGACGACCCTCGGGTCCGTCTCGGCGTACTTCTCGACGTACGGGGCGGTGGTGTCGTCGGGCGTGTCGTACACCACGAGAACTTCGCACGACAGGGTGACCGCCTCGAGCACGCGGTCGAGGCACGTGACGATCTGGTCGCCCTCGTTGTACGCGGTGATCACCACCGTCAGGCGCGGCGCTTCGTCCGGGCCGATCATGTGCGGACGCCTCGGCCGAACAGGTTCCACACGTCGACGACCGGCTGACGCAGCTCGAGGTCGGCGTACACGCGATGCGGTGCGCCCACGATGAGGAGGTCCGCCATTTCCAGCACATCGTCGAGCGGCACGAGACCGGAGTCGACGGTCACGTAGGGGTCGGTGCACAGCACGGCGCCCGCCTTGAACCGCAGGATGCGCTTCAACTTGTAGCTGAGGCTCGACCGGATGTCGTCCGACTCCGCCTTGAACGCCATGCCGAGGATGCCGACGGTGAGCGACTTCAGGTCGTACTGCTTCTCCAGACGCGCCACCAGGTACAGGGGCAGACCCTCGTTCACCGTCATGCTGGCGTGGCCGAGCACGAAGTTGTTGTTGTTGAAAGCGGCCAGCTGCATGGTGTCCTTGAACAGGCACGGCCCGGCGGCGAAGCCGGCGCCGGGCAGGTCGGCCGCCCGGGGGTAGTCGAAGGCCATGGCCGAGCGCAGGCGCTCGTAGTCGACACCGAAGTCGTTGGCGATCATGAACAGCTGGTTGGCGATGGCGAAGCGCAGGTACCGCCACGTGTTGGTGAACAGCTTGGCCAGCTCGGCTTCCTCGGGCTCGAGGTGCACGACCTGCTCGGTGAGGTTACGGAAGAGCTTCTCGGCCCGCTCGACCGCCTGCGGGCTCCGTCCCGACACGATTTGCGGCAGCTCGTACAGCTCGACCATGGCCTTGCCCTCGGCGATGCGCTCAGGGCAGAACGCGACATCGACGTCGAGCCCGAGGCGCTCGATGACCTCGGCCACCAGTGTGGTCACTCCCGGGTAGAGGGTGCTGCGGAGCACGAGCAACTGGCCGTCGACGAGGTGGGCGGCCAGCGCCTCCACGGCGAAGGGCACGGCAAGTGGATCGGGGTTGAGGTGCTCGTCCACGGGCGTGCCGATGACGACCACCACGCACTCGGCCGACCGGACGACACATGGGTCGGTGCTCGCCTCGAAGTTCGTGCCGACCACCCGGCGCAGGACTTCCTCAGCGCCCGGCTCGTCGAAGGGCATCGTCCCGGAGTTCACGGTGGCGACCGCCGCCTCGTTCACGTCGTAGAGGGCGACGTTCAGTCCCCGCTCGGCGAAGGTCAGGCCGAGCGGGAGGCCCACGTGCCCGCACCCCCCGACCACCACGATGTCCCGCGTGAAACCCACAACCCCTCCAGACGCCGTCGACTGCGCCCCGATCCGGGCTGGCGCTCGCCTTCATCTTGTCGCGTCAGCCCCGGAGCGGCGAGATGGGGACCGGCCGTCGCAGCAGTACCGGTGGGCCGGCGCCGCCTCACGGTCGCTGCCCGCCCTGAGATTCGCTCTGACGCGTTGGGCGTCGAGCACGCGTCACCATCGACGACTCGCCAGACACTGTCACCAGGTCTCGTCGACACCCGACCAGCGGTCCCAGACATCGGCACAGCGCCGCCGTCGCCTTCCGGCGAGGCGGGCCCGCCCGGCAACAACCGTTGGCAGCCGGAAGGCCACGGCACGGCGAAGGCCGGCGGGGGGCGTTCCCGCCAGCGCCCGGCGAAGCAGGGCGGCCGCCACACCCATCGGAGCGTTACGCACGAGGCACAGCAGGCGGTTGCGCGCGGCGAGGTCCCGCACCGACACGGAGAGCGGGCCGCCGCTGGTGACGCCGCCCACGTGGTGCACCACCCCGGCCGGCTCGTACAGGACCCGGAGACCGGCCAGCCGGGCCCGCCAGCACCAGTCCACATCCTCGTAGTAGGCGAAGAAGGAGCCGGCGAAGGGCCCGACGCGCGCCAGCATCTCGGCCGTGGTGACCATGGCGCCGCCGCAGGCACCGAAGCGCTCGGCCGGTTGGTCGAACCGGCCGTCGTCGGGACTGAGGTAGCCGTAGTCGCCCCCCCAGCCCTCCGAGCTCAGGTAGGAGCCGGCGTTGTTGATGAGCCGGACCTGCCCGACCACCGGCGCCGGCTGGCCGTCAATGACGATGTCGTCGTCGCCGTCGTCCCCGCCGAGCGGCACGTAGATCGGCGCCTGGCCGGCCGTCCACCGCCACGGGCCGGTCCGCCCGTCCAGCTCCCCGTGCTCGAGATAGTGGACGCCCGGGCCAACCAGACGCCCGAGCATCTCGACGCCACCGACGGTGGCGCTGCGAAGCGCCCGGCCGAGCGGCCGGACATCCGCCCCGATCCGGCGGGGCTCGTCGTCGAAGCGGACCTCGGCGAACGGGACGGCGAACACCAGCTTGGGCGCCACCGCCGCTACGTCCGGCTGTGCGAGCTGGGAGGCGGCCGACTCCAGCCAGCCGGGTGCAGCCATGGCGTCATCGTTGAGCAGGGCGACGACATCGCCCGTCGCCGCCGCCACACCGGCGTTGACGCCGGCAGGGAAGCCCACGTTGGCCGGCAGCCGGACCACACGCGCCCCGGATTTGCGGGCGGTCGCACCGACCTCGCCGGCCGCCGACCCGTTATCGACCACCACGATCTCGTCGCACCGGCCGGAGACCGAGGCGAGGCAGGCGGGCAACCAGCGGTGGAGGCGGTGCGACACCACGATGACCGATGTCGCCACCTCGGGATGGTATCGGGACCGCTCCTGGCGGACAGGTCCGTGCCCGCCACGCTCCCCGGGCGGCGGTCAGGGGCCGGCGTGCCCCGAGGGTCGCCCGGAGATGCGGTTCGCCAGCGCCATCGTCCCTGCGAGCACGACCACCACGGGCGGGACCACGAGGCCGGCGAACACGAACGCCCACATCCAATCCGCGTACCCGACGGCAGCGACGACCGACGCCGCCGCGCCTCCGGCTGTGCGGGTCCGACCCCCGCGTAGGGTCGGGAAGTGCCCGACATCGATCAGGAGTTCCTCGACCTGCCCTTTCGACGCCTGGCCGACGCCGCTCTCACAAAGGCCCGCGACCTCGGCGCCACGTATGCCGACTTCCGGTTCGAGCGGCGGCGCGGCCAGAACGTCAAGGTCCGCGACCGAGCCCTCGAGCGCGTCGGTGACAGCGAGACTGTGGGCTACGCCGTGCGGGTCGTGCACGGCGGCGCGTGGGGCTTCGCCTCCGCTGTCGAGCTCACGCCCGATGCGGCCGCCGCCACGGCCGCGGCTGCCGTCACCGTGGCCACCACGCTGGCCCCGTTGAACTCCGAGCCGGTGGAGCTGGCGCCCGAGCCGACGCACCAGGGCACGTGGGTGTCGTCCTACGACATCGACCCATTCTCGGTGCCCGACACCGACAAGGTCGCCTTCCTCACGTCCGTGAACGAGCGCATGCTGCGTACGGGCAAGGTGGCGCACGTCGACTTCAGCGTCCGCCAGGTGCTCGAGGGCAAGTTCTTCGCCGACCTCGACGGCTCCGACCTCGTGCAGCAGCGGGTGCGGGTGGACGGCGACTTCACCGCCACCCGGGTCGACGACGCCACCGGCGCCTTCGACACCATGCGGTCGTGCGCGCTGCCGTCGGGGCGGGGCTGGGAGCACATCACCGCCACCAGGAGCTGCGCCGCCGAGGCCGACGACGTGCCCGACCTGCTCGAGCAGAAGATGGCGTCGCCGTCGGTCGAGCCCGGCCGCTACGACCTTGTGATCCATCCGACCAACCTGTGGCTCACGATCCACGAGTCCATCGGCCACGCCACCGAGCTCGACCGCGTCCTCGGCTACGAGGCCAACTATGCGGGCACGTCGTTTGCCACCCTCGACAACCTCGGCAGGCTCCAGTACGGCTCGCCGGTCATGCATGTCACCGGCGACCGCTCGACGGAACACGGCCTGTCAACCGTCGCCTGGGACGACGAGGGCGTGGCCGCCCAGCAGTGGGACCTCATCCGTGACGGCGTGCTGGTCGGGTATCAGTTGAATCGGCAGATGGCCCAGAAGCAGGGCTTCGGGCGCTCCAACGGCTGCGCCTATGCGGACTCCCCCGCGACCGTCCCGATCCAGCGCATGCCCAATGTGTCGCTTCAACCGGCGGCCACCGACATCACCGTCGACGACCTGATCGGCGGCGTCGACCGGGGTATCTACGTGGTGGGCGACAAGAGCTGGAGCATCGACATGCAGCGGTACAACTTCCAGTTCACTGCCCAGCGCTTCTACGAGATCAAGGGCGGCAAGCTCGGCGGCCAGCTCAAGGACGTGGCCTACCAGGGAACGACCACCGAGTTCTGGAACTCCATGGAGGCGGTGGGCGGGCCGTCCACCTGGCTGCTGGGCGGATCGTTCAACTGCGGCAAGGGCCAGCCCGGGCAGACCGCACCGGTGAGCCATGGAGCGCCCGCCGCCCTGTTCCGTCAGGTCAATGTGCTCAACACGGCCGCCGAAGTTTCGCTGTGACGTCCCTTCCCGTGCACGAGGTGGTCGAGCGGGCGCTGGCCCTGTCGCGGGCGGACGACTGCATCGTCATCGGCTCGGAGTCCACCAGGGCCAACGTGCGCTGGGCCAACAACACGTCGACGACCAACGGCCTGAGCACCGGCAACCATTTGAGCGTGGTGTCGGTGATCGGTGGTCGGGTCGGCTCGGTGGCGATCACCAACCCGACCGCCGAGAACCTGGCGTCGATCGTGCGCCGCTCCGAAGAGGCGTGCGAAGGACGGCCGGAGGCGGAGGACGCTATGCCCCTGCTACCCGGCGACGGCGCCCCGGCCGACTGGGACGAGGCCGTGGAAGCGCCCGGCATCGGGGCGTTCGCCACGCTGGCGCCGGCGTTGGGCGAAGCGTTCCGGCGGGCCGGGGGAGACGACGTGCGGCTGTTCGGGTACGCCGAGCACGTCACGTCGACGTCGTGGCTGGCCACTTCGGCGGGGATGCGCCGTCGCCACACCCACCTCGACGGGCGCATCGAGGTCAATGCCAAGTCGCCCGACTACACCCGGTCCGCCTGGGTCGGGCAGACGAGCGAGACGCTGGCCGATATCGACGTCCCCGCTCTCTACGCCGGTCTGGTCGAACGGCTCGGTTGGGCGGCCACGCCGGTCGAGCTCGCAGCCGGGCACTACGAGGTGCTGCTGGAGCCGTCGGCGGTGGCCGACATGCTCTATTACCTGTACGCCTCGAGTTCGGCCCGGGAGGCGGACGAGGGCCGCACCGTGTTCAGCAGGCCCGGCGGTGGTAACCGTACCGGCGAGCAGCTGTTCGCTCCGTCGGTCAACCTCTACTCCGACCCTGCCGAGCCGGGCATCGAGGTCACGCCCTTCGTGGCCACCTCGTCGTCGAGCAGCTTCGGATCGGTGTTCGACAACGGGCTGGCGGTCGGGCGCACCCAGTGGGTGCGCGACGGCACGCTGGCGGCGCTGGTGTCCACCCGCCACTGGGCGGCAACGTCGGGCGCCGAGCCCCGGCCCTACGTCGGCAACCTGATCCTCGACTCACCCACCGGGCCTGACCTGGCAGCCATGATCGCAGCCACCACCGGGCCCGCCCTCCTGGTCACGTGCTTCTGGTACATCCGCGAGGTGGAGCAGCAGAGCCTGCTGCTCACGGGCCTCACCCGCGACGGCGTGTATTTGGTGGAGGACGGCGAGGTGAAGGGCGCAGTCAACAACTTCCGGTTCAACATGAGCCCGGTCGACATGCTGGCCCAGGTGCTGGAGATGGGCGCAACCGTCCCTACCCTGCCTCGCGAGTTCGGCGACTGGTTCCGCAACACCAAGGTGCCACCGCTGCGCGTCGGGCGGTTCAACATGAGCTCGGTGAGCAAGGCGACCTGACCAACCGGTCGGGTAGGGCGCTGGCGCGGTAGCAGGTGATCTTCGGCCGGGTTCCGACGAGGCCATCGTGGTGGCGTTTCTCAGCTCATCGGCCCGGAACCCGCACGTGGCCGCAGGCCCACCCCGTGACGCCAGGCCTCATTGTGCAGCCCATTCGGCGGGTCTCAACCCACACGAACCCACACGAACCCACACGCACCCCGCTCACCGACACCTTCGGCACGTTTCGGGCCAGGCCCCGACCACCAAACGTCACCTCCTCGGGCCCCTGGTCCGGTAGCCCGAAACCCGACTACGAGTCGGCGGGCGAGAGCGGGGCGAGGGATCCCCGGTCCTACGGTCGGGGCACGATTCGGTCGATAGGTATACATGGCTAGTGGCGCGTCACGCGCGAAGCGGCTTGGAGTGGGCCGACGAGAACTGGGCCGACGGTCCCCCTTGCGTCTTGTCGCCGTGGTGGTGTGGCTGGCGGTGGTCACTTGCGCCATGGGCGCGGTGTCCCATGCCCAGGAGTCGGCTCGGCACGACCTAGAGGACCGATTCAACCTTCGGACCGTGGAAGGCGCGACATTCGCCGGGCTCTACGTGGAGGAGATCTTCCGCCAGCAGTACGACCAGGCTGTCAAGCTCCTGTCCGCCACGGTCCCGAGCGAGGACCAGTTCGAGTTCGTCACCTCGTCGCTTGGCTACCGGTCCGCTGTGCTGCTCGACGACCGAGGCCGAGCCCTGAACGTCGCCCCCGCCGACCCGGCGATGGTCGGCCGGGACCTGACAACGAGTCATGAGTACCTGCGCCAGGCCGTCGCCGGCCACGACGCCGTCTCCGCCGTGGTCCCGTCGGCCTTCACCGGCCGGCCAATCGTCGCCTTCGCGGTTCCTTTCGACACCCTTACAGGGCTACGTGTCTTCAGCGGCGGCTTCGACGCCTCGAACACGCCGCTGGTCGCCTTGTTGACGAACGACGTGGTCAGCAAGCCGGGCGAGGGGTACCTCATTGACGCCAGCTCCGCTGTGGTCGCCGCCAGCACCGGCTCGGTCGCCCCCGGCCAGACGCTGCGGGAAATGAACCCCGCCCTCGCTGACGCTCTCCGCAAGCTGCCGGCCGGGCTGGTTCGCGCCGGGTCGAAGACCAGTAGCTACTTCACCAGCGCGGCGGTGGCCGGCACATCGTGGCGCATCGTGACGACCATGCCCACGGCCAACCTCTACGAGCCCGTAAACGGGAGCCGGCTGGTCACCACCTGGCTGCTGGTGGCCGCCTTGGCTCTCGGAGGCGCGGCTCTCGTGGTCCTCATCGTCCGCATGTCCGATGCCGCCAGAGCCCGGCGCACGACGCTGGGCCTGCTCCAGGCCAACGCGACGCAGCTCGCTGCGGCGCGCGACGAAGCGGTCGATGGCGCGAAGCGCCTGGCCGATGCCCAGCGCCTGGCCCACCTGGGTAGCTGGGAATGGGACGTGCCCACCGACACCGTCACCTGGTCGGACGAGCTGTACCGCATCTTCGGGTGCGAGCCGGACGAGCTGGATGCCTCCTACGGCGGCATCCTCGCTCGCCTGCACCCGGACGACCGCCCGATGGTGGAAGATGCGGTACGCCGGTGTATGGAGACCCACGAACCGCTGCGCTGCACCGCCCGCCTCCTGACTGGGGAAGGCGAGCTGCGCTGGATCGAGGCCCATGGCGAGGTGGAAGCTGCGGCCGACGGCACCGTGCGCAAGATGGCGGGGACCACGCTCGACATCACCGATAGCGCACGGGCCAAGGAGGAGCTGGAGGGAGCCGAGCTGCGGTTCGCCAACGGCTTCGAGCACTCGCCCATAGGGATAGCCCTCGGTTCCATCGACGGTCGCTACCTCAAGGTCAACCCGGCCCTGTGCCGGATGCTGGGCCGTGACGAGGCGACCTTGCTGGCCATGAGGTTCCAGGACCTGACCCACCCCGAGGACCTCGGGGCGGGAACGGCCCAGCTCGAGGCGATGAGGAGCGGGGAGTCCGAGTCATGGCAGACCGAGAAGCGCTATGTCCGCCCTGACGGCGTGGTGCTGTGGGCCCAGCTCAACACGTCGGTGGTGCTCGACGGCGCCGGCGCCCCCAGCTACGTCTTCAGCCAGGTCCAGGACATCACCCAGCGGAAGGTCCTGGCCGACGCCGTCGTCCTGGACCGGGAGTTCCTGGCGACGGTTCTGCACAACCTGAGCGACGGGGTGGTCGCCTGCGACGCCGAGGGCGTGCTGACCCTGTTCAACCGGGCCGCCCAGGAGTTCCACGGCCTGCCGGTCACCGCCACAGCACCCGAGGACTGGGCCGCCCACTACGGCCTCTTCCGGTCCGACGGGATCACTTCGATGGAGGTCGACGAGATCCCGCTGTTACGGGCCCTCCGCGGCGAGCGGGTGCGGGGATCGGAGATGGTGATCGTGCCGCAGGGGGCCCGGCGGCGGGTCGTGCGCGTGAGCGCCGAGGCCATCCGCGACGGTGCGGGGAAGATCGTCGGAGCGGTGGCGGCGATGCATGACGTCACCGATCGCAAGCAGGCCGAGGACGACCTGGCCTCCCTCAATGCCTGCCTGGAGCACCGGGTGCTGGAGCGCACGGCGGAAGCGGAGCGGGCCAACGGGGCCAAGAGCGAGTTCTTGTCGCGCATGAGCCACGAGCTGCGCACCCCTCTCAACGCCGTGCTGGGCTTCGCCCAGCTGCTGAGCATGGACGACCTCGGCCCGGAGCAGGCAGAGAGCGTAAAGCACATCATGTTCGGTGGGCGCCATCTGCTGGCGCTCATCGACGAGGTGCTCGACCTGACCAGCATCGAAGCCGGTCACCTGACCATGTCCATCGGGCCGGTCGCCCTCGCAGCCGTCCTCGACGAGGCGCTGGACCTGCTGCGCCCGCAGGCTGCCGCGGCCGCAGTGTCCCTCCCCGCTCACGCACCGGTAGGCACCGACGTCCACGTGATGGCCGATCACCAACGGCTCCGCCAGGTCGTCATGAACCTCCTGTCGAACGCGGTGAAGTACAACTCGGCGGCGGGCACGGTGTCGCTGACCTGCGAGAGGAGCGACGGCGGCCGCCTTCGCGTTGCGGTCACCGACACCGGGCCCGGCATAGCCGCCGGTGAGGCCGACAGGCTCTTCACGCCCTTCGAGCGACTTGCGGCGACGGCCACGGCGGCCGAGGGCACAGGTCTGGGCCTGGCCGTCTCCAAGCGCCTGGCCGACGCCATGGGCGCCGACATCGGGCTCACCAGCGTCCTCGGCCAGGGAAGCACCTTCTGGGTCGACCTTTGCCTGGCCGACTGCGAAGTGACGGCGCCCGAGGCGCCGGCGCCGGCTGGGTGTGGGCTGAGACCGGGGACAGGCCCGGCCACCGTGCTCTACATCGAGGACAACCCGTCGAACCTGCGGCTCGTGCAGGCTCTCCTGGGCGGCCTCACCCACGTTCGGCTCCTCACTGCCACCTCCGGCCAGGCCGGCCTCGAACTGGCCAACCAGCGGTTGCCCGACCTCGTCCTCCTCGACCTCGGCCTGCCCGACATCCCGGGAGCCGAAGTGCTCACCATGCTCCGGGCGAACGCAACGACGGCGAACATCCCGGTGGTTGTGGTGAGCGCGGACGCCACCGATTCCCAGGTGCGAAGGCTCCTGGCCGCGGGGGCCACCGCGTACCTCACCAAGCCCCTCGACGCGGGGATACTCTTCGCCGCTGTCGACGAAGCCCTGACCCCGACCGGTCGACCTGATGGAATGGAGGATGACCATGGCGCAGCGAATCCTTCTGGCCGAGGACCACAGGCTGAGCCGGCTGGCGACCCAGGGCATCCTCGAAAAGCTCGGCTACCAGGTGGTGTGCGTCACCGACGGTCGTGAAGCCGTCGACGCCGAGGCGACGGGCGAGTTCGACGCGGTGGTCATGGACTGTCAGATGCCGCGGATGGACGGGTTCCAGGCGACGGTGGAGATTCGCCGCCGCCAAGTTGAGAGCCACCGTGCCCGCACACCGATAATCGGCCTCAGTGCACGTGCCATGGAGGGTGACGGCGACGCGGCCATAGCCAAGGGGATGGACGTCTACCTCACGAAGCCGTTGAGTGTCCGCGAGTTGCGAGCCGCTCTTGAGCAGTGGGTCACCAACGGGGGCTAGACGGGGTCGAGCAGCGACAGCACCAAACCGTCGAGGATGTCCGCCTCGGACACCAGGCACGAGGCGAAGTCGAAGTGGCGCATGATCGTCACCAGGATCACGGCGCCGCCGACGATCACGTCGGCCCGCTCCTCCTCCAGCCCAGGGTTGTGGACCCGGTCGGAGCGCCGCTCGGTGGCGAGGGTACGGAAGACGTCCTCGGCCGCCGCCCTGGTGAGCTCGAAGTGGTGGATGCGCCCGGGGTCGTACTCGTGCAGGCCCATCTCGACGGCCGCCATGGTGGTGACGGTGCCGGCCAGGCCGACCAGCCGCACCGCGCCCCTGGCCTCGGGCACCTCTCGCTTCACGTCATCGAGGTGGGCGTGCATTACGGAAACGGCCTGCGACAGCTCGAGTGGCGACGGCGGGTCGGTGTGCAGGTACCTCTCGGTCATGCGGACGCAGCCCACGTCGACCGAGATGACGCCGACCGGCTCGTCGCTGCCCACCACGAACTCGGTGGAACCGCCACCGATGTCGACCACGAGGAAGGGGCCGCCGGCCGGGTCGAGGCCGCTGGTGGCGCCCCGGAACGAGAGCCTTCCCTCCTCGTCGCCGTCCAGAAGCTCGGGGCGGGTGCCCGCCGCCGCCTCGGCCGCGTCCATGAACTCGTCCCGGTTGGCGGCGTCGCGCACGGCGGACGTGGCCACCATCCGCACCCGCTCCACACCGTGCTCCTGGATCACCCGGCGGTAGTCGGCCAGCACGGCCGTACCACGCGCCAACGCGTCGGGGTGGAGGCGGCGGGAGGCGTCGACGCCCTGGCCCAGGCGGGTGATGGTCATGCGCCGCACCAGTGGACGGCCCTCGCCGTCGCTCACCAGGAGGCGGGTCGAGTTGGTGCCACAGTCGATGGCGGCGACCGGCGGCCCGCTCATGCGGGACCGGCCAGCCGCTCGGCCACCCACCGACCGACAGGGTCGTCCCCGCCGGCCAGAAACCAGGCGTAGTGGGCGTGCAGGCACTTGACACCCTGCCTGGTGCCGCCCACGCCGCCGGCCGGGCGGGGACCGTTGTGGTCCGCGTCGAGGTCGCCGTCCCGCTCGGCTGCGTAGCGCCGGTGGGCGGCAACGAGGGCGCCGGGGTCGACGGCCGCTTCGGCCGCCTTCACCCCGCCTCCTGCCTCGAGGCGCGAGACCGCCTCGCGCTCGGCGGGGCCCACCAGCCAGTATCGGGTGGGCATTGGAGTGCCGTCGTCGAGCAGCGGGGCGTTGCGAATCACCACCGGCGCACCGCTCGGCGAGCGCACGACGACGTCGTACGCCGCTCTCGGGGCCCGGCCCAAGAGGACCTCGACCCGCTCGTCGTCGTCCAGCTCTACGACCTCCGTGCGTGCCGCGCCACCGGGCCGCTGCGATGACGGCGACGGCGACGGCGACGGCGGAGGAACAGGACGGCGAGCAGCGAGACAAGGACGGCCGCCCCCGCCCGCGCCCGCACCTGGCGGTTCCCCGCGCCGCCGGCGTCGACCGGGGCGGCGCCGGCACCCCCACCCGGCATGGAAGGCGCCTTCTTCGGCGTCTCCGGAAGCTCCGGGAACGGCGGTGCGTCGGCGTTGTAGATGTCCGATGCTCCCTCGCCGTTGGTGCCCGATGGGCCGGTCACCGGGTCGCCGGTGGGGTCGCCGGTGGGGTCGATGGTCGGATCTGCGTCGTGGTTGGCTGTCTCCATGACCGGACCTCCTGGGGTGAGCGGATGGCGGCAGGCGGTCGCTCCAGCCCGGACGCTAGCGGCTGGAAACCTTCCCCCCGCGCCCGTTCGAAATGCGGCTATGGCGTAAGATCGGGGCGAACGTGCCGGGACGAGTCTGGACGCAGCGATCGCATGAGAGAGCCCCGAAAGACGATCGAGGGACTGGCCGCCGAGATGGGCGTGTCTGTCGATGCGGCCATCGACGGCTTGGCCTACGAGCTGCGCACGATCCGCTCCCACCTGCCGTCCCACGGCGCCACGGGCGAGCTCACGCCGGGCACGCCGGGTGGGTGGAATGCCGCCATGTACGCCTATGACGAGGCCCTGGTGGTGGCGGCCAACCTCCTGCGGCTGCCCAGCGCGCCACCGCTCGACCTGTTCGTCGGCACCCGCCTGCTCACCCATCTCGAACGGGCCCGCCTCGAGCGGGGCCTGGCCGACGAAGGCGTCGACCTGCGCCCGCCGCTCGAGCTCGGCTACAACTGACGCCGTCCCGGCCGCCCGTCCCGATCTCCGCCGTGCGCCGCCCGTGACGTTCGAGATCCGCCTCCAGCGGGCCCGGTGCATCGGGTCGAAGTGCTGCACGCACGCCGCGCCCGGCGTGTTCGCGCTCGACGACAACCTCACCGTCACCATCATCGACCCTGCCGGCGGCACGTTAGAGGAGGTCCAGCTGGCTGCCGACGAGTGTCCCACCGCCACCATCTCGGTTGTCGTCGAGGGCTCGGCCTGAGACGGGCGCGGTCGATGCCCCGCCCGTCGGTCGCCAGGGGCCGCTTTCTCGCGCCGGCCGCCGCCGGCGGAGGCCTCCTGCTCGTCCTCGTGCTGTCGCTCGGGGCACCGGGGACGCCGCCGGCCGCCGGGCAGCTGCTGCCCACGCTTCCCACCGCGCCCCCGACGCCGCCCCCTACGCAACCGCCCACCACGGCGGCGCCCACCACGGTGGCGGCGCCGGCCCAGCCGGTGCCGACGATCGCCGTGGCCACCGCTCCGACGACCCGTCCCCGAGCCAGCACCACCACGACGTCTCCCGACGCGACCACTTCGTCCACCGAGGTGCCTACCACGCCCGCACCCATCACGGTGCCGCCCGACACCACACCGGAGGTGGTGCCGGTGGCGCTGCCGGCGGTGGAGCCGGCCTCGTACTCCCTCCTGCCGCTGCTTGTGACGCTCACCGCCTTCGCCGTCGCTCTGGCCGTCATGGCCGTACCCGCCCTCGTCGAGCGGATCCGTTTCGGGCCGCCCGCCCGGCCGCCGGTGCCTGCGCCGGGGGGCGGCGCCGCCCGCCGGCTGGCGGAACACGCCGGAGGGGCGAAGGCGGCCATCGCCCGGCGGCGGTCGGGACCGCGTGGGCGGACCTTGCGGGCGGACGAACCCTCCTCGGCGGTGGAGCCGGGGCTCGACCGCGCCGAGGACCTCCGCGTCGACCCGCCCCCGGCTCGTACTGAGGCTGGGGCGGCCGGGCCTTCTGCTGCCACCCGGCGCGCGCCGCGGCCGAAGGCACCCGCCGCCGGTGGCAAGGCGCTGATGCCCGACGGCCCTGTGCCCGCAGCAAGGCCGGGAAAGGGCCGTGGTGCGAAGCCCGCCCGCCCGAAGCGGCCCCGGCCCGTCCCGGCACCCCCGCCCGACGACCTGTGGGGGCGCATCCCCGAGGGGCGGGTCCCGGCCGACGACCCCCTCGCCGCCCGCCCCGACGACCGCCGCCCTGCTCCCCGCAAGCCCCGCCGCAAGCCTGACGCCTGACAGCCGCGAGGCCCCCACCGCGGCGCACGACCGAAAGCCGGGAACCGGACCGGGGCGCGGGTGCGTCCAACCGGCATGCGCAAATTCCTGACTGCCGCCGCCGGCGTGGGCATCGCCCTCGCCGTCACCCTGCTCACCGCCGGACCGGCCGCCGCCTGCGGGGGCCTGGTCGCACCGAACGGGACGGTGCGCTTGCTGCGCACCAGCACCCTTGCCGCCTATACCGGCGGCTTCGAGCACTACGTGACGTCGTTCCAGTTCGCCGGCGGGGGCGCCGAGGTCGGCTCCATCGTGCCGCTTCCCGGTATCCCCACCAAGGTGGAGCGGGGCGGGGACTGGACGCTGCAGCGCCTCCAGCGGGAGACCCAGCCGGTCCTCGAGCGCTCGGCCGCAGGGGACACCGCCGCCCTGGCCGCCGCCCCCGCTCCGGCCAAGGTCATCCTGGAGGCCCGTATCGACGCCCTCGACATCACCGTCCTGGAAGGCGGCGGCAAGGCGGTGGGGGACTGGGCCCGGGAGCACGGCTTCGGCCTCACCCCCGACGCCCCCGAGGTCCTCGACTTCTACGCCCGGCGCAGCCCCATTTTCATGGCCGCCCGCTTCGACGCAACCGCCGCCCGCGAGTCCGGCCAGGGCATCGGCGACGGTACGCCAATCCACCTCACCATTCCCACCGAGACCCCGTGGGTGCCCATCAAGATCCTGGGCCTGGGCCGGGCCGGGCAGGAGCGGGTCGAGGCGGACGTCTACCTGCTCACCGACGAGCGCCCCACCCTGCTGGCCGGCGCCGGCCTGCGCACCGAGCGCAGCGAAGCCGCTTCGACCTCGCTGCTCGACGATCTGCGCTCCGACAAGGGCATGGAGTGGATCCCCCGGAACATGCACCTCACCTACCTACGGGTCGACGGCACCCGTGACCAGCTCGACCACGACCTGGCCATCAACCCCACCGGCGGCAGGCCCTCCCGGTTCGACTTCGACCGGGTGGTCGACGAGACGGCCACCGCCGTCCAGCGCCAGCAGCGGCGGGACGACCAGCGCAACGTCGGCGAAGGTCAGCTCACCGGCACCAAGGGCACCACCGCGGTCACCAACGGCGGGCCCACCGACCGACCGGCGTGGCCCGCCCTGGCCCTCGGCAGCGTCGTCCTGGGCGGCGTCGTGATCGCCGCCAGGCGCCTGTCGTCATGACCGGCCCGGGAGGACGGTCGACGAGCGACTCGCCGGTGCGACATCCCGGAGGGATGGTGCACCAGTGACGCCCTCAGCCACACGGAGCCGGCGGGCGAGGGCGGTCGCCGCCCTCGTCGCCGCCGCCGCCGCTGCGATCCTTTTCGGGGTCGCGGCGGCTGGCGGCGAGGACGCCCCAGCGGCCGGAACGACGATGGTCGAGATCACCGCCCACCAGAGCCGCTTCACCCCGGCCTCGGTGACGGTCCCGGCCGGCGCCACCGTGCGGTTCGTCATCCATAACCTCGACCCCATCGACCACGAGTTCATCGTGGGCGGGCCCGAGGTCCACCGGCAGCACGAGGTCGGCCGGGAGGCCCACCACCGCGGCGAGCTCCCCGGCGAGATCAGCGTGCCCGCCGGCGCCACCGTCTCCACCACGTGGACGGCGCCGTCGTCCCCCGGCCCCGTCACCTACGCCTGCCACCTCCCGGAACACTTCGCCTACGGCATGGCCGGCGTGGTCCACCTCACCCCCTGACCGCCGTTTCCCGAAAAGCTGAATCAGGACCAGAAGGTGACGTCGTCCCACATGCGGGACCAGAACCCGGGGTCGTCCTCCTGCGGCTCGGGCGCAGAGCGGGCGCGGGGCGCCTGGGGCGAGGGGAGGATGGCGTAGGCCTCCTCGCCCGGGCGCACCAGGTTGTAGTCCTGGCGGGCCAGGCGCTCGATCTCGGCGTCGGTGTTGAGGCGCTGGACCCGGGCCGCCATCTCGGCATTCTGCTTGCCGAGCACGGCGACCTTGCGCTCCGTCGCCGCCAGCTCCTGGCGCTGGGACAGCCACGTGCGGGTGGGGAAGACGGCGACGAAAAGCACGCCCACGGCGATTACCGTCGCCACCACCGCCCAGCCCCGCCGCCTCACGACCCGCCCTCCGTCACCAGCGTGGCGACCGTACGCCGGCCGGCCACCGCCACCGTGCCCCAGTAGGCGGCTCCTTCGCCCAGGTCCTGCTCGATGCGCAGGAGCTGGTTGTACTTGGCCACCCGGTCGGAGCGGGCGGGCGCACCGGTCTTGATCTGGCCTGCGTTGGTGGCCACGGCCAGGTCGGCGATGGTGACGTCCTCCGTCTCGCCCGAACGGTGCGACACCACACACGTGTAGCCGCTGCGGGTGGCCAGGCCCATCGCCTCCAGGGACTCGGTGAGGCTGCCGATCTGATTGACCTTCACCAGGATCGAGTTGGCCACCCCGGCCCGGATGCCCCGCTCCAGGCGGTCCACGTTGGTGACGAACAGGTCGTCGCCCACCAGCTGCACGCGATGGCCCAACGCCTTGGTCAGGGCGGCCCAGCCCTCCCAATCCTCCTCGTCCATGCCGTCCTCGATCGACACGATCGGGTAGCGGTCGCACAGACCGACCCAGTAGTCGACCATCTCGTCGGGCGACAGCCGACGGCCCTCGCCGGCCAGGTCGTACACGCCGTCCTTGTACAGCTCGCTGGTGGCGGGGTCGAGGGCGATGGCGATCTCATCGCCCGGCACCCGGCCCGCCTTCTCGATGGCCTCCACCAGGAGCTTGACCGCGTCTTCGTTGTGTCCGAGGTCGGGGGCGAAGCCGCCCTCGTCCCCCACCGAGGTCGACATGCCCCGGTCGTGCAGCACGCCGCGGAGGGTGTGGTACACCTCGGCGCCCCAGCGCAGTGCCTCGCTGAACGACGCTGCCCCCACGGGCATCACCATGAACTCCTGGAGGTCGACGTTGTTGTCGGCGTGGGCCCCACCGTTGAGCACGTTCATCATCGGCACGGGCAGCACGTGGGCGTTGGCGCCGCCCAGGTAGCGGTACAGGGGCAGCTCGAGCTCGGCCGCCGCCGCCTTGGCCGTGGCGAGGGACACCCCGAGGATGGCGTTGGCCCCGAGACGGCTCTTGTTGGGGGTGCCGTCGGCATCGATCATCGCCCGGTCGACGCCGCGCTGGTCGAGCGCCTCCAGACCGTCGACGGCATCCCGCAGCTCGCCGTTGACGTGCTTCACGGCGTTGGCCACGCCCTTGCCGCCGAAACGGGCGTCGCCATCGCGCAGCTCGCAGGCCTCGAAGGCCCCGGTGGACGCACCCGACGGCACGGCGGCACGCCCCTTGGCCCCGGAGTCGAGGAAGACCTCGACCTCGACGGTGGGGTTCCCCCGTGAGTCCAGGATCTCCCGGCCCACCACGTGCTCGATCGCGCTCATCGCTCCTGTGACTCCTGTGCTTGGTGTTGCAGAAGTTACTTGACCGCACCGTGAGGTCAAGGAACCGCCCCATCAACGACGCGCCGGTAGCCCGAGCGCTAACCGCCGTCTTTCGAGTAAATAGGGTGTCAATTTGACACCCTATTTACTCGGGAGTCGCCGTGCTGGCCGCCGCCTTGACCTCGTCCCACAGGCTGTCGAGCCCGGCGAGGTCGAG
>JAHFUS010000133.1 GCA_023264975.1 Actinomycetes bacterium | reverse complement strand
TGGCCCGCCGAGGCCGCAGGTCGCTCACCGCGGTGGCGGTCGCCTTGGTGGTGGTCTTCGGTCCCGCCGGGGTGGCCGCCACCCGCACGGGCTCGATCAGCTCGGCAGGCGAGACCTCGAGCTGCTCGGACCGCCACTGCCACGGCCAGGCACCGCTGAACTCCTGGAAGCGGCGCAGCACCCGCACACGGGCCACGGTGATGGCCGGGCTGAGGCGCCGGGCCGTGTGCTGTCGGCGCCAGCCCTCGATCATCGCCTCGAACAGCGCCGGCTCGGGGTGAAGCTCGATGGCCCCGTCCACCAACACCAGCGCCGCCGACCCCGCCGTGCGTCTCGCCATCGTCGCCGCCCTCCGCCGTGAGGCATCCGGTGCATCCCTCTTGCACCCGACGCAACAACACTCGATGCCACAGCGTGGCGTCGGGTTCAGCAGAGGTGGTGGATACCCGGCCTCACCAGGGGTTTTGCGAGGCGGTCACCCGGCGGCGGCGATGCGCGAGAAACCCTTTCCCCTTATGGGACAACGATCGCAGACCATGTCGAATGATGCCTCCGTTGCAACATCGCTCACTTCCAACAGGCTGGCGTAGGAATGGCGCAGGTCGTGATAGCGCAGCCGATGCAGCCGCTCGGGGAAGGCTTCGCGCAGCGCCGGCTTGAAGTAGACGCTGTAGAAGGTGCCGTAGTTGAGGGGGCGGCCGTCCTCGGCGGCGAAGACGTAGCCGTCGCGGTCGAGCACCCGGTCGCCGAGGTGGGCGCGGAGCCGCTCGCCGAGCGCCCTGCCGACGAAGACGGTCCGCCGGCCTGCTCGGGTCTTGGGCTCGCCCTCGACTCGCACGCCCTTGACGATCGACGCCGACCGGTTGACGAACACGGTGCCCGCCCGCAAGTCCACCTGGCCGATCCGCAGCGCCGCCGTCTCGCCGGCCCGGAGCCCTGTGAACGCGGCGAACTCGACGAGCAGCCCGTAGGGCGGAGGGCGGTCCCGGTGCCGGGCCCGCTCCTGGCTCCGGAGGTCGAGCGCGGCGGCCAGGAGGCGGACCTCGGCGGCGGTGAGGAACAGCATCTCGGGCGACGCCGCCGACGGCAGCTCGACGCCCTGGCAGGGGTTGGCCTTGATCCTGGCGTCCTTGATGGCGTAGTCGAGCACCATCTTGAGCACGAAGAAGGTGTTACGGACCGTCCCCGGCCGCCGGCCGGTCGCCTCCAGCGAGCGGACGAAGGCGTCCACGTCCGCGTAGGTGATGGAGGCGACCCGCCGGCTCCCGAAGGCGGGGCGGACGTGGAGGTCGAGCAGCTTTTCGTAGCCGTCCACCGTCTTGGGCTTGCGACGGCCCTGGATCGCCCGGACCCACACATCGGCGACGGCGTCGAATTGGACGCCGCCGTCGGCGTGCGGGATCAACGTGCCCTGCTGGCGGCCCGACTCGATCTGGACGACGTAGGCGTCGGCGTCCCGCCGGCGCCGGAACCCGCCCTTGGTCCGCTCCCTGCCGCTGCCGTCGCGGTAGCGGACCTCGTAACCGACCGGCTTGCGATCCGGATCGTCCTTGCCGGACTGGCGGTTGTAGATCGGTCGGACAGACGCCATGGCTTCGCCTCGTGCTCCGGCACTTTCGTGCGTGGGTTGAGAGGCGGCCAGCGCCGCGAGTCGCCCGAGGTGGGCGGGCGATCCCCGACGATACCGTCGGCCTGCGCGCTCAGGCCGGCCAGCCTGGGGGCCGGCGGTAGCGGTCGATCCACCTGCGGATCTCGTCCGGGTCGAAGCGGATGAGGTGGCCCCACTTGATGATCGGGATT
Organism: Actinomycetes bacterium; assembly: GCA_023264975.1. GTDB lineage: Bacteria > Actinomycetota > Acidimicrobiia > Acidimicrobiales > JAHFUS01. The sequence continues at coordinate 1,202 of JAHFUS010000133.1, read as the reverse complement.
CGCCGCTCGGCCACCAGGCGGCGGATGTGGCGGGGGTCCACACCGAGCAGCGCGGCGAGGGCGGTGATGTCGAGCAGCGGGGGTGGCAACTTGTTGTCGTCGTCGTCGTCGTTGGGCTTCATGGTCCTGTTCCTTCCGTTGTGAACCAGCTAGGACCAGCTATGCCGTCGAGCGCCCAAGATCTCGCGCCGGACCTCAGGAATTGCCCGTGGGTGCCCGTCCCGCGGCCGTCCTGCGCGCCCACCAGCACCCGACGGCGACCGTCTCGACAGCCGAGAACCGGTCAGTCACCATGGGTCACCGCCACCGACCGGCCACCACGAATCCCTCGACTCCGGCCGGACGAACGGCCATAACTCCCAACTGCGAGAACACGTTTGCAACCCCTCCGGGTTGCGCTCGCAGGGAGGCGTGGTGGCCTGGATCCGAGCGATGGGTGCCGACTCCGTCGCCTACCACCGCGCCACGGTCCTCGGCCGGGCCGACGACCACCCGGGCCAGGCCCTCGCCTACTTCGCCTCCCGGGGCGAGACGCCGCTTCGGTGGGGCGGCCGCGTGGCCGAGCGGCTCGGGCTGGTGGGCGCCGTCGACGAGGCGTCCTACGAGGCGATCTACGGCCCCGGCGGCGCCCGTGACCCCCATCTCGGGACACGGCTGGTGGCGACCCGGCGGCCCGGCATGGAGCTGGTCGTGTCGGCCCACAAGTCCGTGGCCGTGCTCGGGATCATCGGCCGGGCCGAGGACATGCACGCCATCCTCGACGCCGAGACCGACGCCACCTTGGCCCACCTGGAGGAGTGGTTCGCCCGCCAGGGCGGGCGGCGGGGCAAGGCCCAACGCCGCACGCCCACCGAGGGCCTGGTCTGGGCCCGCACCCGCCACGCCACCTCCCGGGCCGGCGACCCCTGCCCGCACGACCACGTGCTGGTGGCCAACGTGACCGAGATGCTCGACGGCGCCGGCGGATGGAAGGGCCTCGACACCGGCGCCCTGCGCGACGAGTGCCACGCCGCCACCATGGCCGGGCGCGTGGCGGGGGCTGCGGTGGCGGTCGAGCGGGGCTACGCCATCGAGGCCGACGGCGGGCCGTCCGCCAAGCTCGACCACTGGGCCATCGCCGGCATCCCGGCGGTGGTGACCGAGGCGTTCTCCAAGCGCTCCGACGAGATCGAGACTGCGTTGGAGGCAGCCGGCTTCGACTC
>JAHFUS010000132.1 GCA_023264975.1 Actinomycetes bacterium | reverse complement strand
CTGCTGGCGCCCCACCTGGCCGACCTCATTGCCGGCGAGGTCGACCACCCCGGCGCTCTTGCCGCCCACCGGTGGCGACCCGACCGGCCCTTTGTCGCTCCCGACCTCGACGCGCTGCTAGAGGCAGGGCTCGACGGGCTGGTTGGTCACCTCCGCGACGGTGACCGGCGCGACGAGCTCCGGGGTCTGCTCCTCGCCGCCCTCCGGGGCAACGTCGGCGACGGGCAGGGCCACCGCAGCGTCAAGGCGGCGGCCCGCCTGCTCCAACGGGCGCCGATGACCGAGGTGCTCCCGCTCGTCGTCGACCTCCTCAGCCGACCCCGGTGAGCGACGCCCTTCCCGCCGCCGTCCACAATCTGCTGCGGACCCTGGGGGGCGTCGACGAACCGCCGGCGGCGGGCGCCCGGTGGGCCGACCTCGGGATCGACTCGCTCGACCTGCTCGAGCTCGTCGAGGCGGCCGAGGAGCGCTTCGCCATCGCCCTCCCTGACCGCCTGGCGGCGCGGCTCCGGGGCCCAGACGATCTCGTGGCCGCCCTCCGGGCCCTCGGCGCCGAGCCGGCGCCGCTGTCGAGGTCCTCAGGTGATCGGTAGGGACTCCAGCCGTTCCCGCAGTGCCCCGAGCACGACCGGGTCCTCCTGCCGTCGCGGTGGGACGACGAAGCAGGCGGTGCCGGCGAGCAGCGGCACGGGTCGCGACGGCCGGGACGGCGTACCCGGAAGCCAGCCCGCCGGCCACGGCACGGGACACCTCGCCGCCCAACTGGCCGTCTGCACGCGGTCGGCGTCGGCCACCGCATCGACCCGGTCGTCAAGGGCGACCACAGCCGCCAGCGGGTGGATGTGTAGCTGCCGCAGCTCGTGCTCGGTCGGGAACAGGCCGGCGAGCGAACCCTCGACGACCACCCCGCAGTCGTCCTCGACAACCTCGCCGAGCACCCCCGCGGCCACCAGGCGGTTGACCAGCCTGGTCTTCCCCGTCCGCGACGGGCCGAGGACCGCTACCGCCCCGATGTGCGGACGCCGGTGGGTGGCTGCGACGGCGTGCACGACCTGGGCGCCGGCGCGCGCCAGCAGGTGGGCGGTCACGAGATGGCGCAGCACGAAGCGGATGTGAACCCAGCTCTGAGCTGGCGTACTGCCGGCTGTCACCGCCCACCGCGTCCCCCCGTCGCTTACCAGGAGCCAGTTGCACCCGACCGGATGCCACACACCGGTCCAGCGCCCGAAGTCGTGGTGCACGACGACGAACGTCCCGGCGCCCGACTCCTGCACCTCGACCGGTGTCCCACCCCGGCCCGGCGGCGCCAGCGCGTCGGCGGCAAGCAACGACACCCGATGGGTCGCTGCCAGGCCGGCACCGAACGACGGCGCCGGCCCCGACCAGACGTCGTCGCCGTCGGCCAGACGGGCACACCACGTGGGCGCCGACTCGAGCGGAAGGTCCGGGCCCACCGCGAGAGTCTGCCTCGCCCGCCGCATCCGTCAGTTCTGCGGCCTCACGGGCCGGGCCGTCCCGCCCACGACCGAGTCCCGATCTACCGGTACCCGCGGGCCATCAAGTAGCGGCGCGTCTGGGCCGGCGATGATCTGGTGGTCCCTCTTCGAGCCACGAGTTCGACCGGGGGGTCAAGCCGTCGGAGGCGCTCGATAGCTCGCGCCGCACACCGGCAACGCCACGCCGCCAAGCTGCCCGTCGGCGATTCCGAGGCCCTCCGCGCGGACCTGCGCCGCCTGGAGGCAGCAGCCGGCGTGGATGGCATCACTGTGTCCACCACCGCGCCGGAGTTGCCGGGGATGGCCGTCGTCGACCGGGACGCCATAGTGGCCGAGGTCCTGGCCCGAGTGGCGGCCGGGCCTTCCACCTGGCTGCACGGCGACCTGATTGGAGAGATCGCCACTCTGTTACCGGCCGGCTGCGCGGCGGCGGCCGAGAAACTGGTGGAGCTGGTCGACGAGAACCCGTGCCGAACTCGTGCCCCTGGCTCGTGGCACACGTCGTTTCTCGGCGCTCTGCGCGGGGACGTCCGACCTGGCGGATAATGACCCATGGCGTTGATGGTGGTGTGCGGGCTGCTCGTCGTCGCCGGGGTGCTCGGCGTTGTCTTCTGGGGTTGCGCCGAGGTCACGCTCCCAGACGATGACGGACCACCGGTCCGGCTGCCGGCCGGTCTCGTCGCGCGTCGCTACGTGTGGTATCTGACTCTCGCCGTGGTGTCCGGGGTTGGCTCGGGCATCCTGGTTGCCGGCACAGGCGGGCGTCTCGCCATGCGCCTCTTGGCAGCGACCGCGAGGGAAGCCGCCCAAGGCCGGGTCACGGAGGCCGATGAGGTCGTCGGGCGCATCTCCACGGGCGGCACGGTCGGCTTCATCGTGTTCACAGCGCTGTTCTTCGGGATGTCGAGCGGGGTGGTCTACCTCCTTGTCAGGCGTTGGCTTCCCCACGGCAGGTTGGGCGGGCTGACCTACGGGGCGCTGCTCCTCGTCGTCGCTGCGACTCGCATCGACCCATTGCGAGCGGGCAACCCGGACTTCGACATCGTGGGACCCGGATGGTTGGCCGTATTGGTGTTCGGCACTCTGGTGATCGTGCACGGCATGCTGGTGGCCGCCGTGGCCGGGCGCTACAGCCAGGTCCTACCCATGCCTTCTCGGGACCGCCGCTCCCTCGCCCCACACGCCCCGCTCGCCCTGCTTCTACCTGCCGCGCCCGTTTTCGTCCTGATAGCGGTCGTGGGGGCCGTCGCCGTTGCACTCAGCCGGCTGCGGCTGGTCGTGGCATTCCTCCATTCGTCCCATTTCCTGGTCGCCGGCCGCGTGGTGCTCGTCGCCGTCGGCCTGGCCGCGATCCCGAGCTTCGCCTCGGCGATCGTTGATATTGCGGGGCGCCAGCCTTAGCCCGCCCCTTTCAGTAAATCCCTTTGGTTGGTGGCCGTAGGTCCGCGAAAAGGCCCTTCTGGCAAGGGAAACTGCTGGTGTTCGAAGCCGCAGGACCCCCGACCAGAAGGGCA
>JAHFUS010000131.1 GCA_023264975.1 Actinomycetes bacterium | reverse complement strand
GGAGCGCTCGATCGACGCCCCACGCCCGACGTAATGCCTCCCGACGTGCGCGTGTTGGTCGACGACGGTGTGGTCGTCTGCCCGGCGTGCCGGGGCCGCCTCGACCGGGCGGAGGAGGCGGTGTCCTGCGTCATCTGCAGCCGCTCCTATCCGCTGGTTGACGGCACGGTGCCCGTGCTGCTCACCGAGACGTCGCTGTTCACCGCCGAGGACGTCATCGGCCGGCGGCACACCTACTACCGCCGCAAGGCCGGCGAGAACCGGTGGAAGCAGCGCCTGCGCCGGTCGCTGCCCAGCCTGGCGTCCGACGCCGGCGCGGCCACCGTCGAGGAGATCCTCCGACGGGAGTGCGCCGCCGGCGGGTTGGGTGTGGTGGTCGGCGGTGGCGAGCGCGTCGGGGCCATGGAGGCCCGGGTGCCGCAGGTGCAGTGGCTCGTGGGCGACGTCGACCTGAGCTACGGCGCCCACCTGGTCGCCGACGCCGGCGCCCTGCCCGTCGCCGACGGTGCCGCCGACGTCGTGGTGGCCGAGATGGTCCTCGAGCACGTGCCCGACCCCTTCCTCGCCGCCGGCGAGCTGCAGCGGGTGGTCCGCGACGGCGGTCTGGTCGTCGTCACCGTGCCCTTCTGTTTCCCGTGGCACGGCATCCCGTGGGACTTCCACCGCTTCACCCCGACGGGCCTGCGCCTGCTCCTCGACCGGACCGAGGTCGTCCACCTCGGCCCGGGGCAGGGCCCGGCCGGCGCCGTCGCCTATCTGGCCGACGCCCTGCTGGTCAACGCCTCGGGCCGGCGGTTCATCCGGATGGCGCTGGCCTTCGTGTCCCGCTTCGTCTTCGGCTGGCTCAAGTGGCTCGACCGGGGGCGGTCGGGCGCCGGCCCGCTGGTCTCGGCCGGTTCGCTCACCTACGTGGGGCGCAAGGTCGTGGCGCCGATCCCCCGCCGCCGGCTCGTGGCCGAGGTCGAGGCCCTGTGGCCGGGCGGCCGGCGGTAGGACACCTCGGCGGTCCGCTGTCTCATGGGCATGACAGAGTGCTCCTCGAAATGCTCGTTCCCGGTCCGGCAGGGTGGTTAGATGCAGCATGAACCCCTCGGCCCCTGAGCCCGGCGACGGTGGGCTCACGCTGGCCGCCCTGGGTGGGGTCCCGTTCGGTACGGTCCTGGCCGACCCACCGTGGCGGTTCCAGAACCGGACCGGCAAGGTCGCCCCGGAGCATCGGCGGCTGAGCCGCTACGACACGATGACCTGGAAGGACATCGCCGCGCTTCCCGTCATGGATGTCATGGCCCGCCAATCGCACTGCTACCTCTGGGTGCCCAATGCCCTGATCGCGGAAGGCTTGGCGGTGATGGAGGCGTGGGGGTTCACGTACAAGTCCATGATCGTGTGGGCGAAGCGGAGGAAGGACGGCGGGCCGGACGGTCGGGGCGTGGGGTTCTACTTCCGCAACGTGACCGAACCGGTGCTGTTCGGGGTACGGGGCAAGCTGCGGACGCTTGGGCCCGGACGCCGCCAGGTCAACATGATCGAGACACAGAAGCGTGAGCATTCCCGGAAGCCTGACGAGCTGTACCCGATCATCGAAGACTGCTCGCCCGGGCCGCGCCTGGAGATGTTCGCCCGCTACCCCCAGGACGGGTGGACCGTGTGGGGGAACGAGGCGTCATCGGACGTAACGCCTCGGGGCCGACAGCACCCCATGTACCGGGGCGTCACACCGTCCGGGAACATATAGAGGCGACCAGGATCGGGCACCCGCCGCCGTCCCCGCGAGTCAGCCGGGAGATGGTGTTGATGAGGTTCGTGGTGGTCGCTGTCCCGAACTTCTTGGTTTCGGGGTCGAGCGCGATCGCCATGGCACGAAGGTCGGCGCGCGTCATGGTGACCATGACCGCCCCGTCGACGATCCCGGCTTCGTAGAGCGCCCTGTAGGCCGCGATGTCCCGGTCCAGGTTGCCGTCCTTGGCGTGCCACTCGACGTCGAGGGCGACGCGGCCCTTCACGTTGTCGATGCGGTAGCTGGGCGACGCGACCTCGGACACCCGCCTGTCCGGCTTCGTCTCACCGGCGGGGGCGAATGGCAGCAGGGTCAACTCAGATGAGAGCTGCATGAGGTAGATGGCCTCCCGCCAACCGAGCACTCGGAATGCCTTGTTCAGGCGGCTGGCCGTCTTCGACTCGTTCCCGCCGGCCACGAGGATGTCCGTGGCGGCGTCGAGACGGAACTGGCGGAGCACGGTGAGCAGGTCGTCGAACTCGGCGGCGTTCGTGTGCCGGAGAATGCTGGCGGCATTCCGTGTCTCGCGCCAGTCATAGCGGGCCAGCACGTCCGCCGGCACCTCCGTGTCGTAGCTGGTGGACAGGTCCACGGGTGCACCGTAGGCGGTTCGCTCACTCCATTCGGTCGAAGTGATCGCGCTCCGGCGGGCGAGGGGGGCCGCGCCGCCTCCGCATTCGGCGGCGACGGCAGCCACGGACCAACCCCCCGAGACGGGGCGAACGTCTGTGGTCAGCGCACTAACCCACCGGTCGCGCTCTGCGCCGCACGGCCACGAGGAGGCCGGCGCCCAGGATGGCCAGTCCGACGCTGACGGCGATCAGGAGCCATGGGACGTCGGTGTCCCCGGTGTTCGCCACGACGAAGACCCGATCGACCCCGGCGTCCAGCTCGTCGGACGCCTCCCCTCCCGGTCGCAACTGCAGGAGACCCCCGACCCGCGCCGCGGTCGCACCCAGCAGCGCGGCATCGACCGGGCGGCCGGCGTCGGCGACGAAGGTGATGTTGCGCGGCAAGCCGCGGGCGACAGCCTCAGCGGCCACGGCCTCCGACGTCGCCTCGGGATCGCGCCCGCCGAGACGCTTGGCGCCCGGGAGCGCGCCCTGGACGACGTCACTGATGGTCTCGGTGCCTCCCACGATCAGGGTCGTGCCGACCTTCAACGATCCGAGCGCTTCCGACGTGGCGGCGGGCACACCGTCCCTCGTCGTGAACAGGATCGGGAAGCGCAGCGCGGCGGCGAGGCCGACGACG
>JAHFUS010000029.1 GCA_023264975.1 Actinomycetes bacterium | reverse complement strand
GGCCACCACCAGTTCCGGACGGATCGCCGAGAACCCGGGACTGGCGCCGGGGAGCGCCGCTCGGGAGCAGGGGCATCGCATCCTGGTGGTGCACCGCAAGGGCGGCAAGGCGGTCACCATCACCCTCGGTCCACGCACCGCCGGGGTGGTGGACCTGGCCATCGGCGACATCCGCCGAACCCTCGAAGGGTGACGACGTTCATTTGAAGGTGGGGCGACGCCATTATCCCGCAGCCGTCACGATGGTCCGGACATCGCAATGACGGCGAAGGCGGATCGCAGCCCGATGCGCGGCGCACCAGCCATCCCGTGTGGGTTCGAACAGCACGCCGGCAACCGAGCCGGTGTGGGCGAGATTCCATCCGAGGGCGCCGGTCGCAGCGGCCAGCCGGGGAAGGCGGGCGGTCCAATGGTTGCCGATCAGCTCGTGGTGGATCTCAGCCGACATCGCCGCGGCAAGGAGGAAGCCGTCGCGATCACGGGCCCTCGCCCCCCGTTCGAGGTCCTCGAGCATGCGGTCGTAGCGCCGGGCGGCGCGGGCGAGGCGCTCGACGGGTGCATCCTCGGTGACCACTGTTGCGAGCGGGACGAGCACCAGAGCTGTGAAGGTCGGCGTCCATGTCCACCTCCGTAGGGCGACCCCGCGACGCCGGAGGAGCGCCATCCGGGGGTACATCGAGCCGTCCGAGGGCTCGATCGAACCCGCCAACGTCGCAAGCTCAGCGGCAGTGAGCTCCTCTCCGAACGCGCGCGCCGTGGCGCGGGCAGCGGCCACGATGTCGGCCGTCGACGAGGCCAGGCCCTTGCCGACCGTCAGGTCGGTGGTCCGGCGGACGTGCACACGATGAGGCGCCACGCCGAGCAGGTCGAGCGTGGCCGCCACGCCGGCGACGAGCTTGGTCAGGGCCGGCGGCGCCACCACATCGACCTCGTCCGACTCCTCGAAGCGGGCCACGATCGTGGTCCCGAGGGCGATCGGCAACGACACCTGGAACGCCTCACCCTCGGTGGTGACGCCCTGCACGAGCTCGCCGCAGCTTCCCGGGGCGAAGCCACGGCCCGTGCGGATCACGCCTGCTTGTCGGCCACGCCAGCGCTGTCGAATGTGGCCATCTCGCCGAGGATCTGGGCCGCGGCCTGCACGATCGGGAGCGCGAGCAGGGCGCCGGTGCCTTCGCCGAGGCGGAGTCCGAGTTCGAGGACGGGCTCCATTCGGAGATGGGCGAGCGCAGCGGTGGCGCCAGGCTCGACCGAGCGGTGCCCGGCGACGCACCACGCCGACGTGCCGGGGACGAGTGCCTCGGCGACGACGAGGGCGGCGATGGCGATGACGCCGTCGACGACGACCGGGACCCCGGCCGCCGCGCCGGCGACGATATAGCCGGCCAGTGCGGCGATCTCCAGCCCGCCCACCTCGGCGAGGACGGTGAGTGGATCGGCGTCGGCGGCCAGCCGGGACAGGGCAGTTTCGATGACCTCGATCTTGAGGGCAAGGGTCGCGTCGTCGATGCCCGCCCCGCGACCGGTGACCTCGGCCGGCCGGCGGCCCGTGACGGCGGCGATCAGCGCGGCCGACGGAGTCGTGTTGGCGATCCCCATGTCGCCGGTGATCAGGCATCGGGCGCCCCGGCCGACGGCGGCCTCGGCGAACTCGGTGCCGACGTCGAGTGCCTGGCGGGCTTCGACGACGGTCATCGCCGGGCCCGTCGCCAGGTTGGCTGTGCCGGGACGGACGCGCCGCTCCACGACGCCTTCAGTCGCAAGAAGGGGGGTGGCGACGCCGACGTCGACCACCACGACCCCGACGCCGCTGTGGCGGGCGAGAACGTTGACGGCCGCCCCGCCGGTGGCGAAGTTGGCCACCATCTGGGCGGTGACTTCCTGTGGCCAAGGCGAAACGCCTTCGGCGTGAACACCGTGGTCCCCGGCGAAGATCGTCACCGTCGCCGGTGCTGGCACGGGCGGCGGACTGACGCCGGCCAGGCCGGCCAACTGGATGCCGATGGATTCGAGGCGGCCGAGCGAGCCCCGAGGCTTGGTGAGGCGATCCTGGAGGTCGGCGGCGGCGGCGGCCGCTCGGGGGTCAGGCGGGTGGACGGCGGCGGCGGCGGCCGCGAACCGGCTGCCCGCGTTCGCTTCGATCCAGCCGTCGACGGCTGCCCGCACGGTGCCGACGCCGACGGGAGCGAACGCCATGCCGGCCGCCACCGCGGCCGCCTCGTCGATGTCGCGGTCGCCGACGTACAGCGCCCTCGCCGGGTCGGTGACCCCGAGCCGTTCGAGGACAGCGAGGAGCACGGCCGGGTTCGGCTTGTCGACCCCGACCTGCGCGGAGGTGGCGAGCGCCTCGAGCAGCCGGCTCACACCGGACGGGCTGAGCAGAGCCCGGACCTCGTCTTCGCCCATCGTCGCCGTGTTGGTGGCGGCGGCGAGCCGGTAGCCGGCATCGGCGAGCTCACTTAGGTCTTCGACGACGCGCGGCCGGAGGACGACGTCTAGCCAGTCCGTCGGCGTGGCCGGCTCCGCCTCGACGACGAGGGTGCCACCGATGTCGAAGATGATCGTGTCGAGCAGTGCCGGCATCGGTTCAGCCTTTCGCGGAGATCAGGTCGGAACGGGACCGGGCGGCCCCGCGTTCGGATCGTTCTGTGAGGGTGCCGAAGGCCAGCCCGATCGTGACCCACAGCACGCACTGGATGCCGGCGCCCGCCACCCGGAAGCGCCACAACAGGCTGGCCGGGTAGCCGGCGGCCACCTCGTCGACGCCCGGCAGGATGACGTAGGCGGCGGCGACGAGGGCGAGGTACGTGGCGGCGGCGATGAGCGACGCGTTCCAGGCGGACAGGCGCGCCACGAGCCGGCGTTGGCAGGCGACGGAGATGACAAGGCTGACGAGGGAGAAGGCGAGGAGGGTGAAGTACAAGGCGGTGCGGTGCCCGATGGTGGCGGGATTCCCCACCGCCGGCGGGTTGGCCGGGTACTTGAGGAACGGGACGACGAAGACGGCGATGCACGCCGCCCCCGCTACGGCGAGGGCGGTGCCCCGAGCGCCGGCGTCGGCGAAGCGGCGGTACACGACAGCAAAGGCGAGCGAGAACAGTCCGCCCAGGGCGGCCCCGGCGACCACCAGGCCGGTTGCGAGGCCGACGGTGGTCTGGACATCCCGGCTGACGACGGCCGGTTCCGAGGGGTCATCGCGTTGGTGGGCGGCCGCCGCCTCGCGGGCGACGGCCCGCTCGACCTGGGGCTCGCCGACGACGCGGGCGAACCCGAAGGCGGCCGCCGCCGCGATGACGCCGGCCAGCAGGCCGCGCAAGATGTAGGTCCTGACCACAGCGGGTCTCGGCGGCGGTCAGTGGCAGGGGAAGGCGAGGAGGTGGCGGGCGTCGTGTACGAACTCGTGCACCGCCGTGCCGCCCACCAGGGATGCCGCGCCCCCCTCGGCGCCGACGAAGTAGAGGCCGATCACGGCCATGAGGGCGACGAGGACCACCCACGGGAGGATCTCGCGCAACGGCACGGCGGTCGGGGCCCACACGGTGGGACGGTCGGCGGCGATGGGTGCAGCCATGGTCGGTGTCTCCTCTCGGGATGACGCGTCCCGTTGGTCGTTGCCGACGAACCAGGGTCTGGCTTCCAGGTCGATCCGAAAGGGAGCGACCTGGTCACAGCGGCGCGACCGCGCCGGGATTGCACCGGCTTCCTGGGTACGTCAGTCGTCGCCGGTGACTGTAGCGCCGGCCGGCCGGTCGTGCAGCGAGCAGTCGGCGCACAGCCTCCCCGCCGCGTCGGTCGTCTTCCACCACAGGCAGCAGGTCCGCCGCCGGGCGCCCTCCGGCCCCAGCTCGACGGTGGCAGCCACTCCAGTGGGCAGGGCGGCTCGAACCGCCGCCAGTCGCTCGTCCCGCTCGGGGGCGCCGGGCGCGGAACGCACGGCGGCGAGCGCCGACTCGATGCTGGAGGCGGTGTTGCCGGCCACGAGGGCGGCCCCGAGGGCGTGGCGGGCCCGTAGCGACGCCGCCACCTCGTCCAGGTGGCCGGCGAAGAGCCGCTCGACCAGTTGGCCGAGGTCGGTGACCGTGCCTGCATCGGGCGCGTAGATCACCGATGACGGCCGCGACCGCGCCGTGGCGACAGCGGTGCCCGGGGCCGCCGGGTCGGGGGCGGCGCCCGACAGCAACCAGCAACCCAGCGTGGTGCCGGCGACGCGGTAGGCGTACGACTGCCACCACAGGGATGCGGCCACCTGGGCGTCGTCGGTCCCCCGACCGGCCGAGGTGGCGGCGACAGCCTCCGCCAGATGGTCGGGATCGGCGGCCAGGTCGGCGCCCACCAGCTCGTCGGCGGCCGGCGGTCCGATGCGCCAGCGCAGGAACGGGACGAGACCGGTGACCACGCCGAGGAGCTCCTCGTTGCGCGGCTGCGTCACCCGAGCCCGCCTGCTTCCATCTCGGCCAGTGTCAGGTACCGGGCCCCCATCGCCTCGGCGAGTGGGAGGGCGAGGCGGAGGCGGGTGGGACCGTCCTCGGCGTCGACGACCACGGCGCTCACGCCGCGGCGGCGCACCCGGCCGGCGGCATCGAGGGCGGCGGCCATCGGGTCGACGCCGGCGGCCGCGGCGGTGGCCCGGCCGTCGGACACCAGCACGACCAGCGGCCGGTGATCGACGGACGAGCTCGACGCCAGATCGAGGGCGGCGTCGATGCCGGCGGCCAGCGGGGTGCGTCCCCCGGTGGTGACCGAGCCCAGGCGGGTCTTGGCGATTTCGATGCTGCCGGTCGGCCGCACGACCACCTCCGCCCCCTGGTCGCGAAAGCCCACCACCGCCACCCGGTCGCGGCGCTGATAGGCGTCCACGAGCAGGCCGTGGACGGCGGCGGTGACGGCGGCCATGCGCCGTTCGGCGCCCATCGAGCCCGACGTGTCGACGGCGATGACGACCAGGTTGGCGACTTTGGCCTCCCGCACCGCCTCCCGGAGCAGGGGTGGCGAGTCGGGGTCGGCGACTCGGGCGACGGCGGTCGCCCTGGCGGTGCCGGCCACCGCGAGGGACGCGACGGGGCCCTCGGCCGCCCGGTCGGAGACGAGGCGCCCGCGAGGACCGCTGCCGGGTGAGCGCCGCCCCGGTGCGCCGCCAGGCGACGGGGCGGATGCCAGCCGGACCGGCCGGGCCGGCCCGGCTCCGTCGTGGTGGCGCTCGGGCCCACGGCCGGCGTCTCCGTCCGTGGGGTCACCGGCGCCGTCGTCGGCGCCGTCGCCCAGACTCTGGTCGAGGGCGTCCGCCAGCTCCTGGTGGTCGATGCCGGGGGCCTCGAAGGGGGTGCGGCGGCTGCGGTGGGCGAGGGCCAGGTGGGCGACCCGGCGGACGTCGTCCGGGCCGGCAGTCGTGCGCCCCTCCCAGCCAGCGAGGGCGGCGGCGGCGCGGGCGATCACCAGGTCGGCGCGCAGCCCCTCGGCGCCGACGGCCACGCACAGCGAGGCGATGGGCTCCAGCAGGTCGTCGGGAACGCCGGCGGGGCGTGCCGCGCACAGGCGCTCGACGAGCGTGTCCTCGGCCGGTGCCCACCGCGAGCGGAAGTCGGCCGGGTCGGCGTCGAAGTCCAGGCGGCGCCGGACGATCTCGGCCCGTACGGCGGCGTCGACCGGGGCGGCCACGTCGACCGCCAGACCGAACCGGTCGAGCAGCTGCGGTCGCAGCTCGCCCTCCTCGGGGTTCATCGAGCCGACCAGCACGAAGCGGGCCGGGTGGCGGTGCGAGACGCCGTCGCGCTCCACCACGTTCTCGCCGCTGACGGCGACGTCGAGCAGGACGTCGACGAGATGGTCGGCCAGGAGGTTGACCTCGTCCACGTAGAGCACGCCCCCATGGGCGGTGGCCAGCAGACCGGCCTGGAAGCGCACGCCGGCGCCGGCGAGCATCGACGCCAGGTCCAACGAGCCGATCACGCGCTCCTCGGTGGCGCCGAGGGGGAGCTCGACGAAGGCCGCGGCGTCGGGGAGCAGGCCGGCCAGGCCGCGGGCGATCGTGGTCTTGGCCGAACCCTTCTGGCCGCGCAGCAGCACGCCCCCGATCCCGCGGTTGACGGCAGCCAGCACGAGCGCCAGCTTGAGGTCGTCCTGGCCGACGACGGCGCTGAACGGGTAGCGCGTCACCGTCCCTCCTCCCAACCCTCGGCCTCGAGCAGGGCGGCTTGGAGGGTCTTGCGGGCGGCGTCACTGGCGTCCCACATGCCCCGCTCGTCGGCCTCGAGGAGCCGTTCGGCGATCGAGCGCAGGGCCCACGGGTTGGACCGCTCGAAGAAGGAGCGCACGCCGGGGTCGGCCACGTAGGCGTCGGTTACCCGCTCGTACATCCAGTCCTCCGCCACCTGGGCGGTGGCGTCGTAGCCGAACAGGTAGTCCACCGTCGCCGCCATCTCGAAGGCGCCCTTGTAGCCGTGGCGCATCATGGCGTCGATCCACTTAGGGTTGACCACGCGGGTCCGCACCACCCGGGCCGCCTCCTCGGCCAGCGACCGTACCCGCGGCCGGGCCGGATCGGAGCTGTCCCCGAACCACGCTTTGGGGTTGGAACCGGTGAGGGCCCGCACCATGGCCACCATGCCACCGTGCTCCTGAAGGTAGTCGTCGGAGTCGAAGATGTCGTGCTCGCGGTTGTCCTGGTTCTTGACGGCGACGTCGATGGCGGCGAAGCGCCGCCGCATCGCCGGGGCGGCCGCCTCGCCGGCCCTGCCCCGTCCGTAGGCGAAGCCGCTCCACGCCTCGTACACGGCGGCCAGGTCGTCGTCGTCGCGCCAGTCGCGCGATTCGAGGAGGGCGAGGATGCCCGACCCGTAGCCGCCGGGCTTGGGGCCGAAGATCCGCGGGTCGCCGTCGTGGCTGAAGCCGGCGAGGGCGATGGCGTCGTCGAGGAGGTCGACCACGTGGGGGAAGGCGTCGCGGAAGAACCCCGAGATGCGAAGCGTCACGTCGATCCGGGGCCGGCCGAGCTCGTCGTCGCCGATGCGTTCGATGCCGGTGACCCGGCCCGACAGGGGCTCCCACACCGGGCGGACCCCGACGAGTGCGAGGGCCTCGGCCACATCGTCCCCCGCGGTGCGCATGGTCGCCGTGCCCCACACGACGAGGCCGACGGTCGACGGGTAGGTGCCGTCCTCGGCCAGGTGGCGCTCCAGGAGCCGGTCGGCGAGCTTGCGGCCCACCTCCCACGCCAACGGCGACGGGACCGCCTTGGGGTCGATCGACCAGAAGTTGCGACCGGTGGGCAGGACGTGGGCCATGCCCCTGGTGGGCGCCCCGCTCGGCCCCGCTGGCACGTAGCCGCCAGCCAGGCCGTGGAGCAGGTTGGCGACCTCGTCCGGCGTGGCCCGCAGGGCGGGCACCAGCCGCCCGCACACCCAGCGCAGTGTCGGGTCGTCGCCGTCGTAGCGCCAGCCGCCGTCCTGCAGCGCCGCCAGCGTGACCCGATTGGCTTCCTCCAGGGCATCGACCTCGTGGCGGCCGGCGTCGGCGGGCAGGGAGGCCCGCAGGGCGGGAACCCCGGCCTGGGGCAGGCGGGTGATGGCCAGCACCAGGTCGACCTCGGCGTCGCCCGCCGGGGCGTCGCCGAACACGTGGAGCCCGCCACGGATCTGGGCGTCCTTCAGCTCGCACAGGTAGCCGTCGACGTGGAGGACCACGTCGTCGAAGGCGTCGTCGTCGGGCCGGGCGGCGAGGCCGAGGTCCCGGGCGATCTCGGCCTCCACGAGCAGGTCCCATACCTGTGCGCGCACGGCCGGCAGCTTGGTGGGGTCGAGCGACTGGATGCGGGCGTGCTCGTCGAGCAGCTGCTCCAGCCGGGCCAGCTCCCCGTAGGTCTCGGCACGCGTCATCGGGGGAAGCAGGTGGTCGATCACCACCGCGTGGGCTCGTCGCTTGGCCTGGGTGCCCTCGCCCGGGTCGTTCACCACGAACGGGTAGAACAGCGGCAGGTCGCCCAGGGCGGCGTCGGGGAAGCAGCCTCCCGACAGGGCGACGCCCTTGCCCGGCAGCCATTCAAGGGTGCCGTGCTTGCCGACGTGCACGACGGCGTCGGCTCCCCAAACCGTGTCGAGCCAGCGGTAGAAGCCCAGGTAGTGGTGGGTGGGCGGGAGGTCCGGGGAGTGGTAGACGGCGACCGGGTTCTCACCGAAGCCGCGCGGTGGCTGCACGGCGATCAGGACGCCGCCCAGGTCGATGCCGGGGAACACCAGGTCGTCGCCGTCGCGGTAGACCTCGCCCGGGGCCTCGCCCCAGTGCGATTCCACCTTCTCCTGTGCCGGAGCGGGCAGGGTGGCGAACCAGCTCCGGTAGTCCCCGGCGCTGAAGCGGCCGGCGGCGGCGGCGAGCTGGGAGGCGCCCAACGAGTCGCGGTCGTAGGTGAAGCAGTCCGCCAGCTCGGCCATCAGCGTGTCCCCGTCGGTCGGGATGCGGTCCACCTGCACCCCCTCGTCGCGCAGGGCGTGCAGGAGGCGGATCACGCTGGCCGGCGTGTCGAGGGCGACGGCGTTGCCGAGGCGGCTCCGCTTGGTCGGGTAGGCCGAGAGCACCAGCGCCACCCGGCGCTCTGGAGCGGGTGTGTGGCGCAGGCGGGCCAGGCGTACCGCGATCCCGGCCACCCGCTCGACCCGGTCGGCCACCGTGCGGTACGCGGTCACCGGGGAGCCGAGATCGTCGCCGTCGTCGACGATCTCCTTGAACGAGAAGGCTGGTGCGATGACCCTCCCGTCGAACTCGGGGATCGCCACCGCCGACGCCACGTCCACCGGCGCCAGGCCGGCCGCCGAGTCCTCCCACTGGCTCGACGACGAGGTGGCGGCGACGGCCTGGATCACCACCACGTCGAGGGCGGCCAGCTGGGGGACCGACCACTCCTCGCCGGCGGCCGCGCCCATGGCCAGGACGGTGGTGACCACGGCGTCGACGCCCGCCTCGGCGAGCAGCTCCAGCGCCTCCACCCGGCCCTCGGCGTCGGGCCGCAACGAGTAGCAGTAGACGGCCAGGGGGTCGCCACCGTGCGCCTCGATGGCGGCGCACAACTGGTCGACGAAGAGCGTGTTCCCCGCCAGCACGTGGGCCCGGTAGAACACGACCCCGATCGCCGGCCGGCCCTCCCTCGTTCGCCACTGCCCCCAGCGGCCGGTGGCCGGCACCTCGACCGGCGCTTCGAAGCCCCAGCCGTGGAACAGGACGGTGTCGGCGACGAAACGCAGCAACTGGGCCATGTTTTCGACCCCGCCCGCCGCCAGGTACCGGAAGGCGGTGGCCGTCGTCGCGCTCGGGACCGTCGAGAGCCGGGTGAGCTCGCCGTCGGGCACCGTCTCGCCGGCGAAGGCCAGCAGGGGGATGCCACCGGCGATGCACGCGGCCCGGGTCGCATCGAAGCCGTCCCAGGCCCGGCTCCCACCGAGCAGGCGGACCAGCACCACCTCGATCCCGTCGAGGGGGGGCGGGCCGGCGAGGGCCGAGGGATTGGCGGCCCGGACCCCGGGGAAGCCGTGGGGGAGGCCTTCGACGACCGAGCGCACGGTGAGGAGGTCGGTGTCGGCGTGGGACAGGAACAGGATGGTCATGTCCCTCCCGGGCCCGTCACGGCGCCCCTTCGGCGATGAGGGCGTCGATGGCGCCGAGGTCGAGGTTGGCCTCGAGCAGGTCGGCCACGGCGTCGAGCTGGCCCTGGCGCGCTCCGGCGAACGAGACGCCGGCCGGGACGAACGTCTTGCCGGCCCGCCGGCCCACCTCGGTGAGGAAGGTTGCCCGGAAGGCGTCACCCTCGAACAGCCCGTGCAGCGAGGTGCCGAGGAAGCGGGCGCCGGCGGGCTCGACGGCGCCGTCGTCGCCGGCGCCGGTCTCGTCGTCGAGGTGCACCCAACCGGCCGTGGTGGCGGCCCGCTCGACGACGCCGTGGTGGATGGCGTAGCCGGCGACGGCCTCGCCCATGGCCGTACCGCGGCGCCGGCGCACGACTTTGTCGGGGCCGAACGTGGTCGCCACGTCGAGCCACCCGAGGCCCTCGACCTGCCCGGCGCCCGACTCGATCCCACCCGGGTCGTGGATCGTGGTGCCCATCATCTGCTGGCCTCCGCACACGCCGAGCACCAGCGCCCGACAGGCGGCGATGGCGCGGTCGAACCCGGTCGAGCGCAGCCAGGTGAGGTCGGCGACCGTCGCCTTGGTCCCGGGGAGGATGACCAGGTCCGGGTCCCCGAGGGCCCGCGGCGACTCCACGAGACGCACGGCGACCCCAGGTTCGAGGGCCAGCGCGTCGACATCGGTGACGTTGGAGACGCTGGGGAAGCGGATGACCGCGACGTCGAGGGGATCGACGACGGCTGGGCCGGCGACGGTGAAGGGGCGTGCCAGGGCGAGGGAGTCCTCGGCGTCGATCGTCAGGCCCGACAGCCAGGGCACGACGCCGAGGGTCGGGACACCTGTGCGGGCTTCGAGCTCGGCCAGCCCGCTGTCGAGCAGGGCGGGATCACCCCGGAACTTGTTGATGACGAAGCCGCGCACCCGCTCGCGGTGCTGGTCGGGCAGGAGGGCGACCGTGCCGAACAGCGACGCGAACACGCCGCCGCGGTCGATGTCGCCCACCAGGATCGCCGGCACCTTCGCCTCCACCGCGATGCGGAGGTTGACGATGTCGCGCTCGAGGAGGTTGATCTCGGCCGGGCTCCCGGCGCCCTCGATGACCACGACGTCGAAGCGCTTGCGCAGGTCGGCGAGGGCGTCGAGCACGATCTGGAGGAGCTCGGGTTTGCGGTCGTGGTACTCGCGGGCGTCGAGGGTGGCCCATGGCCGGCCCAATACCACGACCTGGCTGCGGCGGTCGTCGCTCGGCTTGAGGAGCACGGGGTTCATGGCAACCTCCGGTGCCGCGCCCGCCGCCATCGCCTGCCATCCCTGGGCCCGGCCGATCTCGTGGCCCGACGGGGTCACGCAGGAGTTGAGCGACATGTTCTGGGCCTTGAACGGCGCCACCCGCACGCCCCTCCGGGCCAGGAGGCGGCACAGGCCGGCGGCGACCGTCGTCTTGCCGGCGTCGCTGGCGGTGCCGCAGACCATGAGGCCGCCCCTCATGGTCGCCCGCATCGGGTTGTGCTCACGACGTCCTCGCGTCCTTTCGTCGGATCGCCACCGACGGTCGGGCTTGCGCAGCCGGAGAGGCCTGCGGGACACCGTTGCGGGACAGCCCCGGATTCTCACCGGGTTCGCCACTGGCGGCACGGATCGTAGCGGCCACCGTACGATCAGGACAATGACGCGCCCGGACTCGCTCATCCTGCTCAACACCGGCCATGGCAAGGGCAAGTCGTCGGCCGCCTTCGGCGTCATGGTCCGCGGGTGGGCGCGCGGGTGGCGCGTCGGCGTGGTGCAGTTCCTCAAGAGCGGCAAGTGGAAGACGGGCGAGCAGAAGTTCGCCGACCAGGTCGGCATCGAGTGGCACGCCCTGGGCGACGGCTGGACGTGGGAGTCGGACGACCTCGACGAGACGGCGTCGAAGGCACGCCACGCCTGGGACGTCGCCAGGGAGAAGCTGGCCTCCGGCGACTACGACCTGCTGATCCTCGACGAGATCACCTACTCGGTGAAGTACGGCTGGGTGGCCGTCGACGACATCGTCGCCGGCCTGCGGGCCCGCGCCCCCCACACCAACGTCGTCCTGACCGGCCGCGACGCGGCCGACGAGCTGGTGGAGATGGCCGACACGGTCACCGAGATGCGCAAGGTCAAGCACGCCTACGACCGGGGCATCAAGGCCAAGAAGGGCATCGAGTTCTGACCCGCTGGTGGGGCCGGCCTTGATCACCCTGGTGCTGGGCGGGGCCCGATCGGGCAAGTCGGAGCTGGCCGAGCAGCTGGCCGGGCCCCGGGCCGTCTACGTCGCCACCGGCGTCGCCACCGACGAGGACATGGCCGACCGCATCGCCGCCCACCGCCGGCGCCGGCCTGCGGGATGGTCGACAGTGGAGACCCTCGACCTGGCCGGGGCCCTCCGGACGACCCCGACGGACGTCGTGCTCATCGACTCCCTCGGCACCTGGCTGGCCCGCCACAACGACTTCGCCGTCGACGCCGCCGCCCTCGTCGCCGCCCTGGCCGCCCACCGGGCCCACGCCATCGTGGTGTCCGAGGAGGTCGGCATGGGCGTGCACCCCGAGACGGCGGTCGGCCGCTGCTTCCGCGACGCCTTGGGGACGCTCAACCGCGCCATCGCCGAGGTCGCCGACGAGGTCCTGCTGGTCGTCGCCGGCCGGTCCCTGCGGCTCTGACCCGGTGCTCGAAGCCCTCGCCTTCCTGACCGTGTTCGGCGGGGCCCGGCCGTTCACGCCCCGGGCCGTGGTGTGGCTCCCGTGGGCCGGCGCCGTGGCCGGGCTCGCCGTCGGGGGCGTGTGGTGGGGCGCCGACACGGTCCTGCCGGCCGGTCCAGCGGCCGCCGTCGCCCTCATGGCCGACCTCGCCGTCACCGGCATGCTGCACGTCGACGGCCTGGCCGACGCGGCCGACGGTCTGCTTCCCCCCATGGACCGGCAGCGGCGGCTGGCGGTGATGGCCGACCCGGCCGTCGGCGCCTTCGGCGTGGCCGTCGTCTTCGTCACCCTGCTGGCCCGCTGGGCCGCTCTCGCCGCCATGACGCCCCGCGTCGCCCTCGTCGTCGCCCTGTGGACCGCAAGCAGGGCCACGATGGCCGTTGCCCTGGTGCTGGGCGACGCTGCTCGTCCGGGCGGGCTGGCCGACACCCTGCGCGGAGCGCCCCGGACGGCCGTGGTCGCATCGAGCGTCGTGGCCCTGGCCGTTGCCACTGCGCTACTCGCCGGCGGGCCCGGCGGCCCCGCGCCGCTGGCGGGTGTGCTCGCCGGCGCCGGCGTGGTCGCCCTGTCCCATCGGCGCATCGGCGGCCATACCGGGGACGTGCTCGGCGCGTGCGGGGTCGTCGTCGAGACGGTCGGCCTCGTGGTGGCGGCCGCCAGGTGGTGAGCCGTCCCCTCGGCGCTGCCGCCGGTCTGGTGGCCGACCGCGTCTTCGGCGAACCGCCGGTCGAACCGCATCCCGTCGCCGCCTTCGGCTCGGTGATGCAACAGATCGAGGCGAGCCTGTGGGCCGACAGCCGGGCCCGTGGCATCCTCCACGCCGGTATCGGGCTCGCCATCGGGGCGGCCGCCGGTCGCCTGGTCCGATCGACGGCCCTGGCCACCTATGTCGCCGTCGCCGGGCGTCAACTCGGCCAGGCGGCCACCGAGGTGGGCGCCGCCCTCGACGCCGGCGACCTGGGCGCGGCCCGGGCCGCCCTGCCCACCCTCGTCGGCCGCGACCCGACCGACCTCGACGAGGCCGAGATCGCGCGCGCCGTCGTGGAGTCGGTGGCCGAGAACACCGTCGACGCCGTGGTGGCGCCGGCGCTTTGGGCCTCGGTGGCCGGCGCCCCAGGCGTGCTCGCCCACCGGGCGGCGAACACGATGGACGCCATGGTCGGGCACCGCTCGGAGCGCTACCTGCGTTACGGCTGGGCGTCGGCGCGCATCGACGACGCAATGGCGTGGCTCCCGGCGCGGGCGACGGCCGCACTTGTGGCCGCGGTGCGGCCGGGCCGGGCCGGTGCCGTCGTCCGGGCGGTGCTCCATGACGCGTCGGCCCACCCGTCGCCCAATGCCGGCGTGGCCGAGGCGGCCTTCGCCGCCGCCCTCGGCGTACGCCTCGGCGGCGTCAGCCGCTACGGCGGACGCGTCGAGCACCGGCCCCCGCTCGGCGCGGGCGGCCCGGTCGTGGTCGGCGACATCGCCCGCGCCGTCCGCCTGGCCGGCGACGTCGGCGTCGCCCTGACCGCCGGACTGGTCGCTGTCGGCCTGGCGCGCCGATGAGGGCCGTCCCCGCCCCCGGGCCGCACGGTGGTGACGGCGCCCGGGTGGCCGCCGCCCTCGGCCTCGAGGTGTCGCAGGTGCTCGACCTGTCGGCCAGTATGAATCCCTTCGCCCCCGACGTCGCGGCCGTCGCCGCCCGCCACCTCGACGCCCTCGGTCGCTACCCCGATCCCACCGCCGCCACCGGGGCCCTGGCGGCCCGGCTCGGGGTCGACCGGGACCGCGTCCTGCTCACCAACGGCGGCAGTGAGGCCATCGCCCTCCTAGCGGCCGAGATGGGCGGCCACGTCTCCGAGCCCGACTTCTCGCTCCTGCCCCGCCGGGGCGGGCCGCGGTGGCGGTCGAACCCCAACAACCCGAGCGGCCTCCTGGCCCCGTCCGACGCCGAGGCCGACGTGTGGGACGAGGCGTTCTGGCCGCTGGCGACGGGCACGTGGACCCGCGGGGATGCGGACATGGGGCGATGGGTGGTCGGGTCGCTGACCAAGCTGCTCGCCTGCCCCGGCCTGCGGGCCGGGTACGTGCTGGCCCCCGGTCCCGCCGATCTCGGCCCCGTGCGCGCTCGCCAGCCCCTCTGGTCGGTGAACGGCCTGGTGGCCGACGCCCTGCCCGAGCTCTTGGAGAAGGTCGACCTCCCCGCGTGGTCGCAGGGCATAGCGGGACTCCGTACCCGGCTCGTGGCGCTCCTCCGGACGGCCGGCCTGGACCCGGCGCCTTCGGACGCCTGCTGGGTCCTGGTCCGCGCCCCGGCCCTGCGCGAGGAGCTGGCCCGACATGGCATCGTGGTACGCGACTGCGCCTCTTTCGGGCTGGCGGGATGGGCCCGCATCGCCGTGCCCGACGAGCGCGGGCTCGACCGACTGACTGGCGCCCTCTCGGGGTGACAGGGCCCGGCCGTCCCTGGTCCGGCCGGCGGTCAGCCGCTGCAGGCGGCAGCTTTCGCCTCGACACAGGTCCGCACGAAGGCCGCCTCCGGCGACGGGTCGCCCCCGGCGTGGTGGTGCAGGTAGGTGGCAAACAGGCGGGGGGTGGCGAAGCCGTCGTCGCGTTCGCCGAACCGGCTGGCCAGGCGCACGGCCGTGCCGGCCGGCGCGCACGTGGAGTAGTGGAACTCGTGGCCGCGCAGGATCGTGCCCTGCGGCCCGACCGGCGTGTCGCAGCGCAGCGCCGCGTGGCGGTAGCCGAGCACGAGGCGGTCGCCGAGCGTCCCCTCGGTCGCGACGGCGCCCACCATGGGCCGTCCGTCGAGTCGATCGGCCAACCACAGCAGCCCGCCGCACTCGGCCCAGGTCGGCAGCCCCGCCAACACGCGCGCCCGCGTGCGGGCGAGCAGTGGCGTATTGGCGGCGAGGGACTCGCCGAAGACCTCCGGGAATCCGCCGCCGGCGAGGAGGCCGTCGGTGCCGTCCGGCAACGCCGCGTCGACGAGGGGATCGAAGGGGACTAGCTCGGCGCCGGCGGCCTCGAGGGCGTCGAGGTTGTCCCGGTAGGCGAAGGTGAACGCCGGGCCCCCGGCCACCGCGATCCGGCAGCGACCGATCGGGTCGGGCAGGACCACGTCGTCGACCGGCATCGTCGGTGCTGTGCCTGCGACGGCCACCAACGCGTCGAGATCGCAGCCGGTGGCGATGCGGGCGGCCAGCAGACCCAGCGAGGACCGCACGGCCGACGTGTCCTCGGCGACGGGGACGAGGCCGAGGTGGCGGTCGCGCCAAGTGAGCGCGTCGTCGCGGTGGAGGCAGCCGAGCACCGCCACGCCCAGAGCGTCGAGGGCGTCCCGGAGGAGCTGCTCATGGCCGGCGGACCCGACGCGGTTGAGCACGACACCGGCGAGCCGCACGCGCTCGTCGTGGTCCCGGTACCCCCGGACCATGGCCGCCACCGAGGCGCTCATGGCCGACGCGTCGACGACCAGCACCACGGGAGCGGCGAGGGCGGCGGCCACGTCCGCCGTCGACGACGGCGTGGCGTCTGCCGCCCCGTCGTAAAGGCCCATCACGCCCTCGACGACGAGCAGGTCGGCTCCGCGACCGGCGCGGGCGGCCAACGGCCCGACCGCGGCCGGCCCGCACAGCCACGGGTCGAGATTGCGGCCGGGGCGCCCGCACGCCAGGGCGTGGTAGCCGGGGTCGATGAAGTCGGGGCCGACCTTGGCGGCGGCCACACTCGTGCCCCGGGCGGCGAGGGCGGCCAGCAGCCCGGTGGCGACGGTGGTCTTCCCGACGCCCGACGACACGCCCGCGATGACGAGACGGGGGCCGAGCGTGTTCAACGGTGCGCGCTCAACCGTGGCTGTGGGTGTGACCGTGCCGGTGGGCGGCCGCCAGGGCCGAGTGGCCCACTCCGCGGGCCTGGCCGGCCCGGTCGGCCAGGCCCGGCCATTCGGCCCGGTACGAGCACGTGTCGCAATTGACGCGGGGCAGGCCGCTTACGGCTTCGTCCCGGCGCTGGAGCACCAGGGGCACCAGCCCGGGGTCGGGGCCGAAGTACCCGGCGTCGACCACCTCGACGCCCGACCCGCGTTCGAAGATGCTCACCTGCTGGCGGACACGCTCGACGAGCTTGCCGTTGGCGAGGAACCAGAAGAACAGGCCCACACGAACGTGGCCGAGGCGCGCCGCCCGGTCGAGCACCTCGGGCACCGTCGGCCACGTCACCCCGGTGAAGCCGACGTCGACCCATGTCGAGCCGCTCCACTCGGCCAGGAGGCGAGCCGCCTTGACGGCCTCCGCGTTCGCATCTGGGTCGGATGTGCCACGGGCGACGACGAGCAGGGGGAGCCCGGCCGCGCCGGCCGCTTCGAGATCGGCGGCGGCCACGGCGAGGAGCTCGGGGACGACACCGAGCGGGGAGCCGAAGACGAATTCGACCTGCGGATGCCGCTCCCTGGCTTCGAGCACCAGCGCCGGCACATCGCTCTTGCCGTGGCCGGCGGCGAAGAGCATGAGGGGCTGGACCGTGACGCGGCGACACCCTCGCTCGACGAGCCGGTTCAGCACAGGTCCGGCAGGCGGGTCGGCGAGCTCCAGGAAGCCGACGGCGACGTCGAGGTCGGGACGGGCGGCGGCGACGGCATCGCCCAGCGCCACGGCCTCTGCCCTCCCGGCCGCGCTCCTCGATCCGTGGGCGACGAGCAGGAGTCCCTCGCCGGTGGGGCGCGTCGGCTCGGGGGGCGGCGCGGCAGCCGTCGGTTCGATACCGCTCGATCGACCCGTCAGCATGTGAGGCTCCCTTCGGCCAGGCGGATCAGGGCGTTGACGGCGGCGGCGGCGACCGGACTGCCACCGCGTTCGCCGACGGTGGTGATGCTGCGCGGCGCCAGCGGCGACGCCCACAGGGCGGCCTTGGCCTCGGCGGCGCCGACGAAGCCGACGGGGACGCCGATCACCGCCGCCGGCTCGATGACGCCGGCCTCGTGCAGGGCCAGGAGCTCGACCAATGCCGTCGGCGCGTTGCCGATGACCCAGATGGCGCCGGTCGGATAGCGCGCTGCCGCCAGTGCGATGGCGGCGGCGGACCGGGTCGAGCCCGGCGGTGCGACCGGCACCTCGGCCAGCAGGCAGATCGTGGTGAGGCTCGGCATGCCCGCCGCCACCATGGCGGCGTCCACCACGACGGGAACGCCGGAGCGCAGGGCGCCGACCGCCGCCTGCACGGCGACGGTGCCGACCCGGGCGGTCTCCGCGAAGCTGACGTCGGCAGTGGCATGGATCATGCGGGCCACGACGGCCCGATCGCCATCCGGGAACGCCGAGAGATCGACCCGCTCGGCAAGGATGCGGTAGCTCTCCGTCTCGATCGGGTGGACCCCGCGTTGCTCGATGGACCGTCCTCCCGGGCCGGTCACCGGTGCCCCATCCCTCCGGGATGTCGCACCCGTGAGTTGCTCGATGGACCGTCCTCCCGGGCCGGTCACCCGGTAGCCCCGAGGCGTGACCATGCGGGAGCCGACCATCGTCGTCGACGAGTTGCCCACCACCACGACCGAGAGCATCCCGACGCCGGCGGTGTCCAACTCCGCGAGGGTCGTCATGACGAGGCTCTCGCCGGGTCGGGTGGCGTCGGTGACGATGCCGACCGGGGTGCCCGGCGGCCGGGATTCGAGGAGCAGTTCTCGGGCCCGGTCGAGCTGCCACGTCCTCCGCTTCGAGCGGGGGTTGTAGAGCGCGACGGCGAAATCGCCGTCGGCGACGGCCCGGAGGCGGTCCTCGATGACGGCCCACGGCGTGAGCAGGTCGGACAGGCTGACGAAGGCGTGGTCGTGCCCGAAGGGGGCGCCGAGCAGGGCCCCGGCGGCGGCGGCCGCGGTCACGCCGGGCACCACCTCGACCGGTGGTCCGCCGGCCCCCGGAGCGAGCTCGAGGACCAGGCAGGCCATGGCGAACACGCCCGGGTCGCCCGAGCACACGAGCGCGACCCGGGCGCCACCGGCGGCCCGGCGCAGCGCTTCCGCACAGCGGTCGGCCTCGGCGCCGATGGGACTGCGCACCACGACGTGGGCGGGCGAGAGGAGGTCGGCGCACTGGTCCACGTAGGGGCCGTAGCCGATCACGACGTCGGCCGACCGCACGGCCGTGGTGGCGGCCGGCGTGCGGTGCCGGGGGTGGCCGGGGCCGAGGCCGACGACGGTCAATGAGCCGACGGGGCCGGCCCGGCGGGCGATGGCGACCGTCGCCGCCGCGCCCTTGCGCTTCTCGACGACGAGCCGGGCGCCCGGCCCGGCGGCGAGCAGGGCGGCGGCCTCGGCCACGCTCGGGGTCCCCACCTCCGCCGCCACGACGTCGCTGGGGTTGGGGACCACCACGCCGGCCAACGTGGCCGCCGGGAAGGCGCGGACCGGCCGGCCCAGGGAGGTCACGACCGGATCGCCGGCCCGACGGTCGATGGTGGCCACGACCCCGACCGCGTGGCTACTCAGGCCCGCATCGACCAGGGCACACGCGAGCAGGTCGGCGGCGGCATCGGCCGGCGCGCCGCTCGACGCGCCGATCCCGACGACCAGCGAGGGGGGGTACAGGGCCACCTCGCCCGCTCCGAGGCCGACCGCCTCGTCGGTGACCAGCACCCGACCGGGCCCGTCCCCCCCCTCGAAGGGCACCGGCCACGGCAGGGTCGTCTCGACGAGCGGGGCGTGGCCGTCGAGCCACAGGCGCGACACGCCGGCGACGTCGCCGTGCGAGACGAAGCCGGGCAGGGCGTCGAGCGCCGGTAGGCCCGCTGCATCGGTTGCGGTGCTCACCACCGGCTGGGCGCCGAGCAGGGCGGCCACCTCACGGGCCAGGTCGTTGGCGCCCCCGGCGTGGCCGCCGCACAGCGCGATGGCGAAACGGCCGGCCTCGTCGATGCACACCACGGCCGGATCGGCGTGCTTGTCGCCGAGCAGCGGCGCCACCACGCGCACGGCCACGCCGGCCGCGCAGCAAAGGACGAAGCCGTCCGCGTCGCGCCACCGGGCGCGGACGGTGTCACCCAACCGCCCGTGCACGGCCTCGAACGGCAGTCGCCGGGCGATGGCCCGGCCCGCCTCGGTGACCGTCACGGTCACCACGCTCACTGCGGCCCCCACACGACGAACACCGGGTTCTCCGCTGCCAGCCGCATGGCGCCCTGACGGCCGGTGGGCGTACCGCGGCTCACCGCGATCTGCACGAGGGAGCCGAGGCGCTCGGCCGCGGCGGCAGCCGTCGCGACCACTGCGTACGTGGCCACGACCCGCCCGCCTGTGCGCAGCCGGGCCAGCACGGCGTCGAGCACGTCGATGCCCCCACCGCCGACGAAGGCCCGGTCGGGGTCGGGGAGCGCGTTGAGGGCGGCGGGCGCCTCGCCCTCCACCACGGCGACGGCCGTGCCCCGGGCGTTGCGGCGGATCCGCCCGCACGCCTCGGCGTCGCGCTCGACGGCCAGGACGCGCAGGCCCGGCACCAGCCGGGCTGCCTCCACGGAGACGCTCCCGCTCCCCGCCCCCACGTCCCAGAGCACACCCCTCGGTGGGAGCGCCAGCTTGCCGAGGGCGACGGCGCGCACCTCGGCCTTGGTGATCATCCCGGCGCGGTGCTCATAGGCCGTCTCGTCCAGACCCCATGCGACCCCGGCCGTGCCCGGGACGCCGGCGCCGGGGGTGACGAGCACGACGACCGACAGCGGGTCGAAGCTCCCGCCGGCCAGGCCGGCGAGGTCGGTGCGCACCACCGACTCGTCGCTCTCGCCGAGCCGCGAGCAGACCCACACGTCGCGCTCGGCGCAGCCGGCCGTGACCAGCGCGGCACCGAGGGCCTCGGGTGGCGAGTCGGGTGACACCAGGACGGCCGCCTTGGGAGACTGGGAGACGGTGTCCACCGCGCCGGCCAGGGGCCGCCCGTGGCAGGTGGCGACCACGGCGTCGTCCCAGGGGAGCCCGGCACGGGCGAACGCCAACGACACCGACGACGGGGCGGGATGGACGTCGAGGGCGTCGGGGCCGAGGCGGGCGCCGAGCAGGCGGGTGATGCCGAAGAAGCCGGGGTCGCCGGCGGCGAGGACGCACACCCGCTGGCCCTGCGACGACCGATCGGCGCAGAGGTCCGCCAGTTCGTCCATGCGGCCCCACAGCTCGATCGGCTCCCCGGTGAGGCCGGCCGGCCCGAGGTCGCAGAGTTGGCGGGCGGCGCCGACGAGGACGTGGGCGTCCCGCAGCGCCTGCTCGGCCGCGCGCCCGTACCAGGCGCCCCCGTGGAGGCCGACGACCGAGACCCGCTCAGCCACGGCGGTCCGTGGCCCGGCCGACCCGGCTGGCCCGGCCCGAGGTGGTCCCGGGCGCGCTGCGCAGACGGAAGGTCGTCGAGTGCTGCGGCGAGTAGAGGTGGCTGCGGGCGGGGGCCGGCGAGTCGCCCAGCACGTCACCCACGAGGACGAGCACAGTGCGCGTCGCCGCCGTGGTCCTGATGGCGGCGGCCAACCCGCCGACCGTCGTGGGGACCACCTGCTCGTCGGGCCAGCTCACGCGGACGACGACGGCCGCCGGGGTCGACTCGTCGTAGCCGCTCCCGGGGGCCAGCAGCTCGCGCTGCAACTCCTCCGGCCTCGCTCCCGACAGGAACACCGCCATCGTCACGCCAGCCGTAGCGAAGGTGGCCACTCCCTCCCCGGGCCGCATCGAGGCGGCGGTGCGACCGGCCAGGCGGGTCAGCACGACGCTCTGCGACAGGCCGGGGACCGTGAGCTCGCGGCCCAGGGCGGCGGCGGCCGCCGCCACCGACGTGACGCCGGGCACGATCTCCACGCTGCGGCCGTTGGACCGGCACCAGTCGAGCTGCTCCTGGATGGCGCCGTAAACGCTCGGGTCCCCCGAGTGGAGCCGGACGATCCGGGTGGTGTCGGGGGCGCCGGCGAACACGGCGAGCACGTCCTCGAGGGTCATCACGGCGGAATCGTGGAGCACCACATCGCCCGAGCAGTGCCCGAGCACGGCCTCGGGCACCAGCGAGGAGGCCCACACCACGATCTCGGCCGCCCGCAGCCGCTCGGCGCCGCGCAGGGTCAACAAGTCCGGGGCGCCGGGCCCGGCGCCCACGAAGGAGATCACGCGCTCTCGCCGGCGGTGGCCGGGACGATGACCGACGACAGGTAGCTGGCGGGCCGATCGGCGACGTCGGCGACCGCCGCGACGCGCTCGCCCGGCATACCGAGGAGCTCGCCTAGCACCGAGCCGTCGAGTCGTCCTGCGGCCAGCAGCTCGGCGGCGACGGCCGGCATCTTCCCGCCCCCCTTGTACACGACGACGGCGCGCGTCGGGTCGGCCAGCGCGTCGGTCAGCGGGCTCCTGGTGGCGTTGGCCGGGAGGACCACGAACGACTGCTGCCCGTCGACCAGCACCGTCCCCGACCTGGCTGCGAGCTCCTGGAACGCCATGATGCCGGGAACCGTGACCACCGGTGTGGCGGGGCGCGCCGCCACGAGGGCAGCGGCGATGGAGGAGAACGTGGAGTACACGTTCGGGTCGCCGATGGTCACGAAGGCCACCTCTTCGCCGGCGTCGAGCAGGGTCGTGACCCTCGTGGCGGCGGCGGCCAGCGCGTCGGCACGGTCGTCCGGGTCGGGCGTCATGGCGAACACCAGCCGCTCGACCACGACGTCGGGAGCCGCCCCGCGCACGATCGTCTCCGCCCGCCCGATCGCCTCGGGGGAGGTGCAGGGGGCGACCACGACGGTGGCCCGCCGGAGGGCCTGCACGGCCCGCACGGTGACAAGGTCGGCAGCACCGGGGCCGACGCCGACGCCAACGAGACGGCCCGGCACCGGAGGGTCGGGCGCCCCCGCAGGCCGCCCTTTCTCGCTCACCAGGTGATCGATCGCCTCGCGGATCAGCTCGGCCTCGGACCGGCGGGTGCGGGCGGCGACGGCCTCGAGCCGCCGCTTCAGCGCGTCGGGGAGGTAGACCGAGGTCTTGAACACCGACGTAGGGTACGGCATAGGG
Organism: Actinomycetes bacterium; assembly: GCA_023264975.1. Taxonomy (GTDB): domain Bacteria; phylum Actinomycetota; class Acidimicrobiia; order Acidimicrobiales; genus JAHFUS01. The sequence goes on along the minus strand of JAHFUS010000029.1, from coordinate 26,785 downwards.
CAACAGCATCGGCCCGGGAGTCCACGTGAAGCAGCTGTGCGTGATCGGCATCGGGGCGGGCGACCCCGACTACGTCACCGTCCAGGCCGTCAAGGCCATGAACCGCGTCGACGTGTTCTTCGTCGTCGACAAGGGCCCCGCCAAGGACGACCTCACCCGGCTGCGCCGGGACATCTGCGAGCGCTACATAGACGCCACCTCGTCGTACAGGTTCGTCTCGGTCGACGACCCGGTGCGCGACCGCACCGCGCCCGCCTACGGGCCGGCCGTCGAAGCCTGGCGCGAGGAGCGCACAGCGTTGTACGAGCGGCTCATCGAGGACGAGCTGGGCGACGACGAGACCGGCGGCTTCCTGGTGTGGGGCGATCCCTCCCTGTACGACGGCACCCTGGCGATGCTCGAAGCCGTGCTCGGGCGGGGCCGGGTGATGTTCGACTACGAGGTCATCCCCGGGATCAGCAGCGTGTCCGCGCTGGCGGCGCGCCACCGGGTCCCGTTGAACCGCGTCGGCGAGGCGATCCAGATCACCACCGGGCGCCGCCTGGCCTCCGCCCTCGCCGGCGACATCGACAACGTCGTGGTCATGCTCGACAGTGGGTGCGCGTTCGCCGACGTCGCCGGCGGCGACATCGACATCTACTGGGGCGCCTACCTCGGCACCGAGGACGAGATCCTCGTGTCCGGTCCGCTCGTTCAACGTGGCGGCGACATCGAGCGCGTCCGGGCCGACGCCAAGGCCCGGAAGGGCTGGATGTTCGACACGTACCTGCTCCGCAGGACGACAGCCGAGTGAGGCCAACGCGGCTGCTGTTGCTGGCCGGCACCGCCGAGGCACTCCAGCTCGCACATCTCCTGGCGGCCGACCAGGGCATCGAGGTCGTCGCCTCGTTCGCCGGGCGGACCAGGGCGCCGGCGACGTTCCCGTGCCCCACCCGCATCGGCGGTTTCGGTGGGGTGGAGGGCCTCGTCCGCGAGCTGCGCCGGGGCGCCTACGACCTGTTGGTCGACGCCACCCACCCGTTCGCCTCGTGCATGCCCGGCCACGCCGCGGACGCGGCCACCATTGCCGGCATCCCCCGGCTGCGGCTGCTCCGTCCCGGCTGGCGACCCGGGCCGAGCGACCGCTGGGACGAGGTCGAGACCCTCGACGCAGCCGCCTCCCGCCTGGAGGAGACCGGTGCCCGGCGGGTGCTCCTCACCACCGGTCGACAAGAACTGATGCCGTTCGCCGGTCTCGTGGACACGCACTTCGTCGTCCGCTCGATCGACCCACCGGGGCCGCTGCCACTGGCCGACGCCATCTCGATCGTGGCCCGACCACCATTCTCCGTCGAGACCGAGACGGAGCTCCTGAGGTCCCACCGCATCGACACGCTCGTGACGAAGAACAGCGGCGGCGACAGGGCCAAGTTGGTGGCCGCCCGGAAGGAGGGGGTCGCGATCGTGATGGTCCGGCGCCCGGCGGGTGTCGCCGGGCCGCATGTGACCACTGCTCCCGAGGCTCTTCGCTGGATCCGCCTCACGCCGCCGGGCGAGCCGCCACGCTCGATGGTGCCGACGCCGAGACCATCCTGGGGCGGTGATGGCCCCCGACATCAATGTCCCCGCCAACAAGGTCCCGGACGACAAGGTCCCGGACGACAAGGTCCACGACAAGGAACAAGGTCCGCTACAAGGAACAAGGTCCACGACAAGGAGCCGTGAGAGACACCGAAACCTCGCAGAACGCCATTTCGCGACTTGTTCGCTGGAACCACTGGCCAGACCGGTTGCGCGGGCGTAAACTTCGTCGACGTCGGGCGTGTCAGGGGATTCGCGAACGGAGGCCGCGATGGGGTGGGCGATGAAGGGCACTTGGTACGAGAGTTGCAGTTGCAAGACGTATTGCCCGTGTAACTTCGGCCCGGCAGAACCCTCGCAGGGCTGGTGTTCGGGAGTCCTCGGGTTCGCCATCGACTCCGGTGAATCGAGCGGAGTGTCCCTCGGCGGTGCTCGGGTCGTGCTCCACGCTGAGCTGCCCGGCGACTTCATGGGGGGCATCGACAAGGGGATCCTCTACCTCGACGCCTCCGGCTCCGCCGAGCAGAACGCCGAGCTGGAGGCCATCTTCCACGGGAAGCGGGGAGGGGTCTGGGAGGGCGTGGCGGGCATGATCGGCGAGTTCCTGCCGTCGAAGACCGCGCCACTGGAAGTCATGGGCGGCGAGAACCCAGTGGTGAAGGTCGAGGGCCTCGTCGACATCTCGATGGCCCGGATGCGGACGGAGGACGGCAAGCAGACGACGGTGGTCAACGCCCCGTTGTTCGCAGGCTTCGCAGTGGAGATGCAGGAGTTGGCCGTGGCCGCAGGCGGCGTGAGCGACCCGGACCTGCGGCAGTGGCAGACCCTCGGGAACGGCGCCGCGACACCGTTCGACTGGTCGTTCTGACAGTCAGCGGCCGGTCGTGACGGCCCCGCCGCGCCCGCTGGAGGCGGAACGCCGGCTTGTTCTGGTGGTTCTGCTCGGCCTGGCCGCCATCGCCTGGGTGATCGTCGTGTGGCAGGCGGTCACGATGGACGACGGCCGTACCGGGATGGGAATGGACATGGCCGGCGCCGGCATCGGGACGGCCGGCTCCCTGGACCTCACCATGGAGATGGCGGCACCGCTGTTCCTTGCAATGTGGGTCGCGATGATGGTCGGGATGATGTTCCCGGCCTCGGCGCCCATGATCGTCGCCTTCGCCCGGTCGCAGTCGAAGAAGGGCCTCGAGGGCTCCTCGGTCGTGCCGACGTGGGTGTTCGTGGCGCCTTATGTCGCCGTGTGGCTGCTGTTCGGCGCCGTGGGCTACGGGATGGCCGTGACGGTCGAGCGGCTTGCCGACGGCTCGACCTGGGCGAGCGACGACGTATCCCGTCTTGCTGCTCTGCTCCTCGTGGCCGCAGGCGGCTACCAGCTGACGCCCCTCAAGCGGGTCTGCCTGTCACGGTGCCGTTCGCCGCTGTCGTTCATGCTCAGCTACTGGCAACCCGGTCGGTGGGGTGCGGTGAAGATGGCGTTCCGCCACGGCCTGTTCTGCGTCGGTTGCTGCTGGGTGCTGTTCCTCGTGCTCTTCCCGCTCGGCGTCATGAACGTGGCCGCGATGTTGGCGGTGGCGGCCCTGGTGTTCGCCGAGAAGGCGCTGCCCGGGGGCGAGCGGGTGGCGAGGGTGGCGGCAGTCGTGCTGATCGCCTACGGCGTCCTGGCCTTGGCCGTGCCCGAGGCGCTACCTACCGCTGTCTGACTCTGGGCTCACGACCCCCTTCTCGTTTTCTTGCGGCCTTGACCGCGATGTCGAAGCGGCGATCTGAGATCGCGCCAGCCAACCGTCGCTTACCGAGCACAGCGACCGTCTCGACGTCGATGAGATCGGGAGCGGCGAGCTCGTCAGCCCCTCCCACCTCGCCACAGGCCCAGTAGGGAATCGTCCTGCGGCGAAACGAACCGCGGGGCGGTGCCGCCGCGACAAGCCGTGCACACTCCGGTATGGAAAGCGCAGCGGCCGAGAAGGGACCACCATGGCGTCAGTGGAGCGCAGCGACGCAGAGTTGCTGAGCGCGGTCGCCGGCGGCGACCGCGAGGCGCTGCGCCTGCTCCACGACCGCCACGCGCCATGGATCCGCTCCCGCCTGCGGCGCCGGTGCGCCGACGACGACATCGTCCTCGACGCCCTCCAGGACACGTTCGTGGCCGTGTGGCGGGGCGCCGCCCGCTTCGACGGCAGGGGAGAACCGGCGGCGTGGATGTGGGGCATCGCCATCCGTCGCCTCATTGGCGTGCTGCGCAGCCGGCGGCGCTGGGCGCCTGTCGCCTTCCGGAGCGACGACGGGCAGGACGGGCGGGTGGTCGACGCCGCCGAGCAGGTGCTGCTGGGAGTGGAGCACGGGGAACTGGGGGTCGCCCTGCGCCAGCTCTCGCCCGAGCTGAGGGCGGTCGTGCAGGCCACCGTGATCGACGGGCTCACGACGCGAGAGGCCGGGCGGCTGCTCGGCATCCCGTCCGGGACGGTGAAGACCCGCATGATGCGGGCCAAGGCCCAGTTGCGGGCGACGCTCGCATGAACGGCCGGGGAGGACGACCCATGGGTGCTCCAGTGACCAACTCGCTGCCAGGACAACACGAAAGGAGGCTGGGCCGATGACCGTATGGCACGTTCCCGGTGAGATCCTCACCCGCTTCGCCACCGAGCCGGCCGACCTCGACGACGTCACCGCCTCGTCGGTGGAGACCCACATCACCGGCTGCGCGGCGTGCCGCGCGGCGGTGGCTACCGAGGCCGACCCGGTCGCCCTCGACCGTTCGTGGCAGGCGGTGGTCGACGCCGTCGACAGGCCCCGCCGAGGCGTGGTCGAGCGGCTCCTGGCCCGGCTCGTGCCCGAGGAGACAGCACGCCTGGTCGCCGCCACCCCGGCGCTGCGGGTGGCGTGGCTGGCCGCGGTGGTGGCCATGATCGCCGGCGCGGTCGCCGTCAGCCGCACCTCGGGCTCGCCGGCTCCGTTTCTCGCGTTGGCCCCGCTGCTCCCGCTCGGTGGTGTGGCCGCCGCCTTCATGCCCGAGGCCGACCCCGGCGGCGAGGCGGGCGCGGCCGCCCCGATGGCGAGCACCGGACTGCTGCTGCGGCGGGCCCAGGCGGTGGTGGCCACGTCGATGCTCGTGCTGGGCGCCGGCGCGGTGGCCCTTCCCGACCTCGGACCGGCGGCGGCGGCGTGGTTCCTGCCCTCCCTGCTCCTCACGGTCGCCGCGCTGGCGGCGTCCACGTGGGTCGACCCGCGGCGCGCCGTCGCCGCCGCTTCCCTGGGCTGGATCCTCACCTTGCTGGTCGCCTCCCATGGCGGCCGCACCGCCGGCTCGCTGGCCGACGCCGCCCTGTTCGCCGCCTCAGGGCAGGCAGCCTTCGCCCTGCTGGCCGTGCTGGCGACAAGCGTGGTGGTCGCCCGCCGGCGCCACTTCTCCTACCTGGAGGTCCGATGAGTTCCACCACCGTGCGGGTGCGCCAGGTGGCGCGGCGGTTCGGGTCGACGATCGCCCTCGCCGGCGTCGACCTCGACCTCGGGCCGGGGGTCACCGGCCTCCTCGGGCCCAACGGCGCCGGGAAGACCACCCTGCTGCGGATCCTCGCCACCGTCGGGGCACCCGACTCCGGGACGGTCGAGGTGCTCGGTAACGATCCCGGGACGGCCGACGGGCGCCTGGCCATCCGCCGCCGGCTCGGGTACCTGCCCCAGGAGCCCGGCTTCCATCGCGCCTTCACCGCCTTCGAGTTCGTCGACTACGTGGCCATCCTCAAGGAGTGGGGCGATCGCCGCACCCGCCACGACGAGGTGCGCCGGGTGCTCGCCCTCGTCGGGCTCGAGCCGGTGCTGCACAAGCGCATCAGCGCCCTGTCCGGCGGGATGCGCCGGCGGGTCGGCATCGCCCAAGCGCTGCTCGGCACGCCCGACCTCCTCGTCCTGGACGAGCCCACCGCCGGTCTCGACCCCGAACAGCGGCTGCGTTTCCGCGAGCTGCTGGGCTCCCAGCCGACCTCCACCGTGCTGCTGTCCACCCACCAGACCGACGACGTGGCCGCCCTGTGCCACCACGTGGTGGTGCTCACGTCGGGCGCCGTGCACTTCGCAGGGGCTCCCCGGGACCTGGCCCGGCTGGCGGACGGGCGGGTGTGGGTGGCCGACCACCGCCAGGCCGGCGCCGGGCTGGCCTGGGTCACCGCCGAGGGCGCCGTACGCCACGTGGGCGACCCCCCGGCCGGCGCCGACCTGGTGGCGCCCACCATCGAGGACGGCTACCTCCTGCTCACGGGCGCGTTCGCCGACGCCCCGGCCGCCTGACGTGCGCCGCTTCTCGGGGTCCGCCGTGGTCATCGTCGGCGTCTTCGCCGCCAGCGGCCTGCTGTTCGGCGGCGTGCGCGGCGGCAGCGGCCTGGTGCTCGTCCTCGTGCCGGTGGCGGCACTGCTGGTCGTGAGGTCACAGGGGACGCGGGTCGGCACCGTGCCCGAGCTGGACTGGGGCCGCGCATCGGCTGCCGCGACCGCCGCCCCGGCCGCGGGGCTCCCGCCGGGGGTGGCGGTGACCGCCGCTCCCCGGCCGCCGTCGTCCCCCCGCCGCCTGGCCGTGGCCCTGGCCCGGGTCGAATCCGATCGGTTCACGGCCGACCTGTGGTTCGGGGCCGGCATCGGGTTCTGCGTCCTCATGCTGGTGCTGTTCGGCTGGGTCTGGGCGCCCGACGACGTCAACCAGCCGTGGCGCCTCGTCTTCGCGAACCTGACGGTGATGGCCCACCCGATGGCCGGCATGGCCGTGGTCGCCGCCCACCGGGCCGTCACCCGCGCCCGGCGCGACGGCGCCGACGAGCTCTTCGACGCCTGCCCGCTGGACCAGGCCACCCGCACCGCCGGGCACCTCCTCACCGCCTGGGTGCCGGTGGCCGCCCTGGCCGTGTTCTGCGCCGCATTCGTAGGCCTGACGGCGGCGCGGGCTGGGGCGGTGTACGGGCCCATCGACGGCGCCGCCGCCGGCGACGTGGCCGCCGCCCTCGCGCTCGGGGCGGGTGGCGTGGCGCTCGGCGTCGCTCTCGGCCGGTGGGCGCCGTGGCGGCTCGTCCCCATGGTGGCGGTGGCTCTGCTCCTGTTCCCGATCCTGGGCCTGGGCAACGTCGGCGAGCCGCACTGGAGCAATGCCCGCCAGCTGTCCACGTGGCCCCGCTACCCCCACCCACGACCTGCTCTTCACCATCCGGCCGGTGTGGTGGCACCTGGCCTGGCTGGTGGCCCTCGTCGCCCTGGTTTCCGTGCTGGCGTTCGCCCGCCACGGCGGCCGCCGCACGGTGGCCGTTTTCGGGGTCGTCGCCCTGGTGGCGGCGGGTGCCGGGATCGCCCAGACCCGGCCCGTCTCCCGGGCCGGCGCCGCACGGCTGGCGTCCCTCGTCGCCGAGCCCGAGCGCCACCAGTCGTGCCTCGACGCCGGGCGGGTCAGCGTGTGCGCGTACCGCGGGTACGGCGCCTACGCCCGGGTCATGATCGCCGAGGTGGCGCCGGTGATGGCCGCCACGCCCGAGGCGGTGGGGCCGGTGGTCCACCGCCAGGTCTTCGACGGCACCCTCGCCAACCTCGGACCCGAGGTCGCCCGGGCCCTCGGGGGCCGGGGCGTGGGCGCCCGGGACGCTCTCCCCCTCGGGTTCCGGCTCGGCGTGTCGGCACGGACGGCGGCCCGCATGACCACCGCGTTCGCCGCCGTGGGCCTTCCCGTCCGCCCCCGGGCCGGCGACCTCCCCACAGTGGTCGCCGGGCAGGCGCGCGGCGTGGTCGCCCTCTGGCTGGCCGCCCGGGGGCTGTCGCTCGGGGAGGCCGGCACCCTGGCCAGTCCCCCCGCCCCGGACCCCCACTCCTCGGAGACCGGCGAACCCCCGAGCGCCCAGGACCGGGGCATGGCCTGGCCCGATTCGTGCGACCTGGGCGCGTCACCCGTGGCGTGGGCACCCGAGGACCTGACGGCCGCCCGGGCCGTGCTGGCCCTCCCCGAGGCCGCCGTCCGCCGTGTCCTCCATGCCCGGTGGGCTTATCTCTCCGACGCCTCCACCACCACCGACGACCTTCTCGCCGCCCTGGGCCTGGCCCCGATCGGCCCGGTCACCCCGGTCACGGCCGAGCCGATGCCGTGCACGTACTGACGAGGCACGCCGGGCGGGCGAACCGGGAGGCGGTGGCGGTCACCGCCCGCACCGTGCCGCGGGCGGTGGCGGCCCTCGGGATCATGGCTGCGCTCCCGGCGCTCGTCACCCGGGCCCGGGGCGGCAGCGACCTCACCTTGGCCCTGCAGGCGGCCGCTCTCTTCGCCGGCGCGGGCGCCGGCTTCGCCGCCGACGACCAGGCGGCCAACGTCCTCGCCCCGTCACCGACCCCGCTCGTCGCCCGCCGGGCCCTGCGGGCGGTGGGCGTGGCCCTCGTCCTCATCGCCGGCTTCGGAGCGGCGCTGGTGCTGGCAGCGACGGCCGGCGGGCCACCCGTCGCCCTGGCCGGCCCGCTGGCCGTGCTGGTGGCAGCGGCGGGAACGGCCGCCGCCCTGGCCTCGGCCGCCCCCGCCGACGGGCCGATGGCCCCGGGCGTGTCCAGCGCCCTGGGCGCCGTGCTCGCCCTCGCAACCCTCAGCTCCGTGGCCGAGCGGTGGTCGTGGATCCCCAGCCTGGCCCGGCCCGATTTCGACCGGCGCTGGCTGGTCGTGGCCGGCGCCGGCGCCCTCGTGGCCCTCGTCCGCTCACGAGACCCGGCCCGCCGGCGCTGGAGGGCGTAGGGCACACGGGCGGGCGCACTACAGCGGCACCGCCGTGGTCGCGGCCCGGCCGCCCGGCCTCTTGTTCGCCTACCGCAAGCTCGGCGACGTGATCCGTGCGATGTGGATACGCCGTATCTAAGAGCCGTTTCCTCCGCCAGAAGGGAGAGTCGATGGCCGGCGGGGAGTCAGGCGACGGTGGGGAGCAATGCTGGCCATAGAACGACTGAGAGGCCGTACAAAGCCAACGAGAGTGCCCCCACCCGGCTGGCGGTGCGGCCCCAGGGGAGCACCTTCTCAGCGAAGACGAGAATGGTCACCATGAGCATGGCGGCCACGTTCATGACGCCGATGGGGACCAGAACGAGAAAGAGCAGCCAACAACACCCGAGGCAGGAGACGCCGTGCTGGAGTCCCATACGGATGGCCCCTGCCGCTCCGGGGCGCCAGCGGTGGATCAGGAACGAGAGCGGCGAACGACAGTTGGACAGGCAACGCAGTTTCAGGGAGGAGAGCTGGTAGAGCCCAGCCAGGACCAACAGCACGCCTCCGGCGCGGGCCCAGTGGTCGGCGACCCAGCCCGAGCGCTCAGCCAGTGTCTCGACACCCGCACCGAGGCCGAAGGCGATGGCGCCGAAGAGAACCCAAAGAGTGAGGTAGGAGGCGATGAACAAGGTGGTGCTGCCGCTGTGCCTCTGGCTTTGGACCTTGGCGTACAGCAGGACCATCGGTGCCGCGGCCGGGAACATCGTGGCCGCCATCATGGCCACCCACATGGCGAAGAACAGCGGCGCCGAGCCCTTGGTGAGATCTGGCCCCATGGCGTGGCCGTGCATCGCACCCATGGACTCTGAGTCGCCAGCCTGGGCGAGGATCACGACCCATCCCACAACGGCCAACACCAGCAGCGTGACCAGGAGGACGGCCCGCTGTCGGGCCAGAACGATGGTTGATGTCTGCGCCGGGACGCTCAGCGGTCGCTCCAGTCGAAGGCGTTCAGCAGTTGCAGCTTGCGATCTCCCGTCTCGGCGATCCGCCATTCGGTCTGTGTGTCGGTGGCCATCTGAAACCTCCCGGGGCCCGGCTGCGACGACAGAAAGTGTACCGATGGGCTCTTGGCGGAGCCGGTTTCGCCCCCCCTTGATCAGCGCTGACACGGGTGACAGGATTAGACCCGACAACCCAGGAGGAGAGGCGATGGTTGAAGTCTCGAGCTGGCGACTCGTCGGAGACTGGTTCGACGTGTGCAGGTGCCGGGTGCCCTGCGGATGCACCTTCGCTCAGGCCCCGGACGAGGGGGAATGCAACGGCATCCTCGCCTGGCATGTGCGGGAGGGGAACTACGGCGACGTGTCCCTCGACGGGATGAACGTCGTCGGAGTGGGCTCCTTCCAGGGCAACATCTGGGCCGGCGAGGCGGTCAACTCCGCGATGGGGTTCTTCATGGACGAGCGAGCCGACGAACGCCAGCGTGAGGCGCTCCAGACGATCTTCAGCGGGCAGGCCGGTGGTTGGCCCGCTGGACTCGCGGAGCTGTTCGACGAGGTGCGAGGGATCGAGTTCGCACCAATCCAGTTCGAGATTGCCGATGACCTCGCACACTGGCGAGTGGAAGTGGACGGGAGGGTCAGGGGCAGCGCCGAAGCATTGACCGGGCCCACGACCCCCGAGGGAGCGCGCGTGCAGGTCCACAATGCGCCTGGAGCCGAGGTCGGTCCCGGACAGGTCGCCACCTGGGGCACCGCCATTGAAGACGAGGTCGAGGCGTTCGGCTTCAAGTGGAGTTGGCCCGGCCGGTCGAGCAAGCACTTTCCCTTCGACTGGTCGGGGCCGGACGAGTCGTAGGCCATTCCCGTCGGCGCGGAGCTGAGGAGGAGACGCGCGTGCATACGCGCGTGCGTGCAGCATGGACGAACCCACACCGCCAAGGTGGCCGTATATCGGCCCGCCACCGGCGCCGGCGTCGCAGCGCGACCCGGCGATCACTCCTCGGCGATCACTCCTCGCGCGATGTGCGGCCCTGGCCCGGGCGTCGTAGGTGCGCGGCCCGTCGCGACCCCGAGCGCGGCACGACCGGCGTCAACTGCCATGGACGAGGGTGCGGTCGCGCCCTTGCGCCTTGGCACTGTACAAAGCGGCGTCTGACGCAAGAAGCAGCGCCTCGCCGGAGCTGCCATCCACCGGGGAGGTCGCCACGCCGATCGAGATGGTGATCCTGCCGAGTGCGTGGCCTTGGTGCTCGACGCTGAGGTTCCGTACCAGGACTCGCAGCTCTTCGGCGCGCTCGACTGCTGCCTCGCTGGCGCAGTCCGGGAGGATCACGAGGAGCTCTTCGCCACCCATCCGGCACGCAATGTCCTCGCCGCGGACGTTCTCGAGCAGTACTTGGCCGAGGGCTGCCAGCACAGCGTCGCCGGCACTGTGGCCGAAGTTGTCGTTGAACTGCTTGAAGTGGTCCACGTCGATGGACACGACGCTCAGCGGGCGGCTGGCACGGCTCAGCCGCCGTAGCTCGCGCTCGAGGAACTCGTCGAGGTAGCGGCGGTTGTACAACCCGGTGAGGGGGTCACGAATGGACTGCGACCGCAGGCTCTGGCGCAACCGCTGATTGGCCAGAGCGAGGCCGAAGTGCTCCGCCATGGCCACCGCCAGCTGCTCCCAATCCTCGTCGCGGACCTCCCCGTCGCCAACATCGCGCCGCAGGTGCAAGATCCCGAGCGCCTCGCTCTGGGCCACCATGGGAATGCACAACGACGCCTGAAGGCTGGGGCGGGGAAGGTGGCCGCATACCAGTGCGGAGGTAGGTCCGGCGGCGTGCAGCCGGCCACGGCGCAGGCCCCAGCACGCCGACGGGGCGAACACGGCGTCGTCGTCGACGGCGGCTCCCCACGAGGCAACGCGCTCGACCGTGTTGTGTGATGGCGCGAGAACGTACACCGCTCCCGAGGCGTTGCCGAACGCCTGGGTGGCGTAGGGGGAGATGACCTCGTAGGTCTCCTCCATCGTCTCGCAGTTCTGCAGCAGCTCGCGCATCTCGCCCATGAGCGTCATCTCGCGGTTGCGCCGCTCCAGGGCCCCGACCGCCTCCGACGCCGATCGGAAAGCCTGCTCGAGGTCGTGCTGTGCCCTGACCCGCTCGGAGATGTCCTGGACAAAGGCGTTGAGGACCGTTTTCTCGCCCGAGCCCGTGGCCCACGCGGCCAGCTCCACGGGGAACTCGCTCCCGTCGCGGCGCAGCGCCGTCAACTCGACACGGCGGCCGAGCACCGGGCCGTCGCCGGTGGACAAGAAGCGCTCGAGGCCACCCGCGTAGGCGGCGCGGTGCTGCTCCGGCACGATGAGGTCGGCCACCGGTCGGCCCAGCGCCTCAGCGGCCGACCATCCGAACGTGGCCTCTGCTTGACGGTTCCAATCGGTGACCACGCCGTGGGCGTCCATGCTGATGAAGGCGTCGCTGGCCGTCTCGACGATGGAGCGCACCCGGTCCTCGCTCGTGCGCAGCGACGCGGTGGCCCGGTGGCGCTCGACTACCCGTCCGAGCTGCGTGCCCACCTGGTCCATCAGCGCCAGGTACTCCTCGCCGACGATCAGGTGGTCATCGGCGAAGAACTCGAGGACCCCCGCGACGTCGGTTCCCGCAAGTATGGGAAAGGCACAGGCGCTCACCAGGCCGGCGGCGGCGGCGGCCTCCTTCCTGGCGAACTCGGGATCGCTGGCCAGGTCGGCGATCCAGGTGGCCCTCGCCAGCAGTCGGACACGCCCGGCGAGGCCCACGCCTGTGACCAGGCGAGCCTGCCGGCTTGCCGCTTTGAACTGGTCCATGTCGCGTGACCCGTCGCTGCGCCAGATCCCGGTGTCGACGAGCTCGTCACTGGTGTCGGCCACCAGGTAGGCATGCCCGGTCGGCCACCCGGTGTAGGAACACACCGCCGCCAAGGCCAGATCGACGGCGTCATCGACCGAGGACGCCTCATTGGCCGCGGCGGCCACGGACTCCAGCAGCGCCAAGACCGCCGTTTGCCGTTCGAGCCGCCCATGCTCGGCCACCAGATGCTCGGTGACCTCACGCGCCTCGATCTGGGCCAACTCGGAGTGGCGCCAAGCGTACACGGCGGCCACGCTCTCGGCCAGGATGAACCCGGCGTGGATGGCCGCCCACCTCCAGGGATGGGCGATGGCGTCGGGGTGGTTGATCACCGAGCCCGGATCCACGGTTCCGAGCACCGCGTGGTGGAGGGCCACGAAGGCGATCGTCGACAAGAGCGGCAGCCAGTGCTGGTACAGCGAGACCACGACGACCACGACGAAGAAGTGGAAGTGCATCTCCACGTAGCCGCCCGAGAAGTGCACCAAGACTGCCGAGGCGGTGGCGAGGCCGAGGCTGGCCGTCCCCATCCGCATCGAACGCGGCAGGCGTGATCGGCCTGCGGCGTACGCGGCAAAGGCGATGAGCGCCGTCTCGGCGAAGACATGGCGAGGATCGACGCCGCGAATGAGCCCGAAGCCCGCCAGCAGCGGGACATGCGCCCACAACAGGAGGACGATGGCGCGATGGCGCCGGGCCCACGACCCGTCAGTGAGGGAACCGCCTCTCGGGAGCGCAGCGGCGAGCGAAGCGGCCCACGACCTCGTCCTCGCCGGCGGATTCCCCAGATTCTGGCGCTCCGGATCTCCCGCCGTCCCCGGAGGCAGTCGCGCCGGCCCACCGGCAAGTGACGAATCCACGCATACTCCTCGACACGAGGCCGGCGCCAATGAAGGACGATCGCCGTCGCCAATGACGACACGGCGTCACAGCGGCCTTGGACCACCGCACCCCCAGGTAGGGCTCCATGGCCTCCGCCGCCTGGTCCTGGGCCCAACCCCTGCGGTCGCGGGCCAGGGCCGGGTTGTAGACCATCACCTGGCTGACCACACCCGACGTCATCGGGCGTTTTGCGCCGAATGCACCCCCATTCGGGACTTCGGTGACGCCTGGCTGCCATTTGCCTCTCGTGCGCCACCCACTCCTATGCCGACACTGCACCTATGCGCAGACAACCGCATTGGATCGTCCTGTGCGTCGGGGCGCTCGCGGTTGGCGCCCATACCTTCGTCGTCCCGGCGAAATGGCACGAGTTCTCCTACGACGGGGTCGAGCTGTTCATCCTGGCCGCCACGATCTGGGGCATCGCCCGGCACCGGCCCCGGCCGGCGACGCCCTGGTGGCTGCTGTCCGGCGGCCTGGGGCTGCTGGTCGTGGGTGACATCGTCTACAACGCCCTGACCCGGATCCACGGGCACGAGGTCTTCCCGTCGGTGGCCGATGGCATGTACGTGGCCAGCTACGGCGTCCTGGCTGCCGGCCTGATCGCCGTCCTGCGGGCCCGGCGGCATGAGCGTGACCGCACGGCGGTGATCGACACCTGCCTGGTGACCTTGGTTGGAGCGGCAGCCACCTGGGTTTACCTCATCGATCCCACGAGCTACGCCGACACGCCATGGCTCAAGCAGTTCTTCTCGGCCGCCTACCCGGTGGGTGACCTGGTGCTCCTGGGGTTGCTGGTCCGGCTCCTCATCTCCCCCGGCCGTCGACCGCCGGCGGAGACCATCATGGCCGCCGGCATCGGTCTCCTGCTCGTCGCCGATGTCACCTACGCCCGGCTCTCCCTCACCGGGTCCTATTCCGTCGGCTCCTGGCTCGACGTCGTGTACCACGCGTCCTACCTGTGCTTCGCCCTCGCTGCCACCCACCCGTCGATGCGCGCTCTCAGCGCGGCGGAGCCCGGTTACGCGCCCTCTGGGCGGACCCGGCTGTGGCTCCTCGCCTCGATGTCGCTCGTGCTGCCGGCCCTGGCCGCCGCCTAGGCGTGGAGTGGGCACCAGACCGCGGCCATCACGTTGGCGGCAGCCTCGGCGGGCGCGTTCTTCCTCGTCACGTTCCGCACGGGGTTGCTGAACACCGCCCTGGCCGGCGCCCTCTCGCGGGAGCGCGACGCGCTCGATCGCGAGCGAGTCCTGCGGGACCTCGGGATCGCCCTCGTCGGCAGGCCGAAACGCGAGCTCATCTGGGCGGAGACCGTCCACCACGCCCGCCACCTGGCCGGGCAGGGAGGCGAAGCGGTCCTGCTCCTCGATGACGCCGTGCCCACCGGGTCCCGCCCTGTATCCGACCACGCCCCCGAGGGCCACGCCTTGACGACAGCGATCGGCACCGAGCTCCAGGCGGGCCGACCCGTGTCCATTGCGCCGGGGAAAGCCTCCGCCCTGCGCCTCCTGCTCCCGTCCACAATGACCCGCCGATCCCTGTTCGTCGCCCCCGTGGGCATCGGCGGGCTGACCGTCGGGGCCGTCGTGCTCGCTCCCTGGCGCCCGACTGGTGATCCGGAGCGGCTCCTGGCGGCGTGCGAGGCGCTCGGCACGACGGTGTCGATGGCCCTGGAGGCATCCGACCTCTCCGAGAGGCTGATCGAGGAACGGAGCGAGGAGCGCTTCTCGGCGATGATCCGCAACTCGTCGGACATCCTCCTCGTCCTGAGGCCGGACCTGACCGTGCGCTACGTCAGCCCCTCCACGACCCGGGTGCTCGGCTGGGAAGAAGAGCACCTGCTCCAACGGTCGATCGGCGACCTGGTCCACCCGGACGACGCCGCCATCGTCATCGCCGCGCTCCACCGGGCGTTGAGCGAGCCCGGTCCCCACGGTCCCGTCGACTGTCGCGCCAGGCACAAGGACGGCTCCTGGCGCTTCCTGGAGGCCTTCGGCACCAGCCTGGTCGACGACGCCGGCGCCGGCATCGTGGTGAACGTCCGCGACGTGACCGAACGCGTCCTCCTCCAGGACCAGCTCACCCAGCAGGCCTTCCACGACTCGCTCACCGGGCTGGCGAACCGGGCCCTCTTCGTCGACCGGGTGGAGCACGCCCTGGAGGGCGCCGGCCGGTCGGGGCGTGCGGTCGAGATCCTGGTCATCGACCTCGACGACTTCAAGACGGTCAACGACAGCCTCGGTCACCCCGGGGGTGACGCCGTACTGGCGTGTGTCGCCGAGCGCCTGCGCTCGTGCCTGCGCCCGAGCGACACCGCCGCCAGGCTGGGCGGCGACGAGTTCGCCGTCCTGGTTGCCGATGGCGACGACTCGGGTGCGGCCATGGCCGAGCGGATCGTCGCCACCTTGCGCCCGACGATCATCGTGGGGGACCGTGAGGTCGCCATCAGCGGCAGCATCGGCGTCGCCGGCGCCGACTTCGGCGCCGCCGGCGCCGACCTGCTCCGCAACGCCGACCTGGCCATGTACGTGGCCAAGTCCGAGGGCAAGGACCGGTCGGTGGTCTTCCGGCCCGAGATGCTCGACGCATTCCTCGGGCAGCTGGAGCTGGAACAGGCGCTGCGCAGTGCGGTACGGCGCGACGAGCTCGAGGTCCACTACCAGCCCATCGTCGACCTTGCCTCCGGAGCGATCACGGGCGCCGAGGCTCTTCTGCGCTGGACCGACCCGGTGCTCGGCCCGGTGTCGCCGGCCGACTTCATCCCGGTGGCCGAGCGCAGCGACCTGATCCAGGTCATGGGGAGATCGGTGCTCGACAAGGCCTGCATGGCGGCGGCCGCCTGGCAGCGCGAGGGACGGGCGATCTCGCACATCGCCGTCAACGTCTCGGCCCGCCAGGTGCGCGGGGACACCCTGCTCGGGGACGTGATCGCCGCCCTGGGGGAGTCCGGCCTGGCGCCGCACACGCTGGTCATCGAGATCACCGAGTCGATGCTGCTGGACGATCTGGACGGCACGATCGAACGTCTCGAGGCCCTTCGCTGCCTCGGCGTGCGGATCGCGATTGACGACTTCGGCACCGGCTACAGCTCGTTGAGCCGGCTGGGCGAGCTCCCGATCGACGTCCTGAAGGTCGATCGGGCCTTCACCATGGGCCTCGACGGCGACGACGACGGGCGCAGCCTGGTCCCGGCCATCCTCGACCTCGCCCGCACGCTCGGGCTCCAGACCGTCGCCGAGGGCGTCGAGACCCGGGAGCAGGGCCGCCGCCTCGACGACCTCGGCTGTGACATGGCCCAGGGCTTCTACTTCGCCCGACCCATGACGGAAGCGGCGCTGGGAGAGATCCTGGCATCGCCCGCTGCCGTCCGAACGGATTGCGCCGTCCGCGTTTCCGTCTAGTGCGTCATCGTCCATGGGCGGTCAGCTTCAGACGAAGACAGCCGCTCCGATGAATGTGTTTCGCCGTTCGGTCGTAGTCGTGGCAGCCTGCTGACGGGCTATCCACGACGAGGACGAGCGAGTGCGAGACATTCTCCGGATCATCCGGTACACCTGGGTCCTGAAGCGGTACTACCTGATCACAGCCGCCTTTGTCGTCGTCGTAGCCCTCCTGAACCAGGCCAACCCCTTCCTCCTCCGGTACCTGGTCGACGCGGTGGTCAAGAAGGGCGCCGGCGGAACGGTGGCGACCAGCCATCTCGTCGTGCTGCTCGGCCTGCTCTTCGCCGCCGGCGTCCTCATCTCGGTTGTCAGCAACATCCAGGGCCACATCGGCGACCTGTTGGGAGCGCGGCTGCAGACGCTGCTCAGCCAGCGCTACTACGACCACCTTCTCCAGCTGCCGCTGGAGTACTACGACAACGCCATCACGGGCGCGGTGACGGCCCGGTTGGAGCGCAGCATCGCCGGCATCTCGCAGCTGGTGCAGGCGATGGCCAACAACTTCATCAGCTTCTTCCTCACCAGCCTGTTCACGCTGGTCATTCTGGCCCGCTACTCACCGCTGGTCGCCCTGCTGCTGGCGGTGCTGTTCCCGCTCTACATCTGGCTGACCACCCGCACGAGTCGGAGTTGGCAACGGCGCCAGGGCGGGATCAACAAGGAGAGCGACTTCGGCAACGGCCGGTTCATCGAGGTGATCGGCAACATCCGGGTGGTGAAGTCGTTCATCCACGAGCCCACCGAGAGCCGCATCTTCGCCCGCGCCCGCCGCAACATCGAGGCCCAGGTCAAGGATCAGTCCATCGAGTGGCACCGCAACGACGTTTATCGCGGCCTGAGCCTCAACATCATCTTCTTCGCCATCTACGCCATCATCATCTGGCAGGCGTTCAACGGTGAGTTCGGCCCGCTGGAGACGTCGATCGGCACCGTGGTGCTGATGCTCCAGCTCTCCCTCCAGGCCCAGTTCCCGCTTTTCGCCTCGTCGTTCATCGTCGACCAGGTCCAGCGGGCGGCGGCGGACAGCAAGGACTTCTTCGCGGTTATGGACCTGCAGCCGGCGATCCGGGACGCCGACGGCGCGACCGAGCTCGAGGTGCCTGCGGGCAAGGTCGAGTACAGCAACGTCTCGTTCCGCTACCAGGGCGGCCAGCCCGTTCTCACCGACGTGAGCTTCACCATCGCGCCGGGCACCAAGCTGGCCCTGGTGGGGGAGAGCGGGCAGGGAAAGACCACGCTGGCCAACCTCCTGCTCCGCTTCTACGAGCCCGTCGCCGGAAGCATCGCCATCGACGGGGTCGACATCGCCGGCGTCACGCAGCGCTCCCTCCGCCGCAACATCGGCGTGGTCTTCCAGGAGCCCGCCCTGTTCTCGGGCACGGTGGAGGAGAACATCTCGTACGGCCAGGACGGGATCGACCACGACAAGGTGGTGGCTGCGGCTCGCGCCGCCAACGCACACGACTTCATCGAGCGCTTGGCGGAGGGCTACAAGACCCAGATCGGCGAGCGGGGCGTGAAGCTGTCGGGAGGCCAGAAGCAGCGCATCGCCATCGCCCGGGCCCTCATGAAGGATCCGCCCATCCTCCTGTTGGATGAGGCGACGAGCTCGCTCGACAGCAAGGCGGAGCGGGAGGTGCAGGACGCCTTGGAGCGGCTGATGCAGGGCCGCACCACGATGATCATCGCCCACCGGCTGTCCACCATCCAGAACGTCGACGTAATCGTCGGCATCCGCGATGGCGGCGTGGCCGAGGTCGGGTCGCCGGCCGAGCTGGCCGAGTCGGACGGGATCTTCGCCGAGCTGCTGCGGCTGCAGGCGCCCACCACCGCCAACAAGGCCAAGCTCCAGCAGTACGACATCGCCCGCGTCTGATCCTGAGCGCACCGGCGCCGGTCACCGGGGTCACCCGACCAGGTCGAGCGGGACGGCGCGATCGGCCCCGCCCGCCTCCGGCGCCCCGGTCGGGCCCGGCGGAGGCGCCGGGCAGGCGTTCACTACCCGCCCGAGGGGGCTACCCCCGTGCGGGCCCGGGGCCTACGGCAGATGGTAGGGGTTGCGTCCGAGAGAGGTGTTCGTGCGGCGGGGCGGGGTGCGGCCCCTGCCACCCTCGTCGTCCTTGCCGCCACCGAATCGGTTCATCAGGAGCTTCATGCGGGTGGCGAACACCAGACCGATTAGCGGGATGCAGAGGGCCAGGGCCACGAACGCAGCCAGCATCGATGAGTCCATGGCTCTATTCCACCACGTCGAAGCAGTGCCTGCCCGGAATGCCGGGAAGTTCCTGTACGGGTGATCCCTCGGGCGCGTCACCAGGTCGTAGGGTGCCGCGCCATGCCCGTTCCGCCGCACGCCCGAACACGTCGATGAGCCCGGTCGACGGGCCGCCGGCCCGGGCTCGACGCCTGGAAGTGACCGGCGGGGTCGGGCTGCACTGCCTTGCCTGGGGCGCCGACGAAGGACCCGGACGCGGCGACCGTCCGCCGGTCCTCCTGGTGCACGGCCTGGCCTCCAACTGCCGGACATGGGAGGCGGTCGGGGGGCTGCTGGCGGCGCAGGGGCACCGGGTGGCGGCCATCGACCAACGGGGCCACGGCCTGAGCGACGACCCCGACGACGGGTACGACTTCGCCACCCTGAGCGACGACCTGGAGGCGGCCCTGGACGGGCTGGGTTTCGACCGGGCGGTCGTGGTGGGGCAGTCCACCGGCGGCAACATCGCGGTGGAACTGGCCCGGCGGGCGGGGGGCAGGCTGGCCGGCGTGGCCGGTGTGGACGGCGGGAGCATCGAGCTCCAGGAGCGCTGGCCCGACTGGGACGACTGCGCGGCCGCCCTCGCCCCGCCCCGCCTGGCGGGCACGCCGGCGGCAGACCTGCGGGCCATGCTGCGCCGGGCCCACCCCGACTGGGACGACTGGGGCGTCGACGCCACCCTCGCCAACATGGAGCTCCGCCCCGACGGCACGGTCGTCACCCACCTCGCCTTCGACCACCACATGCGCATCCTCCGGGCCCTCTGGGAGCACCGACCTTCCTTCGTCTTCCCCGACCTCGACGTGCCCGTGCTGTTGATCACGGCCGGCTCGGGCGACGTCTGGTCTCCGG
The DNA here is from genome assembly GCA_023264975.1 of Actinomycetes bacterium. GTDB lineage: Bacteria > Actinomycetota > Acidimicrobiia > Acidimicrobiales > JAHFUS01. The sequence goes on along the minus strand of JAHFUS010000029.1, from coordinate 7,205 downwards.
ACAATCGGGCTGCGACCGAACGGGCCACCAGGATCCTCCCCAAAGGGCGCTCCCACTGGATCAGCCCGGCCGACCACGACATCCACGTCCAAAAACCCGACGTCGTCGCCAGGTTGCTGCTCGACGCGGTGGAGGACGGGTTCTTCGCATCCTGAGCGCGGAGAACGCCGGCTCAGCCGGCGTTCGGAGCACCACGAGCGCGCCGGGGAAGCTCCGCTTCCGCCGGCGATTAGCGATACTTGGTGGCGGTGATGAAGCCGGCGGTGATCATGCCGAGGCCGACGAACAGGTAGGTGTTCTTGGCGTTACCGGGAAGGACCTCGAGGTAGTTGGCGATGATCACGAACATCCCGCCGAGCAGGAGCGCGAACATCAGCACCGGCACCCACCTCGGGCTCACCTTCACCTCCCGGGGCACGGGCGGCGTGTACCGCCCCGACATCGTGGGGGCCACCTGATGGCCGCCCTTCGGCGTCACCCGCCCCGTCGTCGGCCGGGAGCCCGGGCCGGGCTTGCGAGCGCCCTTGCCGGGCGCTTCTTTGATCTTCGGGTTGCTGCGCTCAGACCGGGCCATGGGGGAAGGGTAGCCAAGTGACCGGTCGCCGGTACCGCCCCCTGCTGGCCGTGGGCTGCGTCCTGCTCGGCTTCCTTGTGGCCACCGTCGTTCGGGTCCGCCCAGCCGACCCGGCCGCCCGGCTGACCCGCGAGTACCGGCTGGCCGACTTGATCGAGCGCCAGCAGCAGTCGACCACGGTGCTGCGCCGCCAGGTGGCGGGCCTGCGGACCGAGGTCGAGGAGGTGCGGGGTGCCCAGGCGGGCGGCGAGGGTCGGGCGGCCGCCCGTGAGCAGGACCTGGCCGACCTCGGGCTGGTCGCCGGCCTCGTCCCCGTTGGGGGACCGGGGGTCCGGGTCACCCTCGACGACTCCGATCTCGACCGGGCGCCCACCGGCAACGTCAACGACCTGGTCATCCACTCCCAGGACGTGCAGGCGGTGGTCAACGCCCTCTGGAAGGCGGGGGCGGAGGCGGTGGCGATCAACGGCCAGCGCCTCGTATCCACCAGCGCCGTGCTGTGTGTGGGCAACACGCTGCTGCTCAACGGCACCGTGCACTCGCCGCCCTACACGGTGGCTGCCGTCGGGGCGGGCAAGGACCGCTTCGAAGCCGATGCCCTCGTCCGCCGCCTCCATGACGCCGCCGCCACCTTCGGCCTGCGCTTCTCGGTGGACCGAGAGGACGCCGTCGAGGTCCCCGCCTTCCGGGGCGCCACCACCCTCGCCTACGCCCGCCCGGCCTCCTGAAGTCGCCGGCCGCCGGGCCCCGCCGGGCTACCGTTCCCCTGTGGGTGCCCGGGTGCTGGTCGTCGACAACTACGACTCGTTCGTCTACAACCTGGTCCAGTACCTGGGCGAGCTGGGCGCCGAACTGGTGGTCCACCGCAACGACGCCATCACCGTCGACGACGCGGTGGCCCTGCGGCCGGACGCCGTCGTCATCAGCCCCGGCCCGGGCCGCCCGGCCGACGCCGGCATCAGCAACGCCGTGATCGAGCGCGTGGGCCGCCACACCCCGCTGCTCGGCGTGTGCCTCGGCCACCAGTGCATCGGCGAGGTGTTCGGCGGGGAGGTGGTGCGGGCGCCGCAGATCATGCACGGCAAGACCTCGATGGTGCGCCACCGGGGGATCGGTGTGATGGCCGGACTGCCCGACCCGTTCGAGGCCACCCGCTACCACTCGCTGGTGGTCGAGCCGTCCTCGCTGCCCGACGTGCTCGAGGTGACGGCGGAGACCGACGACGGCGTGATCATGGGCCTGCGCCACCGCGAGCTGCCCATCGAGGGCGTGCAGTTCCACCCCGAATCGATCCTCACCGGCGAGGGCAAGGCACTGCTGGCCAACTTCCTCCGCACCGCCCCCGTCCCCACCTGAGCCGCACACCTACGGGAAGATCGTCACCCCGGTGGTGGGGATGGTCGTGGAAGTGGTCGATGTGGGTGCCGAGGAGGACGTGGGTGTCGAGGACGACGTCGTCGACGATGACGAGGTGGTGGTGTCCGCCCCGGTGGACACGAAGATGGTCACCGTGGCGCCCTTGTCGATCTCGGTGGACGGCGCCGGGTCGGTGCGGATCACGTTGCCCTTGGTGACCGTGGGCGACGCCTCCTGCGAGGTCTTCACCCGTAGGCCGGCGTTGACGATGTCGTCCGACGCCGCCACCGCGTCCTTGTTCACCACGTCGGGCACGGCCACCTTGGGCTTGCCCGACGACACCGTGAGCTTCACGGTGGACCCCTTGGGAGCGGGCGTGCCCGGGGTGGGGTTCTGGGCGGTGACCCGGCCGAGGGTGGCGGTGTCGCTCGCCTCCCGGGTGGTCTCGGCCTGCAACCCCAGCCGTTCGAAGGCGCTGAGGGCGTCCTCCTCGTCGGTGCCGACCACGTTGGGCACCTCCACCGGCTTGGCGCCCTGGCTCACCTTCAGGATGACCTTGGCGCCCTTCCCGACCCGCGTGTCACCCTCGGGGTCCTGGTCGAACACCACGTTGGCGTCCGCCTCGTTGTCCTCCAGCTGGCGCTCGACGGTGAGGCCGAGGCCGGTGAGCGTCTGCTCGGCCGCATCGAAGGCCTGGCCCTTCACGTTGGGCACGGTGATCGTCTGGGCGCCGGTGTCCCCGCCGAAGATGCCGAGCGTCTTGCCCAGCAGGAAGAGCAGCACGACCAGGGCGGCCAGCATGGCGAACAGCAGGATCACGTAGGCGCCGGTGCGTCTGGGCGGCCCGTACTCGGGAGCGGGTGCCGGGGCGGGCGCACGCCGGGTGACGGTGGTGGTCTGGGCACGCGACGCAGCCGGCTGCACGACGGTGGCGTTGGCCGGCGCCGGCTCCTGTTCGGCCCACACGACTGGATTGGCCATGACGGTGCGGCCCTGCTGGTAGCGCACCAGGTCGGCCCGCAGCTCCTCGGCGCTGGTGTAGCGGTCGGCCGGGTCCTTGGCCATGGCCTGCAGGACTATGGCCTCGAAGGCGGCCGGGATGGCCGGGTTGAGCTGGCGGGGCGGCACCGGCTGCTCGCGCACGTGCTTGTAGGCGATGGTGACGGGGTTGTCGCCGGCGAAGGGCGGCTGGCCCGTGACCATCTCGTAGAGCACGACGCCGAGCGAGTACACGTCACTGCGCTGGTCGACGCCGAGGCCCTGGGCCTGCTCCGGGGAGAAGTACGTGGCGGTGCCCATCACGGCGCCGGTCTGGGTGAGGTTCTCCTGGGTGTTCTTTGCCCGGGCGATGCCGAAGTCGGTGACCTTCACGTGCTCGTTGGCATCGAGCAGCACGTTGCCCGGCTTCACGTCGCGGTGCACCACGCCGTTGCGGTGGGCGAAGGCGAGGGCAGCGGCCACGTCGGCGCCGATGGTGGCGGCCCGGTCGGCCAGGAGCGGCCCCTGGGTGCGGATCAGCGTCGACAGCGGGCGGCCGTCGATGTACTCCATGACGATGTAGTAGGTGTCGTCCTCCTCGCCCCAGTCGTAGACCGAGACGATGTTGGGGTGACTCAGGTTGGCGGCCGACTGGGCCTCCCGCCGGAAGCGTTCCACGAACGACCGGTCGATCGAAAGCTCGGGGAACAACACCTTGAGCGCCACCCGGCGGTCGAGCAGCTGGTCGCGGGCCAGGTACACCTCGGCCATGCCCCCGCGGGCGACCTGGCGGAGGATCTCGTAGCGGTCGCTGTAGACCTGAGCGGGCTGCGGGGGCATCTGGATCTCCAGCCTACGGGGTGCCCAAAGCCGCTTTGAGGACGGCCTGGGCGATCGGGGCGGCGATGCGGCCGCCGGTGACGGTGTCACCGAGGCCGGGCTGGCTCTCGACGATCACGGCGACGGCGACGGTCGGCTGCACGGCTGGTGCGAAGGCGAGGAGCCACGCGTGGGAGTTGTCGCCGACGGTCTGTGCGGTGCCGGTCTTGGCCGCCACCTGGACGCCCGGCACCGCGGCGCGGCTGGCCGTGCCGTTGTTCACGACGGTGATCATCATGTCCCGCAGGGCCGCCGCGTTCTGCGGCTCCATCGCCTTGAGCCACTGCTCGGGCTGGTAGGTGCGCACCACGCCGCCCTCGCTGTCGCGGACCTCGGCCATCACATGCGGCTTCATGATCACACCGCCGTTGCCCACTCCGGCCGCCACCAGCGCCATCTGGAGCGGCGTGGCGGCAACGTCCTGCTGGCCGATGGCCGACTTGGCCAGCGCCGGCTGGTCCTGGCGGAACGTGTCCACGCCGGGGAAGGTCGACGTGGCGGTGGCGGGAAGGTCGAGCGGTGGCTTCTGGTTGAAGCCGAAGTCGTCGGCCTCGCCGGCGAGCGACTCGGCGCCCATGTCGAGGCCCAGCTGGGCGAAGCCCGTGTTGCACGAGACCCGCAGCAGGTCGGGCAGGGTGCCGCCGCACGAGCTGCCACCGAAGTTGGGCAGGTCGGTGGTGGTCTGGGGCAGGTCGAGCTGGCGGAGCGACGGGTAGGCCTTCATGGCCAGCTCGGGCCGGCGCTCCAGGGCGGCGGCGGCGGTCACCACCTTGAAGGTCGACCCTGGGGCGTAGCTGCGGCGGAAGGCCCGGGGCAGCATCGGCTTGCCGGCGTCGGCCGTGAGCGACGTGTACGACGACTGCACCGCCTTCTGGTCGTGGACGGCCAGCGGGTTGGGGTCGAAGGAGGGGTTGCTCCACATGGCGAGCACGGCGCCGTCGGTGGGGTTCAGGGCGACGACGGCGCCCGTGCGGTTCCCGAGGGCGTCCTTGGCCACCTGCTGGAGCGACTTGGTCAGCGTGAGCACGACCGTGCCGGTGCGGGTGCGGTCGCTCAGGATGTCGGTGGGCTTGCTGAGCGCGGCGGTGCGCCCCGCGAGGTCCTTGTTGTACGTCCGCTCCACGCCTTCGGTGCCGTAGGTGAAGGAGAAGTAGCCGCTGATGTGGGCGAACAGGGCGCCCTCCGGGTACGTGCGCAGCCGCTCGAACTCATCGTCCACCGGCAGCGACTGGGCCACTATGGCGCCGTCCGCCGTCTGGATCACACCCCGCTCCCGGTTGAAGTCGCGGGTGATGGCGCGGGTGTTGCCAGGGGCGGTGGCCAACTTGTCGGCGCGGACGACCTGCAGGTCGTTCAGCTTGGCGAAGAGGATGAAGAACATCACCATCAAGACGATGACGACCTTGCGGATCTGGCGGTCCATCAGACGGTCGACCGCACCGTCTCGTCCGCTACGCCGGCCGAGCGCCAGCTGCGCTCGGCCGTGTCGTGCGAGATCCGAAGGAGGAGGGCGAGGAGGATGTAGTTGGCCACCAACGACGACCCGCCGTAGCTGATGAACGGCAGGGTGACGCCGGTGAGGGGCATGACCCTGGTGACGCCGCCGATGATGACGAACGTCTGCACGGCGATGATCACCGTGAGGCCGGCGGCCAGCAGCTTCTCGAAGGGTTGTTCGGCCCGCAGGGCGATGCGCAGGCCGGCACCCACGATGAGCACGAACATCACCAGCACGGCGGACGTGCCGAGCAGGCCGAGCTCCTCTCCGATGGCGGCGAAGATGAAGTCGGTGGTCGCGGCCGGGATCTTGCCCGGTGACCCGAGGCCCGGTCCGGTGCCCGCGAAGCCCCCGGAGCCGAACGCATAGGCGGCCTGGACGAGCTGGTAGCCCTGCCCGTCGGCGCGCGACCAGGGGTCGATCCACGTCTGCACCCGTACCTGGACGTGGCTGAAGGCGCCGTAGGCGAACACAGCGCCGGCTGTGAACAGCCCGAAGCCGAGGCCCAGGTAGATGCCCTGGCCGGTGGCCATCCAGAGCATGGAGATGAACAGGGCGAAGAACAGCAGCGACGAGCCGAGGTCCTTCTCGGCCGTCATCACCAGCAGGGAGCCGCCCCACGCCAGGATGATGGGCCCGAAGGCCCGGCCCCGGGCGGCGACGGTTGCGCCCGCCAGCAGCTCGCGCTTCTCCACGAGGTAGGAGGCGAAGAAGATGGCGAGGGCCACCTTGGCCAGCTCGCCGGGTTGGAAGGTGATCGTGCCCAGCTTGACCCACAGTCGGGCGCCCCGGATGTTGCGCCCGACGCCGGGCAGCAGGGGCATGAGCAGGAGCCCGACGCCCAGCAGGGCGAAGCTGTAGCGGTAGCGCTCCAGGTCCCGCACCCGCCGCACGACGAGCAGGGTGGCCACGAAGGCGCCGACGCCGAGCCCGGTCCACACCGCCTGGAGCCCGGCCAGGTCGGGGTCGAGACGGGCGATGAACACGTAGCCCATGCCGTTGAGCACGGCTACGAGGGGCAGCAGGGTCGGATCGGCGGCCGGTGCCAGGATCCGCACTGCCGCGTGGGCGGAGCCGAACAGGCCGAGGATGATGAGCAGGAACGGGCCCACGTTGGCGGGCACGGAGGCGGACTTGCCGAGGGCGGCCAGCGTGTAGAGGGCACCGGTGCACAGCACGGCCAGCACCACCAGCCCCATCTCGGTACGGCGCCGGTGCAGGACAGCGCCCGCCTCCCGTCGGGTGAACGGCCTCACTGGCTGCTCACGGGGCGGTGGACGCAGGCGGCGCAGGCGCGGCGGTAGGCGCGACGGCAGGCGCGACGGCGGCGGGCGGCAGGGTCGTTGCGGCGGTCGTCGTCGTCGTGGGACGTGCAGCTTCCTCCCTGACCTGGGCCACGTAGCGGAGGGCGGCGCTGAGCGACGGCTCCTCCTTGCCCGCTTCGATGTCCACGCGCCGGGCGGGCGTGAGCTCGCCGGCGGCGACGCCGGTGCGCTCGGCCACGGTCGGGTCGAACCACAACAATCCGCCGGGCGTCCCCTTGTAGATCACGACCTCGTCCTTGTCGACGCCCACGAAATAGCCGGCCCGGGCGAAGAAGCCGACGGCGGCACCGGCCCCAACTAGCAGCACGACGAGGGCGGTGAGGAAGACGGCCACCCGCAGGGTGAACCGGCGCTGCTTCGAGGGCTCGGGGGCGGGCGTGCGCAGGTCGGGCCCGTCGGGAGCGGGGGGACGGGGGCTGGACCAGTGGCCGGGCACCTCGGCGGCGGTGGCGCCGAGGAGGGCGGCGCCCGGGCTCGACGCGCCGGCCGTGGCGCCCCCAGCGGTCGCCGGCCGGAAGGCGCCGGTGACGGCGCTGCCGGCGGCGTCGTCGAGGTCGGGGGTTCCGGCCGGGGCGGCTCGGCCCGGCGTGCGCCC
>JAHFUS010000130.1 GCA_023264975.1 Actinomycetes bacterium | reverse complement strand
CCGTCGTCGGCCTCGCCGCCGCGCTGCGCTTCCCGATCCTGTTCACGACGAGGGACGGTGTGCCCGCCGCCACGTCGGAAGCGCTCGGATCGTTGAAGGTCGGCACGACCCTGATCGTGGGCGGCACCGAGACCATCAGTGACGTCGTCCAGGGCGCGCTCCCGGGCGCCAAGCGTCTCGGCGGGCGCGATGCCGAGGCGACGTCGGAGGCCGTGGCCGCTGAGGCTGTCGCCCGCGGCTTGCCGCGCAACATCACCTTCGTCGCCGACGCCGGCCGCCCGGTCGATGCCGCGCTGCTAGGTGCGACCGCGGCGCGGGTCGGGGGTCTCCTGCAGTTGCGACCGGGAGGGGAGGCGTCCGACGAGCTGGACGCCGGGGTCGATCGGGTCTTCGTCGTGGCGAAAACCGGGGACACCGACGTCCCATGGCTCCTGATCGCCGTCAGCGTCGGACTGGCCATCCTGGGCGCCGGCCTCCTCGTGGCCGTGCGGCGCAGAGCGCGACTGGTGGGTTAGTGCCGGGTTAGTGCGCTGACCACAGACGTTCGCCCCGTTCTCGGGGGGTTGGTCCGTGGCTGCCGTCGCCGCCGAAGGCGGCCCCACCGGCTGCGGACAGGAGGAAGGGACAGGGAGCGCGATCACTTCGACCGAATGGAGTGAGCGAAGCGAACGAATGAGGTCGAGGTACTGGCCGCCGCCTACGGTGCACCCGTGGACCTGTCCACCAGCTACGACACGGGGGTGCCGGCGGACGTGCTGGCCCGCTATGACTGGCGCGAGACACGGAATGCCGCCAGCATTCTCCGGCACACGAACGCCGCCGAGTTCGACGACCTGCTCACCGTGCTCCGCCAGTTCCGTCTCGACGCCGCCACGGACATCCTCGTGGCCGGCGGGAACGAGTCGAAGACGGCCAGCCGCCTGAACAAGGCATTCCGAGTGCTCGGTTGGCGGGAGGCCATCTACCTCATGCAGCTCTCATCTGAGTTGACCCTGCTGCCATTCGCCCCCGCCGGTGAGACGAAGCCGGACAGGCGGGTGTCCGAGGTCGCGTCGCCCAGCTACCGCATCGACAACGTGAAGGGCCGCGTCGCCCTCGACGTCGAGTGGCACGCCAAGGACGGCAACCTGGACCGGGACATCGCGGCCTACAGGGCGCTCTACGAAGCCGGGATCGTCGACGGGGCGGTCATGGTCACCATGACGCGCGCCGACCTTCGTGCCATGGCGATCGCGCTCGACCCCGAAACCAAGAAGTTCGGGACAGCGACCACCACGAACCTCATCAACACCATCTCCCGGCTGACTCGCGGGGACGGCGGCGGGTGCCCGATCCTGGTCGCCTCTATATGTTCCCGGACGGTGTGACGCCCCGGTACATGGGGTGCTGTCGGCCCCGAGGCGTTACGTCCGATGACGCCTCGTTCCCCCACACGGTCCACCCGTCCTGGGGGTAGCGGGCGAACATCTCCAGGCGCGGCCCGGGCGAGCAGTCTTCGATGATCGGGTACAGCTCGTCAGGCTTCCGGGAATGCTCACGCTTCTGTGTCTCGATCATGTTGACCTGGCGGCGTCCGGGCCCAAGCGTCCGCAGCTTGCCCCGTACCCCGAACAGCACCGGTTCGGTCACGTTGCGGAAGTAGAACCCCACGCCCCGACCGTCCGGCCCGCCGTCCTTCCTCCGCTTCGCCCACACGATCATGGACTTGTACGTGAACCCCCACGCCTCCATCACCGCCAAGCCTTCCGCGATCAGGGCATTGGGCACCCAGAGGTAGCAGTGCGATTGGCGGGCCATGACATCCATGACGGGAAGCGCGGCGATGTCCTTCCAGGTCATCGTGTCGTAGCGGCTCAGCCGCCGATGCTCCGGGGCGACCTTGCCGGTCCGGTTCTGGAACCGCCACGGTGGGTCGGCCAGGACCGTACCGAACGGGACCCCACCCAGGGCGGCCAGCGTGAGCCCACCGTCGCCGGGCTCAGGGGCCGAGGGGTTCATGCTGCATCTAACCACCCTGCCGGACCGGGAACGAGCATTTCGAGGAGCACTCTGTCATGCCCATGAGACAGCGGACCGCCGAGGTGTCCTACCGCCGGCCGCCCGGCCACAGGGCCTCGACCTCGGCCACGAGCCGGCGGCGGGGGATCGGCGCCACGACCTTGCGCCCCACGTAGGTGAGCGAACCGGCCGAGACCAGCGGGCCGGCGCCCGACCGCCCCCGGTCGAGCCACTTGAGCCAGCCGAAGACGAAGCGGGACACGAAGGCCAGCGCCATCCGGATGAACCGCCGGCCCGAGGCGTTGACCAGCAGGGCGTCGGCCAGATAGGCGACGGCGCCGGCCGGGCCCTGCCCCGGGCCGAGGTGGACGACCTCGGTCCGGTCGAGGAGCAGGCGCAGGCCCGTCGGGGTGAAGCGGTGGAAGTCCCACGGGATGCCGTGCCACGGGAAACAGAAGGGGACGGTGACGACGACCAGACCGCCGTCGCGGACCACCCGCTGCAGCTCTCCGGCGGCGAGGAACGGGTCGGGCACGTGCTCGAGGACCATCTCGGCCACCACGACGTCGGCGGCACCGTCGGCGATGGGCAGGGCGCCGGCGTCGGCGACCAGGTGGGCGCCGTAGCTCAGGTCGACGTCGCCCACGAGCCACTGCACCTGCGGCACCCGGGCCTCCATGGCCCCGACGCGCTCGCCCCCGCCGACCACCACACCCAACCCGCCGGCGGCGCACTCCCGTCGGAGGATCTCCTCGACGGTGGCCGCGCCGGCGTCGGACGCCAGGCTGGGCAGCGATCGGCGCAGGCGCTGCTTCCACCGGTTCTCGCCGGCCTTGCGGCGGTAGTGGGTGTGCCGCCGGCCGATGACGTCCTCGGCGGTGAACAGCGACGTCTCGGTGAGCAGCACGGGCACCGTGCCGTCAACCAGCGGATAGGAGCGGCTGCAGATGACGCACGACGCCGCCTCCTCCGCCCGGTCGAGGCGGCCCCGGCACGCCGGGCAGACGACCACACCGTCGTCGACCAACACGCGCACGTCGGGAGGCATTACGTCGGGCGTGGGGCGTCGATCGAGCGCTC
>JAHFUS010000028.1 GCA_023264975.1 Actinomycetes bacterium | reverse complement strand
GCACATCGGGCGGCGTGAGGGCGGATACGTAATGGTGGGGCAGGTGGTCGTGCAGCGACGCCCCGGTATGGACCTTGGTGAGCCACGGGACCTGGCGGCTCACGAAGGCGAGCGGCGCTAAGGCCAGCTCCAGCAGGTTGCTGATCTGCGTCCTCGGCTTGGCGCTCGGCATCCACGTGCGCGGCGTCGCCCGTGCGTCGCAGCGGTACTCCCGGCCGAAGTCGGCGAAGTCGCCGGTGGGGCGGGGAGGAAGGCGCGTCACCACGTCGTTGCCGTAGACGTAGCGGATGACATTGCGGCCGAGGAAGGGGTGAATCTCAAACTCGCTCTTGCACAGCCTTGGCGTCATCAGCCCAGCGAGTGCATCTCCGTCCCAGTTGTCGAACCCGACCACAACGGAACGAACCGTCGCTATTGCATCATCGGCGCTGGCGCCGCCACCGTTGGAGCATCCGGCACCGACGACGCTAACGATCAGAGCGCCGACTGCAACCGAGCACAAACTACGAATTCGCGTCATACCTGCATGGTCTGCGCGAACCTGCCCAGGGCGCAAGGGCGGCCGACCCGGCCCGGGACATCGTCCCGGGTAACTGCTCAGCCGGTGTCGGAAACGGCAGCTTTGGTAGCCAGGCGCTGTGGGTCCACCGCCGCCGCATGCGACGCCAAACGAGACCCCGCCCGTTCGTCCAGAACCGCCCTGTCCTCGCTCGACACCGGACCACGAACGGCGACGGACGAGACACGGAAACCTCCCGCGACGATCAGGGCCGGGCTACCCCAAAGTTACACCGCTGTACTTATCGCAGCAGCACTAGGTCGCCCGGCGCAGGGGATCTCGCGCTGAGACTTCACTCGCTGCCGAAGGAAGCGTTGACCACGACCGAGCTGCGAGCGCCGTGAACGGCGGCCAACCGGCCGTCGAACGCCGACGCGATGGCCTCGTCGAGTTCGGGGAACAGGTGGCCGTAGCGGTCGAGGGTGACGTTGATCGACGAGTGCCCCATGCGCGCCTGGATGGACTTGGGATGGGCGCTCTCGGCGATGGCCAGGGCGACGCTGGTGTGCCTGAGATCGTGAACTCGACATTTCACCCCGGCACGGCGAAGGGACGGCGTGAAGTGCTGGTTCCAGAAGCTGGACGAGGACACAGGCTTGCCCGCACCGTTGGGGAACACCAGACCGTCGAGGCCCGACTCGGCGAAGTGCTCGAGGTGTTGCTTCTCCACCGCCACCTGGAGCAGGCGCCGCAGCGTGCGGTAGTGGCGGTGCACCGAGCTCGGGGCGATCCCGGCCTCGACCTCGTCGTTGAGCCAGTTCTCCACCTCGTCGGCCGGGATGCGACCGATCCGGTAGTCGCCGAAGCGGGGCAGCACGTAGCGGGTCAGGTCCCGTCGGTACGTCTGGACCGTCGTCGGCGACAGACGCCGGGCCAGCAACAGGAACTCCTCCGCCCACGCCGCCAGCGGCATGTCGGCGCCCCGGGGGTCGATCCACGACCCCCGGGCCTTGTCCCCCTCCATCTCGACGAGGAAGCGCTGGGCGTCGGCCTTGCGGGCGAACGTGCGGCTGTGCTTGCGACCCAACGGGTCGTTGTAGCGGGCCCGGTAGCCCTGCTCCCCCGGCCGCCTCTCGATGAAGCCCATCTTGACCACCCTCTCCGCCACCGGTGACCGAAAAGTGACCGGCCGGTGACCAGAACAACGGATTCTGAGGGCTGACCAAGGACTCCAACGGACACTGCCTGATCAACGAAAACAGCGCCTGACCTGGCACTTTACCAGGTCAGGCACTTGAGGCGGCGACCGGAATCGAACCGGTGTACAGGGCTTTGCAGGCCCTTGCCTAAACCACTCGGCCACGCCGCCAGGCGTCCAGGCAGCCTACTTGCCGCTCGAAGCGCCGATTCGAGCGAGGACCCCTCCTGCCCTCTGTGCCGGATGAGCCGTGATGTTCCTCTACCCAGGGCGGGCAAGCAGGTGCCATTGAACGCGTGACAGTGGGGCCGGCTTCACCGCCGGCCCCACTGTCGTTCCTGAGGGTTGCTACAGCCCCTTGAAGAGCGACGACCACAGCGTCGTGCGCCGCAGGTACGAGCCCTGGGAGGCTGGCGCCCCGGTGGTGTTGTACGCGCCCTCGTAGCCGGGCGAGCACACACCGTCGGGGAAGCAGAAGGGCACGGCCGGCTCGATCTGGGTCCCCTCGTGCCACTCGTTGTAGCTGGTAATGCTCACGATGTCGGCCGCGGCGTCGATGGCGCCGGTCCAGGTGGCGTCGTAGCGGGCGCCGCCCTCCCTGGCCACCACCTGCGCGTCGCTCGACTTGGTGCGGTTGGCCACGTAACCGGGGGACGGCGACGGCGAGCACAGCACGTTGGCCTGGCGGGCGGACGCACAGATGGTGGCGAAGTCGGACGGCGTGTACCGCACGGCGTCGTAGGTGTAGATGCCGTCGAGGCCGGCCGCCTGGGCGAAGGAGGCGAACGCCCCGGACCGGTAGGCGGTGGGGTTTGTCCCGTTGCCCATCAACCGCACGTCGGCGGCCATGCGGCTCCGGGCGGCAGCCAGGTCGGTGGCCGACAGGCCCTGGATGCCGTACAGCCAGACGTCGCGCACACCGAGCGAACGGAGGTAGCCGACGTCCTGCTCGATGGTCGCCACCGTGCGCCCCACGTAGGGCTCGATGTGGACGGCCACGCGCACGCCCCGGTTGGCGGCCGCCACCAGCACCGCCTCGAGGCCCTTGTCCTCGAAAGAGCCTCGTCCCCACCACGACGTCACGAGCAGGTCGACGCCGGCCGCGCTGATCTCCGCCATCTGGGAACTGAGCACACTGGGGTCGGTGCTGCTGTAGAGGCCCCGCGCCGGGGAGAAGTTGGCGGCGAAGTCGGCGGGCGGCATGTGGCCGTTGCCCTCCCAGTGCCGCCACTCACCGTCCCGGTCCGGCCGTCCGTACCAGGGGTAGAAGAAGATGGCGACCTCGGGGGTGGTGCGCACCGGCGGCGCCACCACGCCGACGATGGGCGACGAAAGCTGCTGCCCGCCGGTGCTTCCTGCGAAGGTGGCGTCGCCGAAGCTGAAGACCCCACCGTCGGACGCCACCATCATGTACCCCTCGCCCCGGGGCGTGGACGCAATGGCGACGATCGGCTTGTTGAGCGTGGTCGCCCCCATCGAGCCCTTGAACCGGGCGTCGCCGAAGGCGAAGATGCCGCCGTCGGATGCAACTTGCCAGTAGCCCCGGCCGGACGGCGTGGTGGCCATGCCGACGATCGGCTTGTTGAGGCGGATGGCGCCGGACGAGCCCCGGAAGACGGCATCGCCGAAGGAGAACACTCCCCCGTCGCTTGCCACCAGCCAGTAGCCCCGCCCCGTGGGCGTCGCCGCCATGGCGACGATCGGCCTGTTCAGGGTGATGGCCCCGGTCGACCCACGGAAGGTGGCGTCGCCGAAGGCAAACACGCCGCCGTCGGAGGCGACGAGCCAGTACCCGGCGCCGGTGGGCGTGGCCGCCATGGCCACGATGGGCGCATTGAGGACCAGGGCGCCGGTGGAGCCGCGGAACACGGCGTCGCCAAAGGCGAACACGCCACCGTCGGACGCCACCAGCCAGTAGCCCCGCCCGCTCCGGGTCGTGGCCATGCCCACGACGGGCCTGTTCAACCTGGTGGCGCCGGTGGACCCGAAGAACTGGGCGCCACCGAAACCGAACACCCCGCCGTCCGACCCCACGAACCAGTACCCCCGGGCCGCAGGCGGGGGCGTGAGCGCACCAGCAGGCGCTGCCCCGAGCACGGCCTCCGAGCCGCCCATCGCCACCATCGCTGCCAGCACGAAGCCGACCGTCCGCCGCATCATTGGCGGAGAGTCTGGCGCAGTTCGGAGACGACCGAGGACGCGGCGACCCTGGGGCCGGCCGGTCTCGGCCCTGGCGCGCTTCGCGCCTACAGGATCTCGCGAAGGATTCCCTTCTCGACCTCGTGGACGAAGCCGCGCACGTTGTCCTTGTGGGGATGAAGGGGCTCGCCTTGATGCGGGCGATCGACTGGCGCACGTCCTCGTCGGCATCCGGGAAAGCCTCGAGGGCGAACGGCGGGCGGATCCCGGTGTCGGCCTGGATCTGGTCCTTGACCGCGTCGTCCTTGAACGTGATGGTGAGCGAGCGCACGGCGTCGTCAGTCACTACGCCGCCCGCGTTGCGGATGATGTGGGCGTCGCCCTCGGACAGGCCGAGGATGAGTGCCGCGATAATGGCGAGGTGAACAGCTTCGCGGGGTGGCGCATGCTCCATTCGGGCCCCGTTGACGACGATGCCACCATCTCGCGGGAGCTGCTCGTGCGGGTGTGGGGCTTCGCCCGCCGCTACAAGCGAAAGATCGCCGCCCTGTTGCTGCTCATCGTGGTGTCGTCGGTGCTCGGCGCCGTCCCGCCGCTGCTCTACCGGGCCGTCATCGACAAGGCGATCGGCGACAAGCGGGTCGGCCTCCTCAACCTCCTGTGCGTCGCCATCCTGCTTGTCGCCTTCGCCAGCACCGTGGCCCAGGTGGCCAGCCGGTGGTTCGTGAGCCACGTGGGCGAGGGCGTGATCTTCGACCTGCGGGTCGCCCTGTTCGACCATATCCAGCGCATGCCCGTGGCGTTCTTCACCCGATCGCAGACCGGCGCCGTCACTAGCCGCCTCACCAACGACCTCCAGGGCGGCCACCGGGTCTTCATGGAGACGCTCACGTCGATGGCGTCCACCGTGTTCGGCCTCGCGGTCACCCTCGTGGCCATGTTCGTGCTCCAGTGGCGTCTCACCCTGCTCGCCCTGGTGATCGCTCCTCTCTTCATCGTGGTCACCCGCCGCATGCGGGGCCGATTACACAGGCTGATGGCGGAGCAGATGGACGCCAACGCCGGCATGAACGCCCAGATGACCGAGCGCTTCCAGGTGGGCGGGGCCCTGCTCATGAAGCTGTTCGGCCGGCCCCGGAGGGAGACGGCGGGGTTCTCGGAGCGGGCCGGCCGCCTGCGCGACGTGGGCATCGACACCGCGGTCTACAGCCGGGTCTTTCACGGCATGTTCGGACTGGTGGCGGCCGTGGGCATCGGCGTCTTGTACTGGGCGGGCGGCCACATGGCCATCGAAGGCACGCTCAGCCTCGGAACGATCGTGGCCTTCACCGCCTACCTCACCCAGCTGTACGGGCCCATGACCATGCTGGCCGGCGCCCGGGTCGACCTGGCCGGCGCCGTGGTGTCATTCGAGCGGGTGTTCGAGGTGCTGGACTTCCCGTCCGCCATCGCCGAGCGCGAGGGGGCCGTCGTCATCGACCAGCCGGCCGGTCGGGCCGAGCTGTCGGAGGTGTGGTTCCGCTACCCCCGGTCCACCGACGTGACCTTGACCTCACTGGAGGGCGAGCACACCGACTCGGGCTACGACGAACGGGCGTGGGTGCTCCAGGACGTGTCGTTCACCATCGAGCCCGGCCAGAGCGTGGCCCTGGTGGGCCCGTCGGGGGCGGGCAAGACCACCATCGCCATGCTGCTCCCCCGCATCTACGACGCCGTCGCCGGCGTGGTGAAGGTGGAGGGCCACGACGTTCGCGACGTCAGCATCGAGAGCCTCACCGGCGCGGTGGGCATGGTGCTGCAGGACTCCCACCTGTTCCACGACACCATCCGCCACAACCTCCTCTACGCCCGCCCCGACGCCACCGAAACCGAGATGATCGACGTGGCCCGAGCGGCCCGCATCCACGACCTGGTGGCCTCGCTGCCGGACGGCTACGACACCGTCGTCGGCGAGCGGGGCCATCGCCTGTCCGGCGGTGAGAAGCAGCGGGTGGCCATCGCCCGGCTGCTGCTCAAGGACCCGGCGCTCGTGATCCTCGACGAGGCCACCGCCCACCTCGACTCCGAGTCGGAGATGCTGATCCAGAACGCGCTGGCCGAGGCGCTGCAGGGCCGGTCAAGCCTGGTGATCGCCCACCGCCTGTCGACGGTGGTGGCGGCCGACCAGATCCTCGTGCTGGACAAGGGCCGCGTCGTGGAACGGGGTCGCCACGACGAGCTGGTGCAGGCCGGCGGCCTGTACTCCGAGCTCGCGCGCATCCAGTTCGAGCGGCCGGCGGGCAACCGGTCCTCGGGGCCGAATGGCTCGGGGGGACTCGTCGCCCGCGCCGTCGACCCCCGTCGGTTCGCCTAGCGACCCCAGCTTGGGGCCCGCTGGACCGGAGATCGGCGCGCCGGCGCAGAAGCGGATCTCCGGATCACCGACGACGAGCGGATTGCCTGCGAACGGCGGGTCGACCGTGCGGCCGCCACGTGCAGCACGTCGTCGCCCAGGATGGCGCGGACACAGAAGGACAACTCCCGGGGTGTCTCCCGAATCGCGAGTCCCTGGACGGACGCGGACCAATGCCGGTCCTCGTCGACAAGGCTCACCAGCGCGATCGGGACGTCGAAGAACAACTGGGCGGGGCGGGTCACCCGGTCGAACCGCACCTGCGGGGACCGTCGAGCAGGCCGAGGGAGCGTGAACCGGCCGGGCGGATGGCTCGTCGGGGCGGCACGGGGCTTCGACCATCGCCTCCATGGTGGTGGAACGGTACCGGTGTCTCGGAACGTGCCCTCAATCCCGACACGTCGAGCCCGGCTCGGCGTCAGTCCTTCAGCTCGGGGACGCCCATAGCCGTGGCGGCCGCCGTCCACGCCTCCGTGCGGGGCCATACGACGATGTCACGGCCGTCGGCCGCCTCAGGCTCGAGGGTGAAGATGATGACCTCGCCATCGGGGCCCTCGCGCCACATGTCGGGCGGGAAGGGCACGACGCCGAGCCAGTAGGCGCACACCCTCGTCCACGGGACCTGAAGGGAGATACTGGCGACGGTGACCTTGCCCCGGCGGTCACGGGCGACCCCGTCGCACATCACGATCCGCCGCTCGGTGGCGGTGGTGTAGCGGGGCGCGGAAACCTCGCTCAGCAGGATGCCCTGGAGGAAGCCCTGGCCGCAGGCACCCTCCAACTCCCGCTCCCCGGCCGCCAGCCAGCGCACCCGGCTCGCCCCTGCTAACCCCGGCGGGGGTTCTTGGCCGCCGGCTTCGCCGCCTTGGCCGCCGGCTTCGCCGTCTTGGCTGCGGGCTTGGGCGCCTTGGCTGCGGGCTTGGGCGCCTTGACGACAGGCTTGACCGCCCGTGCCGCGGGGGCCGCTCTGGTCGCGATCGACGGCTTGGCCACAGGCCGGCCGGTGGGTGCGGCCGGCGTCCTGGCGGCCGGCGTCCTGCGGCCGCCGGCAGCAGTGGATGGAGTGGCTCGGGTGGCCGCCACCCGACCTCTCGGGGCAGGCGGAGCCACCGGCGCAGCGCGTTCGGCGGCGGCCGTCCTGGTGGATGCCCTGACCGCCGCAGCACTCCGTGAAGATTTGGCCGCGGGCGGAGCAGCCTTGTCGCGCGAGGGCGCCTTCGCTGCCGACGGGGCAGCCTTGCCGCCCACGGGTGTCCTGGCTGCCGGCGGCGCCACCTTGGGAGCCTTCTTGGCCGCCACCGCCTTGGAGGCAGCCGGCGCCTTCTTGGCCCTGCCCTTGGCCGGCGCCGGCGCCGCAGCTGCGGCCAGCTCGTCCTCGATCACCATGCGCTCGCGGCGCTGGCGGTTGAAGTTGCCGGTCTGCACGGCCGCCATGTTCATCATCCCCGGCGGCTTGGCCCGGCGCAGCACGTTCATCTGGTGGGCGTTGCGCCGGTCGGACGCATCGGCGGAACCCTCAACCGGCTTCAGCCGCTCGCGGTATTCGCGCTGCAGCCGGTCCTGGCGCTCCATGACCTCGCGGAGTGCCCTGTCCCGCTGGGCCTCGATCGACGTGGGGTCGAGGCGCGGCATGGCGAACTCCTCCACGCGGTCGGCCCGCCCTCGCAAGGCCGCCCAGTCCTGGAGAGCGAGACCGGTGACGGCCTCCTCCTCCTCCTTGGCGCTGCGCGGCGCGTGGTAGATCTCGTCCTCGTCGTCGTACTCCTCCTCGTCATCCCAGTCGCCTGCCGCCACGGGGGCGCGACCGGAGAAACCGGGTGACCGCGAAGCGGCGGGTGGCGGGGTGTACGAGGTCCGGGGCCCCGGGGCGTAGGACCGCTCGGTGGGCGTGCGTGCGGCCGGAGGCGGTGGCGGCGTGTACGCCTGCCTCGCAGGTGGCGCGTTGGAGGATCGTGCGGGCGGTGGGCCGCCCTGCGGCGGCGGCGGGCCCGACCGGCGGGTCAGGCGATTGAGCTCCTCTTGGGCCTCGCGCTCGGCATCCTCACGTGAGGACCGACCGTCTCCACCGAAACGCGGCTTCTTCATCCCTGAAATCCTACGCGTGCCACGACCCCCACGCACCCTGATCGGGGTGATACTTGCCCATGGGCGCCTCGACCCGTTGGTCCACGCTGGTCAAGGCACGGCTGGCCGAGATGCAGCGACTGGACCCGGGGCGCGGTGAGGTCGGACCCGCCTTCTGGGACAAGCGGGCCAAGCGGTTCGCCGCCGCCATGGCCGGCACCGCCGAGCGGGACCCTCTGTTGGCCCGCCTGCGCAGGGCTACAGGGCCACGCTCCACCCTGCTCGACGTCGGTGCCGGCCCCGGTCGGTTCGCCCTCGCGCTCGCACCGCGGGTGGAGCGGGTGGTGGCGGTCGACTCAAGCGCCGTCATGGTCGAGATCGTGGCCAGGAGGGCCCGGCGACTGAGGCTCACCAACGTCGAGGGCGTGGTGGGCGCGTGGCCCGACGTCGACGTGGCGCCCGCATCGGTCTCGGTGTGCTCGTACGTGCTGCCCCTCATCGCCGACGCCAAGCGGTTCCTCCGCCGGCTCGATGCCTGCACGATCGAGCAGGCCTTCGTGTACACCAACGCCGCCAGCCTCGACTTCCTCACCGACCCGCTGTGGCGCCACTTCCACGGCAAGCCGCGCCGCCTCGGCCCCACCTACCTCGATCTGGTCGACGTCCTGGCCGAGCTCGGAATCCCCGCCGAGGTCGAAGTCGTCGAGCTACCGACTCGTCCCCACCACAAGAACATCAACGCGGCGGTGAAGGCCTACCGCGACCAGCTCCTCCTCCCGGACAACCCGGCGGTGCGTCACGAGCTGCGGGGCCTGCTGTCGTCGTGGCTGGTGGAGGAGAAGGGACGGCTGCGCCCCCCTGTGCGGAGCACCCCGGCCGCGATCGTGAGCTGGCGGCCGCAGCGGGACTAGTCCGAACGGGTGGTCCCAGAAATGACCTGAAGACGCGAGGCCTTCCAAACCGACACCTAAGGCCAAGGAAGGCTTACCGCCTCAGGGGGGACCAATGACCTGGTTGACCAGTCCGCACGGCAGCGGGAACGCTTCACACCACACCGGTAGGGGCCGCACCCGGCGCAGCGTCGCCGGCATGCTCACCGCTGCACTCGGCCTGAGCATGGCCGCCGGCCTGGCATCGGCCGGTGGCGCCGCCGCCGGCGACTGCCCCGCCGGCACGGTCCAGTACCGGACCGCCTGCATCGTCATAGGGTTCTCGACGCCCACGCCCACCACCGCTCCGCCGGTCAGCACGCCGCCGACCACCGCCGCACCACTCGTGCAGCTTCCTCCGGTGACCGCGCCGCCCGTGCTGGCCCCGATCCTCAGCCCCGCCACGCCCCAGGTGGTCGCCGGTGCCGCCCAGCGCCTGCTCGACCTGGTCAACGGTGAGCGCCAAAGCGCCGGCCTCTCGAGGCTGACCTCACGCGACGACATCGTCGACATCGCCATCGCCCACAGCCAGGAGATGGCCCAGAAGGGCGACATCTTCCACAGCGACAGCTTCTTCGCCTCGGCTGTGAAGAACCTCCTGAAAGCCGTCTCGCGGGGTGAGAACGTGGCCTACAACGGCGACATCGACAACACCCACGCCCGCCTCATGGCGAGCGCCGGTCACCGGGCCAACATCCTCAACCCCCGCTTCTCGGCGGTGGGCATCGGGGTGGTGCTGGCGCCCGACGGTCGGTACTTCGTGACCCAGGACTTCATCCAGCCGGCCGGCGCCCCGCCAGCCGCCCGGCCTGCCGCCGCTCCCCGCGCGGCCGCTCCCGCCGTGCCCCGGAAGGCGGCCGTGGCGGCCACGCCCGCTCCCGCTCCTGGGCCGACCGCGACCGCCCCGGCGCCGCCCACGACGGTGGCCACGGCCCTTCCGGTCGAGGCCCCGGAAGTCCTGCACATCGACACCGTCTCCAGCGCCGTTCCCACCACACCACCCGCCCCGGGGCATCCGGTCATGCCACTGGCGACCGCCACGGTGCTCCTGATGGCCGCCTTGGCGGCGAGCTGCTTAGTGCCCCGCCGCAGCTACGCCTAGCCGTCGCCGCAAGCTCAGGACGGGGCGTCACTCCGGTTGCGCCGGCACCAGGGCTCGGTTCCCGGATGCAAAGGCCGGCGCCAGCGCGCCTCAGAGGATCCAGCGCCGCTCGCCGTACCAGGCGCCGAGCTCGGCCACCGCGTCCTTGAGGTCGGTCTGGCCGAGCCGGAAGCCGGTGCCGAGCAGGGCGCCAAGGTCGAGGCGGTTGTTCCGGTTGGCCTTGCGCATAAAGCGGAACCGCTCCGGCGTGAACAGGATGTCGTCCGTCATCCCCTCGGCCAGCATGCGGACGCGGGCGGCGGCCCGCTCCTCGGTGGACGGGCCGCAGTCGGCGTCGTCGACCACCTCGAAGCCGAGGCCGAGCTCGTCCGCCAGGAGGGCGGCGACCTCGTGACTCGACGGGTAGTGGGGCATGGCCAGGTTGAAGGCGCGGCCGCGGGCGGGAGCGTGGTCGGCGAGGTACAAGGTGGCGGCCACCACGTCGTCGACGTGGAGGAGTCGCTGCTCGACGGGCGTGGGGCCGACCACAACGGTGCCGAGCCCGGCGTAGCGCTCGATGGCGACATCGAGCATGGCGCTGGCCAGCAGCTTGGTCGCGCCCGCGCCGTGCACCGACACGGGGCGCAGCACGACCGCCGGCAGGCCGGCCTCGACGGCCCGCCACACCACCTGCTCCGTCTGCCACTTGGCCTTGCCGTACGCCCGGCTCGGCGCCGGCTGCACCGTCTCAGGGACAGGCGACGGCAGCTGCTCGTCCTCGCCGTAGATCGACGTCGAGCTCATGTGCACCACGACCTCGACCCCGGCCGCCGAGACGGCGTCGAGCAGGTGCGCCGTGGCGTCGACGTTATTGCGGAACATCTCGTCCTCGGACGAGCGCGAGCTCGATGCGCCGGCCAGGTGGAACACGTGGCTCACGCCGTCGACGACCGGTGCCAGGTCGGCCGAGGAGTCGGCCAGATCGACCTGGCAGTAGCCGATCTCGCCTGCCAGGTCGTCGGGACGGGGCCGCCGGCCGCAGGTCCGGACGTCCCAACCGGAGGACACGAGGGCGGGTAGCAGGTGGGACGCGATGAACCCTCGTCCTCCGGTTACGACCGCTGTAGATGCCATGGCGGCGGTAGCATAGGAGGCGTGAATGCGTCTGATGCGGTGGCGCGTCCGCCTGATGTTGCGGTGGCGCGTCCGCCTGATGTTGCGGTGGCGCGTCCGCCTGATGTTGCGGTGGCGCGTCCGCCTGATGTTGCGGTGGCGCGTCCCGGTGACATGTGCGATGCGTGCGGCAGGGAAGTGCCCCCGGGCGAGGGGCATCGCGAGGAGTTGGCGGTCGCCTCGTCGATGTGCCCGGCACCGATGGCGTTCCACGACGAGTGCTGGGCGGTGGCGTCCGTCATGTGGGAGGCCGAGCCGGAGTCGTACTGCGAGGTCGACCCGCTGTACCCGGAGACGGGGCGCTGGCTCAACCTCCCCGAGCCGGAGGGACCCTCGGCCTGACCACCACCGAACAACGGCCCGAGTCCTCCCCCGTCACCGGGTGGCGCTACTGGCAACTGCGGCCCGACGGCCTCCTGCGCTCGGTGACCCACCGCCACATCGTGTGGCGGCCCGACGAGCCCCAGGTCGCCCGCTGCCTCATCGGCGGCCACCGGGCGCCCGCCCCGGGCTGTGCCTGCGGCATCCACGCCGAACCGAGCCTCGAGGTCCTGCGCGAGCAGGGCCTGTGCATGGCGCCGGCCGAGCCCCTGGTGTTGGGGCAGGTGGCGCTGTGGGGCGCCGTCGTCAAAGACGACCACGGTCTGCGGGCCGAGCTGGGCTACCCGAGCGCCCTGTCGCTGGTGACGGCCGACGCCCGGCCCGAGCCGGGCGACCTCGTCGCCTTGGCCCGGTACTGCGGGGAGGCCGGCACCGCCACGCCGGCCGAAGCGTTGGGCGATATCGCCGCCTCGATCCTGGCCTTCCAGGCCATGTCCCGCTGACGACCGAACCCGTGGCCACCGCCACCCTTCAGGGCCCGCTGCGGGTGTACGGCCGCCGGGGCGACGCCCAAGAGGTCGCCCTGGTCATCGCCCGCTCCCTCACCGGCGCCCACGTCGAGAGGGTCCGGCCGCTGTACGTGGTGACGGTGGGCGGCAGGAAAGGCATGTTCCGCCAGGGGCCGCCCAGCCTGATCGTGGAAGTGGACGGCGCCGGCTTCGACGCCGGGCGCAGCGAGGCCCGCCAGGCGGTCCGCCAGGACATCGTCCGGTCGGTCCGCGGGCCCGGCCTCGACGGCGTGCTGGCGACCATTCCCGACCTGCGGATCGGCATCTCGTTCAGCTCCCTCGACCCCGCGCACCTACGCACCACCGGCCCCCTCACCCACCTCGCCCTCGACGTGTCGGCACGGGTCGACGGCTTCGTCCTCGACCTCCACAACGGCCGTCTCGTCTCCATGACCGGTGAGGTCCTGGGCACGACCGAGCGCCTCCTGGTCGAAGGGCCCACGCCCGTCGACCCCTCGCTGGCCCGTATCCGGGGCCGGCTGGTGGCGCTCCTCGCCGTGGCCGCCCGCGCCCTCACCGAGTACGACGGTCGCGACCTCGCCGAGGCGCGCGACGGCATCACCCGCTGGGTCCAGTCCGTCGGCCTCACGAACGAGCTGGAGCCACACGAGCTGGCGTTCCTCCAACGGCCGGCCGGCGAGTTCGACGATGCCGAGCTCGCCTACGGGAGCTGGCAGGTGGAGGGCGCAACCGTGCTGGCGTGGGCGCTCGAACTCATCGACGAACTGCCGGCCCAAGACGAGGCGGCTGACCCCACCTACCTCAGCGGGCTCCTCTGCTTCCCGGACGCAGCCAAGACCCTGGCTGTGCTCAACCTGGGCAGGCGGCGGTTCCAGTTGGGCGTCGAGGCCGAGGCGGAGCGTCACCGCGCCATCCACAGCAAGCTGCGCGCCGCCGCCGATGGCGAGGCGGCCGCCGACGTCACCCTGAGCATCACCACCGAACGCCTTCGGGCCTGCCAGTGGCTCATGTCCGGAGGCACCTACTCCAGCACCGGCGTGTAGCCCGCGCGCGTCCAGCCGCAACCGGGAGCAGCGCCACCGGACCTGGCAACCAACCCGCTCATCGCCGTCCGCCCGCCGGCGGCGTTCGGGATGATCGAGGAGTCCTTCACCGACACCGCCACCCGCTGGACCTTCGTCTGAGCACTGCGACCCGGGGCGGGGCATCAGACGGTCTGGTTGGCAACGCGGAGCCTACGGGCCGGATTCCCATTCCAGGCGGCACTCACCGGCCGGAAGGCGCCGGACGACAGCGGGCGCGGCCACGGGGCCCCAACGCCCGCTGCCCTCCGGGTCCCACCGCACGGCCCGGACCCGCACCACCTCGGGCACGCTGCGCGCCGGTTCGCCGGACACCTCGAGCACGAAGGCGCCGTCGACCACGGCGAGTCCCCTGGCCCAGACCTCCACCATCCACTGCACGCCGAGGATTGCGCCGGCCCGCACGCCGACGGAGTCCATCTGCCCGCGCACCACGGCGGGCTGGCCCCGGCGGCCGAGCTCGAGGTCGATCCTGGAGATCCGGCGCGACCCGTTGCGGGCCAGCCAGACCTTGAGGTGCTCGCGCAGCGGGTTCATGGCCTTCGACCGGAGCTGCTCGTAGAGGAGGCGACCGTGCTCGGAGTAGTACCGGGAGCGCCGCCACTCGCGCTCCCACGTGAGCAGGAGCCCGAGGTCGCTGACCCGCCGCAGGTCGCCCGGCGCCAGCAGCACGTCGGGACCGAGCCGGGACTGCATCTGTTGCAGGAGCTGGCCGGACATGGCCCATGCGTGGAGGTTCCGCCACAGGGTCATCACCTGGAGGCAGGCGGGCGTGTCGCCCCCGAAGGCCAGCATCGTGCGCTCGGCAGCCAGGTCGTGGTCCTCGATCTTGAGCTTGCCCCGCCGCCAGCTGATCCGGTGCTGTTCGCCGTTGCACGCGATGACGGCGGTGGCCGGCGCCACGTGGTGGCACCACCGGTCACGCACGGGCACGTGCTGCCTCAGTCCCTCATGCGGCGTCGATGTGGACGACGCGGGCCCACCCGGGCGGTTCCCAGGTGCGATTGCCCTTGGCCCGCCCGCCGCCGATGAGGCCCACCACCACAGCGATGCCCTTGGGCGCGGCAGCCGGCCAGGGAGTGAGGCCGTCGGTTAGCACCACGATCACCGAGGGACGGGGCCGCAGCTTGGCCGCCGCCATGACGCCGGCGCCCATGTCGGTGCCACCGCCGCCGAGCAGCTCGAGGCGCCGGCCGCTCGACACCCGCTGCACGGCGTGCACGGCGGCGTCGACGGCAAGCACACGCAGGCGGCTGCGGCCGAGGCCCACGCCCCGCAGCAGGCCGTCGACCTCGGCCAGCAGCCGGGCCAACTGGTTCTGGCCCATGCTGCCGGACGTGTCGCAGAGAACGACCACCTCGGGCACCGGCCGTTCCATGGCCGGCAGCACCACGTCGGGGCTGGCGGCGGCCCGCCGGGACGGCCGCTTGTACGTGTAGTCGACCAGCCCGGCCGTGGTGCCTACGCCCTTGCGGATCTCGGCTGCCAGTACGCGCCGCCAGTCGACCTGGGGGTCGAGCATGTCCTCGGCCCACCGCAGCCAGCTCTTCGACATCCTGCCCCGGCCCTCTTCGCAGTAGCGCAGGACGTCGGACGCGACCTGGGCGCGGGTGAGGTGGCGCTCCCCCGGCGGCAGGCCGCTCTTGCGGTCGGCCAGCAGCTCCCACGACCGGGTCTGCGCGTCGGCCCCGCTACCGCAGTCGGGCTCGGCCTCGCTGTCGGGGTGGTCGCAGTGGAAGTACTCCTCGGCCAGCCTGCTCGGCTCCCAGCCGAACTTCTGCGGCAGCACCGGCTCGGACGGGAACCGCAGGCCGGTGTTTATCAGGTCGTCGTTGATCTCGGCGTCGGCCGCCAGCGCCCAGTCCTTGGTGACGTGCTCACTCACCCCGAGGCTTCGGGCCCGGCCGGCGTGGTCGCGCACGAGGTGACCGGCGTGGTGCACCAGGAGGCTGCCCAGAACCTCCACGCTCCACTGCTCGACAAGCTCGGGGTCGACGTAAAGCCGCCACGACTCGTCGACCGTCACCTTGCCCAGGCCGGGTACGGCCACCACAGGCGAAGCGAAGATCGCCGCCGCCAGGTAGGGGTGGCGCGACACCGCCCACAGTCGAGCAACCGCCAGCCGGCGCGCATCCAGCGGCGCCTGAGCAGCGGGGTCGGGCCCCACGCCCGGGGCTGCCGCCGCGTCGCGGTCAACCACCGGAGCCTCCGTCGCCAGGGCGACCGGCCACTGGGGCCGCGTCGGGATAGTCACCTGCTTCTTCGCCGTCGCCAGGGCGACCGGCCATAGCCGCCGCCGGCAGGCGGCCCCCATGGCTGGGCGCCACCGCCGGCAAAGCCGGCGGCGAGAACGACAGCGCTGCCTGCTGCCGGCTCTGCCGGCTGCGGGCAGCACCGCCAACTCGGTGAGCAACCTCCGGTTGCGAACCGATCACAACAGTCCGGCGTCCCTCAGGAGCGGGGCGAAGAACTTCACCTCGGGAGGAGCCACAGCGCCGGGGGGACGGCAGCCGGCCAGGACGCGGGCGGCCACGGCGGCCACGTCAGGCGTCTTCTCGCCCGCCCGGCCGAGCACCCGCCAGCCCGCCAGCCACCGCTCGGGCGTGGAGCGGGCCGCCACCGCAGATGCCACCGCCGACAGCAGGGCGTAGGTGCGATCGCCCCGCTCGGGCAGCTCGAAGCCGTCGGGGTCGGCCAGCACCTCCTCGGGGTCGGGGAGGTCCATGTCCATCTCCCACATCAGCAGCTCTATGCCGGGCCCCTCACCCACGCAGCCGGTGATGAGCGCCGTCTCCGCCTCGGTGCTGGCGCCGGACGCCTGGGCTGCCGCCCACAGCCGGGCCGCCATGTCCCAGGTGCGGGGGCTGGGCCAGCCCCGGCCGGCGTGCGCCGCATCGGTGGGCACCTGGCAGGTGAGGCCGGGGCGCACGGTGACGAACGCCGACACCAGGCTGCGGGTGCGACCGATGCCCGCCTCCCATTCCTCGGGCAGGTCCGGCACGTCCGGCGGTTCCCAACCGCCGACGAGACCCTGGGCGAATACGGCCGGCTCGACCGCCCACTCGAGGTGGCAGAACCGGTTGGCCAGCGGGGCGGACAGGTCCCACCCGTCGGCCGACTGCTCCGGGGGATTGGCGGCGGCCACGACCACGACGTCGGGCGGAAGCTCGATGTCGCCCACCACCCGCTCGAGCACGACCCGCAGGAGAGCGGCCTGCACGGCGGGCGGGGCGGTGGAGATCTCGTCCAGGAAGAGCAGGCCCCGGCCCGACGCCGACAGCCGCTCGGCCCAACGGGGCGGCGCGAAGTGGACGACCCCGGCGACCACCACGGGCAGGCCGGAGAAGTCCGACGGCTCCCGGATGGCGGCGATCACCGTCTCACACGGCCATCCCATGGCGTCGGCCATGGCCCGGATCACCGACGACTTCCCTGTTCCGGGAGCACCCCACAGGAGCACGGGCACGTGGGCGGCGACGGCGATACCGAGCGCCTCGACGGCCGTGTTCTGGCTGGTCACGGCGGCAACCCTACGTGTCCATGAACATCTGGGGGCTTCGCAGGCACAAGAATGCCCGCAATGAGCGAGAACCTGCCGCCCACGCCTCCGGATGGCCCCCGACGGGGCAGAGACGAGGGCGCCTTCTGCGCCTCCTGCGGCACGCCCCTGCAACCCGAGGCCCGGTACTGCACGAAGTGCGGGGCGGCTCGGGGCGACGTCCCGCCTACGCCGCCTTCGCCGCCGGCCGTGGCGGTGCCGACCCCCCCCGTCGGACCGGACGCGACGCGGGTCATGCCGGCGGCTCGCGTGGTCGAGCGCGAGGAGCGCTTCGTCGACGACGAGCCGGTCCAGCGGCCCGCCTACGCCCCGGTCGGCCCGCCGCCGTTCAACTGGGCGCTGGTCGCCCTCGCCGGCCTCGGCCTGGTGATCCTGGTCCTCGGCGCCGTCCTGTTCGCCCAGGCGCAGGACGACAACACCGTCGAGGCGCCGTCGACCACGACCCTGCCCACCACCACCTCGTCCAGCTCGTCGACGTCGTCGTCCAGCTCCACGTCGACGACCGCCGCCTCCACGACCACCACGACAACGGCGAGCACCACCACGACGGCGGCCACCACCGCCTCGACGGCACCGACCACCACGACGGCACCGACCACCACGACGTCGTCGCTCTCCATCACCGCCACGACCTGACCAGCGGGCGCGCCGGAGCGGCACCCCGGTCAACAGATGGGCAGCAGGAGCCCGCAGCGCCTGGTGGTCGGCGTGGTGGTCGGCAACGGGGTCGTGGTGGCGGGGAACGTGGATGCCGTCGTCGAAGGGTCTCCGGTGGTCGACGGGGTGGTGTCGAACGTCGTCGTGGTGTCCTCGAACTGGTATGGGATCGACTCGGGCGGGAACAGCGTGGCGGACGTGGTCGACGTGGACTCGAGCGGCAGGGGCACGGCGAACTCGGTGATCGGCACGTCCTTCATGGCCTCGTCCATGTAGAGCTTCCACGTCTGGGCCGGGATCGAGCCGCCGGTGACCCGCTCGAGGCCCTTCACGTTGCGCAGCGGCGTGGGCTTGGCCTTGTTACCGATCCACACTGAGGCCGCCAGGGTGGGCGTGAAGCCGATGAACCAGGCATCGCGGAACTCCTGGGCGGTGCCCGTCTTCCCGGCCGCCGGCCGGTTGATGTTGGCCCTGGTGCCCGTGCCCCCGGTGATGACGCCCTTGAGGACGTCGGTGACGTTGTCGGCGATGATCTCGGCCAGCACCCGCCGGCCCTCGGGCTCCCGGTTGTCGACGGCGTACTTACCGTCGGGCTGCCTGGCCCACACCACCGGCGTGGCGTCGTTGCGGATGCCCCGGTTGGCGAACACTCCGAAGGCCGACGCCATGTCGAGGGGCGACACCTCCTGGGCGCCGAGCGCGTAGCTCGGACCGTGGACCTCGGGGTTGGCCACCCAGGCTGAGGTGATGCCGAGCTTCTTGGCCATCTCGCCCACCTCGGGGACGCCGACCTCGCCGATGACCTGTGCGTAGACCGTGTTGTACGAGTTTTCGGTGGCCTCCCGCAGTGTGGCCCGGCCGCCCGAGGTGCCCTCGAAGTTCTCGATAACGCAGCCTTTGTCACCCTTGCAGTTCGGGATCCGGTACTGGCTGGGGGCCGAGTACACCTTCTTGTCGGAGATCCCCTTGGCGAAGGCGGCGGCCAGCACGAAGGGCTTCCACGACGAGCCCGGCTGGCGGCCGGTGCCGCCGCCCTCGACCGTGACGGCGTCGGGGTCCCAGCACGAGGCAGCCACGTCCACCTTGCTCCTGATCTCGGGCGCCGCAAGCGCGCACTTCCCGAGCGCAAGGTTGACCTGGCCGCCGGGGGCGAGGAAATCGCGCCCGCCGACCATCGCCTTCACGTAACCGGTCTGGGGCTCCACCGACACCAGCGCCATCTCGATGGCCGGGTCGACACCGGTGAGGCCGTCGGCGACGGCTCGCTCGGCTGCGTCCTGGAGGCGTGGATCGATGGTGGTGCGGATCTCCAGCCCGCCCCGGTACACGGCGTCGCGGCCGAGCTTGGCCTCGAGGTACCGCCGCACGTAGTCGACGAAGTAGGGGTACTTGGTGAAGGTCGGGCGGGACGGGTACACGTTGGTGACCGGCCGGCTGGAGAGCGGCCCGCCGGCGGCCAGCCACACCCGTTCCTGGGTGGCCTTGGCGTGCTCGTCGGGGGAGATGAAGCCCTCGTCCAGCATGCGGTCCAGCACGAACACCCGCTTGGACTCGGCGGCACCCGGGTTGGCCCTGGGCTCGTAGCGGCTGGGAGCGGGGATCAGCCCCACCAGCAGGGCCGCCTCCGACAGCGTGAGCTCGTTGACCGGCTTGCGGAAATAGGCCTCCGACGCCGCTCCGACCCCGTATGCCCCCTCGCCGAGGTAAATCGCCGACAGGTACTTGAAGAGGATCTCTTCCTTGTCGGCTCTGCGGGAGAGCGCCCGGGCCAGCAGGCCTTCCCGCACCTTGCGGGCGACGGTGCGCTCGCCGGTGGTGTACGCCGCCTTCACGTACTGCTGAGTGATCGTCGACCCGCCCTGCACGACCTCCTGGCCCCGCAGGTCGGCGACGAGGGCCCGCAGGGTGGCTGCGAAATCGACCCCGCCGTGGGAGTAGAAGTTCTTGTCCTCGGCGGCCACGACCGCCTTCTTCAAGATGTCGGGGATGTCCTCGGGCTTCACAGGACGGTTCTGCTCGAACTCGGTGAACTGGCCGATCTCCTGGCCGTTGACGTCGTACACCCGACTGACCTGGCTTCCATCCGGGGGCCGTGCGACCGGAAGCTTGTCGGGGACGGGCACCGTGGCCAGGGCGACCATCGACAGGGCCACCACGACCACAGGCGCAATGGCCCCCAAGGCGATCGTGATGGCGGCGATCCGCGCCAGGAACGGGCTCTCCACGGGCGATCAGTCTGTCACGCGCACAGGCCGGCGTGAACGTCGGGTCGGATCAACCCGGATAGGCTTCGCCCTGCCGAGCGGCTTCTCGCCCGGTACCACACCACGCCGATCAGCAGCGGTCCCGAGCCCTGGGGCGGGCCGCTAACAACGCACGGGGACGAACCGGGTTGCTCATCTTTCTGGTGGTCCTGTGCATCGTCCTCGGCGGCATCCTCTTCGTGGTCTTCAGCGGGCTCATGTCCGGCGACGGCGAGCGCTTCTCGTTCGGGGACGGCATCCCCAGGATGAAGGAGCTCCCGCCCGGGTGTCTCGTCGCCCTGATCGTGGCCGGGTCCATCTGGTTCATCCTCTGGGGCATCGTGCTCCTGCTCGCCCTGCGCCTGCTCCGCACGCCTCTCGGAAACTGACGAAATAGCCAATCCCCTCCCAGATCGCGGCGGGTCCCCCGAATCAGGGATAATCGTCTTGTCGGCGGCGGGCCGGGGCAGCACTCTGCGAAGGGGTACGGCTTGGCACGAGGGAGAGCACAGACAGGCGACGAGGACCTGGTAGGTATCTACCTCCAGGACATCAGCGCTCATCCGCTGCTGACCCGCGAGGACGAGGTGCGCCTCGGCGAGCTGGTGGCCGACGGCAAAGCGGCGGCAGCCGAGCTTTCCGAACTCGTCGAGGCGAGCAACCCGGGCGCGGCCAAGATGACGGCGCTGCGCACGCGCGTCCGGGCCGGCGACGACGCCACCACCCAGTTCGTGCAGGCCAACCTCCGGCTGGTGGTCTCTCTGGCCCGCCGCTACCGCTCGTCGGGCCTGCCCATGCTCGACCTCATCCAGGAAGGCAACCTGGGCCTCCTGCGGGCGGTCGAGAAGTTCGACCCGCGTCGGGGGTTCAAGTTCTCCACCTACGCCAGCTGGTGGATCCGCCAGGCGATGACCCGCAGCATCGCCAACAGCGGCCGCACCATCCGCCTCCCCGTGCACACCGGCGACCAGGTGTTGCGCATGCGCAAGGCCACGTCGGAGTTCGAGCGGGTGCACGGCCGCCACCCCAGCTCGGCCGAGCTGGCCGATACCGTCGACCTCCCTCTCCGCCAGGTCGAGGACCTGCTCCCCCACCTCAGCTCGCCCCGGTCGTTCTCCGAGAGCCTCGGCTCCGAGGGCGACATGGAGCTGGGCGACACCGTGCAGGACGCCAGCGCGCCGGCGCCGGACGAGCAGGTGCTGGCCAACCTGCTGCCCGAGGCGGTCGGGCTGATGCTGTCGTCGCTCGGCGAGCGCGAGCGCGAGGTGCTGTTCCTGCGCTACGGCCTCGACCGGGGCGCCCCCCGCACCCTCGAGGAGCTGGCCCAGCGGTTCAACGTCACCCGGGAGCGCATCCGCCAGATCGAGTCCAAGGCGCTCGCCAAGTTGCGCCGGGCCTCCACCGAGGGCCAGCGGGATCTGCTTACGCTGCAGCGCTGACGCGCTCTCGCTTTCGCGCCCGGAACCGGAGGTTCCTCGGCGAGTCACCGCTTCCTCCTGGCCCCATCCGTTCCTCCTGGCCCCATCCGTTCCTCCTGGCCCCATCCGTTCCTCCTGGCCCCATCCGTTCCTCCTGGCCCCATCCGGGGTGGCCGCCTTCGGCGGCGGGCGGCCGGAGCCCCCCTGACGGACCGCCCGCTCCGGTCCGCTCCTCAGGTTCGCTCGGGCTTCTCCGCCATCAGTTCGCCCAGGAAGAGGGCGTCCATCTCGCTCTTGAGGAAGTCCTCCACCGCTTCTTCGGGGCGGTTCACCATGGGCTCGCCCCGGAGGTTGAAGCTGGTGTTGAGCACGACCGGGACGCCGGTGCGCCGGTCGAACTCGATGATTAGGCGGTGGTAGGCGGGATTGAACGACGGGCTCACGCTCTGCATGCGCCCGGTGCCGTCCACGTGGGTGACAGCCGGGATCACGGAGCGCTTGTCGGGGCGCACCGGCAGCACCAGCAGCATGAACGGATTGTGCGAGTAGTTCTCGAAGTACTCGGCGCCCCGCTCGTCGAGGACGCTCGGGGCGAAGGGGCGGAACGCCTCCCGCCGCTTGATGCGGGCGTTCACCGTCTCCACCATCTCGGCCCGGCGGGGGTCGGCCAGGATCGACCGGGCGCCGAGGGCGCGGGGGCCGATCTCGGAGCGCCCCTGGAACCAGCCCACCACCTTCCCGCCGGCGATGCGCTCGGCCGCCTCCGCCGCAGGGTCGGCGACCTTGCGGATCTCGAGACCCCGGGCCGTGAGCGCAGAGGCGCAGTCCTTCTCAGTCCAGCTCGGGCCCCAGAAGGCGTGGTCCATCGACCACGACCGGGGCTTGCCCATCTCCTGGTGCCACACCCAGGCGGCCGCGCCCAGGGCGTTGCCGGCGTCGGACGCGGCCGGCACCACGTACATCTCGTCGAAGCCGGCCTCGGCGAGGATCCGGGCGTTCATCACCGAGTTGAGGGCCACGCCGCCGGCCAGGCACAGGCGGCCCATCCCGGTCGCCTGGCGCAGGGCGCGGGCCACGTGCAGGCCGGCCTCCTCCACGAGGTCCTGGCAGGCGTAGGCCAGGTCCTGGTGGCGCTCGGTGATCTCCGATTCCGGCACCCGGGGAGGACCGAACCGGGCCAGGCCCGCCTTGGAGAACGAGCCACCCTCGCGCTGGTACTTGAACCAGCGCAGGTTGACCTTGAACCGGCCGTCGTCGCCGAGGTGGACGAGGTCACGGATGTCCTTGGCCAGCACGTCGCGACCGTAGGGAGCGAGGCCCATGAGCTTGCCCTCGTCGGCGTTCGGCCGGAAACCGAGCAGCCAGGTGAAGGCGGTGTAGACCTCGCCCAGCGAGTGGGGGTTGCGCACCTGGTTGATCTGGCGTAGGCGGTTGCCCTCCCCGATCGCCATGGTGGTGGACAAGAAGTCGCCGCCCCGGTCGAGGGTGAGAACGGCGGCCCGGTCGTAGGGGCTTGAGAAGAAGGCGGCGGCGGCGTGGGCCGAGTGGTGGCCGACGTGGAAGACCTTGCCCTTGTAGCCCCAGATGCGACGGAAGTTGCGCTCCTTCAGCACCAGGCGGGCATCGGTGTAGGCCTGGGCGGCCAGGCGCTTGGGAGACACCCGGGCCACGGCGTCGGCCGCTCCCCGGGCGAAGTCAAGGGCGGCGTGATGGGCGAAGGCCACCGCGTCGACCTGGTCGATCCCCATGCCGGCCTGCTGGAGGCAGTAGGCGATCGCCGCATGGGGGAAGTGCTTGGTGTGCTGGTCGCGGTCGAACCGCTCCTGCTCGCCGATGGCCACCACCGCCCCGTCCACCAGGAGGCAGGCCGAGGTGTCGTGGCTGAAGCAGTTGAGCCCGAGGACAGCCGTCACTGGTGCGCCACCCCACCGAGGTGGCCGTCCAGCTTCTCCTGCAGGTCGCGCACCTGGGCCTCCAACTCCTCGACCCGCCGGCGGAGCTCGCGCACGGGCTGGCCGACGGTATAGGACGCGCCGTCGGCCAGGTCCCTGGTGACGACCGCGTTGGCGCCGATGTGGCACCCCTTGCCCACCTTCACAGCGCCGAGGACCTTGGCGCCGGCCCAGATCTCGGTGCCGTCGCCGATCTCGGGCAGCCCGTCCTCGAACGTCTCGTCGAACCAGCGCTTCCCGGACCCGCCGATGGTGACACCGTGCAGCACGTTCATGTCCGAACCGAGACGGGCGCCCTTGCCGATGACCAGCCCCGAGGTGTGGGTGAGGCGCAGGCCGCCGCCGATCTCGGCCGCGGGGTGGATGTCGGCGCCGGTTAGCAGGAGGTTCAGCCGCCAGATCCCCTCGGCCAGCGCCGGGTGGCCGATGGCCCACAGCCGGTGCGACGCCCGGTACAGCGCCAGGGCCAGCGGGCCCGGCCGGGTGAGGACGCGCCGGGCGGCGGAGCGGAAGTCGGGCGTCCCCTCATGGGTGCCGGCGGGCGAGAACAGCTTGGCGATGTCGCCCTTCAGCCCCGGCGGGTAGGGCGCCGCGTTCTCGTCACCCTCGCGCGCCATCGCCCCGTCACTCACCGTCGCCCGAAATCTACTCGGCCGCCCGCGGCGGGTCGCAAACGGCGCTGGCGCGTGGGACGCAGAACCGGTACAACCCGTTCGTGGCCGATGTCACGACCGAGGGAGAGGGGCGCACCGACCGCCTGCTGGCGCCCACGTGGTGGACGGCCGTGTGCATCGTGCCGGTCCTGGTGGCGGCGTGGACCATCCTTTACCTCTTCCCGGGGCGGACCGAGCAGCTGTGGGCGTGGACGATCAAGCCGGACATGACCGCCATCGTCATGGGCGGCGGCTATCTGTCGGGCGCGTACTTCTTCGCCCGGGTGGCGCGGGACCGGCGCTGGCACCGGGTGCACGTCGGGTTCCTGGCCACCACTTTGTTCACGAGCATGCTGCTGGGGGCCACACTGCTGCACTGGGACCGGTTCAACCACGGCCACGTGTCGTTCTGGGCGTGGCTGGGGCTGTACATCGTCACCCCGCCCCTGCTGCCGCTTCTATGGCGCAACAACCGGCGCACCGACCCGGGCGGGCTCGAAATGGGTGACCTTCGCCTTCCTCCCGGCCTGCGCCGAGCAGCGGCAGCCGGCGGAATCGCCCAGATGTGCGTGGCGGCGGCCCTGTTCATCGACCCGCGGCGGTGGGCGGGCGACTTCCCCTGGACGGTCACGCCACTCACCGCCCGCACCATCGCCGCGTTCGTCGCCTTCCCGGCCGCCACCTACCTGTCGTTCGCTTTCGAGGACCGCTGGAGCAGCTTCCGCATCCCCCTCCAGACGGCCACCATCGGCCTCGTGCTGGTGGGCCTGGGGGCCGTCCGGGCGCGGGCCGACTTCGTGGGGCCGGACTGGGCGGTCGCCGGCTTCACCGTTGCCCTGGTGACGAACCTGGCGTGCCTCGTGGTCCTCCAGGCGGTGATGGACCGCCGGAAGGCCTGAGAACCTGGAGGAGGCCCCGGTCGTCCACCCGACGCAGCTACGGCCTACCGGCGACGTGCTCGTTCGTTGACAGGCGTGCCGGGCTTCGGTGTCTCCAGGCACCCGGCGTCCTTGCCCATGAGCTTGATGCCGGCCAGGTCGTCCCTCGAGAAGTCGGCGTCACCGGTCTGGTCGCTCGTCTCCGGGTACATGAGGTTGGACGGATTGCTCGTATGGCCCATCCCGGTGATGTGGGCGAGCTCGTGGAGGATGATGCGACCCCACGTGACGCCCTTTGGCCCGATGGGGCCGAGGCCCCCCTGGGAGCCGAAGCCGCCCGCCACGGTGCTACGGGTCTCCTTGTCGGTGACAACGGTGGGGTTGAGGAACAGGTTGCCGGTCACGTAGACGTCGCCCACCTGCGTCGGGAACCCACCGCCCACGACCTGGATGTCACCTTGGGGCCGGCGGCCGGACATCCAGTGGATGAGGATCGGCGCCCATCGCTCGCCGTAGCGCTCCGGCTGGTAGGCCCGGTTGCCCTGGCTGTCCTCGTCGGTCATGCCGTCATCGACGTAGGTGATCCCGGTGGCCTTGGCCAGGCGCTTGAACGCCTCGTGCACGTCGACCACGCCGGTGGGCGGGGCGTTGGACGGATTGATGACGAAGTGCACCGGCTCGCACGGGTTCCAGCGCACGGGTGAGCAGTTGTCCATCGCCACCTGGAAGAAGGCGTAGTCGGGCGGCAGGCTCGGGATGTCGTCGGGCGTGAGGCCGGTGGCCCGGGTGTCACGGTGGCCTTCGGCGGCGCAGGAGCCGCCCTCCTCCGCCCCCCCCGGCGTGCTCGACGCGCCGGCGTCGTCGGTCCCGGTGCCCGCCGTACCGGTGGCGCCGGCGCCGGCCTGCAGGTCGGTCGGCTTGTCGTCGGGGGCCAGGACCGTGAACCGCAGTCCGGCGGCCAGCACCAGCACGGCGACTGCGACTGCGACGATGGCGGCGGAGCGCCCACTGAGGCGGGCGGGGTGGGCCATGGCGCCCGACAAGGTGACGGGCTCGCCTGCCTCGGGCACGGCGGACACGACGAACGGCCGCGACCGGGGCTGGAACATGGGCCGCTTGCCGGGGCGCAGGGTGACCGGCACGCAGATGCGCTCACCCGGCGGCGCGTGGACCACAGCCGAGCCGACGGCCACGTCCATGTACCGGTCGTCGCTCGACCCTATGATGGTGGTGCTCACGGCGACGTTGCCCCGGTTCTCCACGACCAGGAAATGCTCGGTGGGCACCATGGTGCGGGCATCGGGCGGGTCGAGCTCGATAGCCACGTCACGGAAGGCCACCACGGTGAGAGTGCCGCCCGCCGAGGCCTCGATCGTCTCCACGACCTTCTCCCCGGCGCCGCTCCCGGTGGCGTGGCCGACGGCTGCTGCCGCCACGATCTCGAAGGCGAGCACGCCGGCGGCCGGCTCCGAAGTCCGCTGGACGCGGAACCCGACGTTCACGGCGACTTCCCGGCCCGCGGCCACGTCGAGCTCGGGCGGCACCACCCACGACCACGGGGCGGCGGGCCCGGTCACCCGGACGCGCACCCGTTCGGCCTCGGCCGAGGTGTTGCGGATGCGCACCTCGGTGCGGACGAAGCTCCCCGGGTCGACCGTCAGCTCGGACGCGCCGAGGGAAACCGAAAGAGCCACGGGAAGAACGTACGCCGCGCCGGCCCGCGACGTGCAGTGGAACGACCCTGCGGTACGGACGCATCCTCACCCCGGCCGCGCTCGTTGCCGTCGTGCG
The DNA here is from genome assembly GCA_023264975.1 of Actinomycetes bacterium. Taxonomy (GTDB): domain Bacteria; phylum Actinomycetota; class Acidimicrobiia; order Acidimicrobiales; genus JAHFUS01. Next base: position 23,273 of record JAHFUS010000028.1, on the reverse strand, counting down.
GCGCAGGGCATCGTTCCTGTACAGCCCGTCCCAGTACAGCCCGTCGCAATGGCACTGCCCAAGCTCCCCGTGCGTCGTCGAACAAACGACCGCTGCCGGGGCCCGGGACAGCGCCTCTACCGTGGCGCCGGCGAACCCCCCGGGTGGCGAACCGGACGACAGCCGAACGGGGCGGCCGCCGTCGGCTCGGAACCACCGGTTCGGAGCGACGGAACCCGCCTCCTGAAGCGATCAGTTCCTCCGACAACCGCCGCCCGCCCCGGGCAGCCCACCCAAGGAGGAATTCCAATGTTCGGCTTCACCCGCATCGCCATCGCCGCCGCAGCTCTCGCCACCGCCGGGTCCGGCTCCGCCGCCGTCCTCGCCTGCAACCCGCCGCCCCCCAGCCAGGTCGACGCCGCCGCGCGGCTGTCGGCGAAGGCCGACGCCGAACTCTCCGCCGCCCAGCAGGCGCACGACAAGGCGGTCACCGCCCTGTCGTCGACCGATGCGTCGGTCAAGGCCCAGGCCAAGGGCCTGCTGGAGACCAGCGCCACCAAGCTGGACGACGCCAGTGTCAGCATGAAGGCGGCAGTCGACGCCGGCTCCAAGACCGCCGTCGACGGCATCGCCACCTTCACGTCGCAGACGACCAAGCTGGTGAACAGCCTGGCCATCACAGCGGGCGCCACGGCCAACGCCTCGGTGAACACCGGCACCCACCTGGTCAGCGCCGTCGACACCCAGCTGGCCGCCGCCCGCACGGTGGCCACCACCTCGGGTGCGGCCGCCGTCAAGGCCCTCACCTCCACCAAGGTGTCCCTCCCCCAGCCGTCGGTCCCCCAGCCGCAGCTCACGGCCCAGATCTCCGGCGACGCCCGCTCAGACACCAATGTGTCGGCACCGGCGACCAGCGCCGCCAGCTCCCTCACCGGCAACCTCGGCATCAAGCTCGGCTAGCAACTGACCGGGGTCAGGGCAGTCCCACCCTCGCCGGCGGCGGCTCTCCCTCCTGGAGAGCCGCCGCCCCGCGTCGCACCGGCCCCGACCGGATGACATCCATTACGGCGACCAGGGGCCCAACCGTCCGCTCTCCGGTTGCAGGCCGATCGCCCCGAAAACAACAGAGCCGATGAGCTCGCGCGCAAAGGACGAAGACCATGCAGACCCTCTCTTCGCAGTCGACCGGCGCCGACCGGCTCGCCGACGACGCCATCGCCGCGCTGGTGGCCACCCACGACCGGGACGCCCGCGACGCGCTGCGGCGGGTTCTCGGCCGGTCGCAGGAAGAGGACGACCTGGTCCAAGAGGTGTTCGTCCGCCTGCTGATCCGCCTGCGTCAGCCCGGCCCCATCCAGGTCGGGGCGTGGGTGCGCGGTGTGGCCCACAACCTGGCCGTCGACGAGATCCGTCGGCGGCGGGCCGTGCCCGTGGATGAGGCTCACCTCGACGCGTCCGTCCCGTCGGGGGCCGACGAGCGGCTGGACGGCGGAGAGCTGTACGCCAAGCTGGTGGCCGGGGCGCGATGCCTGCCCGACCGCCAGCGTGCGGCGCTGGCCGCCGTCCTCGGCGGGGACAGCGGCAGCGGCGTGGCCGGCGTGGCCAGCCAGCTCGGCGTCTCGGTCCATGCCGCCGAGAGCCTCATCAGCCGGGCCCGGTCCGGGCTCCGTCACCACCTGGCGGCCGCCGGCGCCTCCCGCGACGACGGCTCCGTGCGGGTCGGTGCCGGAGCGGTTCTCGGCACGGCAGCAGTGCTGTGGGCGTGGATCGCGCGTTACTGGCGGGCCATGGCGGTGGCCGGCGCGGTGGCCACCGCCTCGGTCACCGCTGGTGTGACGCTGCACGACCGCCGTATGGCGCCCGCGCTGCCGGCGCAGGGGCATCCGCTCGCCGTCTCACGAACCGCCGGAATCGCCCCGCCGGAGGCTTCAATGGCGCCGACGACGGAGGAGTCGGCGGACAACCCGCCGCCGGCCACGATGCCCACCACCGTCGGCGCCCTGGACGGCGCTGCTCCGGGAACGGCCGTCCCGCCGGCCGGCGTCCCGGACCTCGCCCTCGGCTCGCTGTGCTCCACGCTCGACGCGGCCACGCCACCGACGGCGCTCGCCGGCCCGCTGGCTGACGGCCTCGTCGGCCCGATCGGCATCTCCCTCCCGGGCCCATGCCCGGAGGGGGCCGGCGCGCAGGCGACGACGGGACCCACGGGCTGACGCCTTTCCAAGTACCGATATTCCGGGCATACTGGACTGGGTCGAGCGCCGGCGACGCACGTCGGGGCCGAGCGGCGGGACGACCGAGCACGGGAGGAACCATGGCGGGGCAACCCACCCAGTGGCCGACGACAGTCGCCGTCGCCGACGACTACCCGCTCTACCTGGAGGCGCTGTGCCAGCGCCTCGAGGACGACGGGCGCTTCCGTCTGGTCGGCGTGGCCGGCGACGGGCCGGCGACGGTGGAGCTGTGTGCCACCACCCACCCGTGCGTCGCCCTCGTGGGCTACTTTCTCGCCGGCCGGCGCGGGGTCGAGCTGGTGCAAAGCGTGATGGAGGCCAGCGCGGACACCAAGGTGGTGGTGCTGGCTGGCGTCGTCGACCCCGATATCGTCCATGCCGTGGTGGCCCTCGGCGCCCGCGGGTACCTGGTGAAGCAGGAGCCCGGAGCCGCCGTCCTGGACGCGCTCCACTGCGTCAGCGCCGGGGGGTCGGCCTTCTCGCCCTCGGCCCAGGCCTGCCTCATGGAGGCGGTTCGGGCCCGGGCCGACGATTCCGACGCCGTCCCCTCGCCCCGAGAGAGCGAGATCCTGCGCCTGCTCGTGGGCGGGGCCACCTCGCGGGAGGTCGCCGAGCGCCTGTACCTGTCGGAGGCCACGGTGAAGACCCACCTGCACCGCCTCTACCGCAAGCTCGGGGTCAACGAGCGGTCGGCGGCAGTGGCGGAGGCGATGCGGCGGGACTGGGTGTCGTGACCATCACGAATGGCCCGGCCGCGCCCAAATGGTCGCTATTCGACAAAGCGCAATCGTCGATGGAAGACGAGTCCACCGGCATCGACGACTGGCGCCGCGTTCAGGCGACGACGTGGGCGTCGGGGGCTCGTCGTCGTCCTCGTGCCGTCATCGATCGCGGCCCTTCGCGCCGGCGAGGCAGGCGGGAGAATTCGGGTAGCCGGCCGGCTGTCCGATGCGCTTTTCGTCGGCCCTGCGGTAGCGCTGCAGATCTTCCTCGGATGCCTCGGCGCCGGAGGTGGGTGACCTCGACAGGCAAGGCCTGAAACTAGAGCTACTCCTCAGGCTCCGCGATGTCGACAAAGGTCGTGAACAGGTTGGCCCACCTTCGTCGCCTCTGGCGTTCCAGTGAGGTCGCGGAATCGAGCCCCCATGACCACGCGCCCGTCAAGTCCCCGCGTCACGGGAGGAGCGCTGCTGGCAGTCGCCGTCGCGGCAGCAACCCTGCTGTCCCTGTCGAATGCCGCCGACGCCGCCATCGTCCCCACCGTCCCCCTCGCCTCGGCGCAGAACTATGCCGTCCTCGGGGCGTCGACGGTCACCAACACCGGCAACAGCACCCTCGACGGGAGTCTCGGCCTGTGGCCGGGCGGATCCGTCACCGGTTTCCCACCCGGCCTCGTGCTACCCCCTGGCAGCGTCAACCTCTCCGACGGCATGGCCCAGGACGCCCAGTCCGACCTGACGGTCGCCTACGTGGACGCCGCCGGTCGCCCGGTCACTGCCACCACCACCGCGGACCTGGCGAACCTCAACCTCCAGGCCGGCGTCTACGCCGGTCCCGGCAAGTCCCCGCTCAGCCTGACCGGCCCGCTGGTGCTCGACGGGGCCGGGGACTTCAACTCGGTGTTCGTCTTCCAGACCGACTCGACCCTCATCACCGGTTCCGGCAGCACCGTGAGCCTCATCAACGGAGCGCAGGAGTGCAACGTGTTCTGGCAGGTCGGAAGCTCGGCCACGCTCGGCACCGGTTCCGTGTTCACCGGGAACATCCTGGCCCTTACGTCGATCACCGTGGACAACAGCGTGGTCGTTCACGGCCGGGCACTGGCCAGGAACGGGGCCGTGACCCTGGACAACGACACGTTCACCAAGCCCACCTGCGCGTCGCCCCCCGCCGCCACGACGACGGTTGCGCCGGGCACGACGACGACCACACCCACCGCCGGTACGACCACGACGGTCGCCTCCGATACCACCGGCAGCTTCACTCCGGCCGCAGGCGGCCGGGGACCCGGGGCCACCGCAGGCGCATCGGCTGGCGGTTCGGCGAGCGGCACCACGGCCGGCGCCACCCCCGGCGCCGCCACGTCGACGGGGCTGACCCGCACCGGCACCGGCCTCACCTCGGGTGGGCCTGGGGGCGGTGGGCCTGGCGGCCCTGACGTCCCGAGCGTCGTCGGACCGCCTCGTACAGGCGCGGGACCGTCGGAGGGCGGCGGTGGGCCGTGGCCTGCGGTGCTCCTGGGCGGCCTCGGCGCCGGCGCCGCGGGCGCCGTCCGGCAGCGCCGGCGTCGGCCTGACGGTGCGCGGCCCGACGGCGGCGACCGATGATCTCCGTGACGTCCCTCTTCCCGTCGACGAGACGATTCGCGGCCTGCATGGCCTTGACCGCACTGCTCGGGGGGGCGGCGGTCGCGCCGCGAGGGCCCGCCGGGCCGGCCCGCGCGGGGACGGCACCGACCGTTGCGGCCGCGCCGGCACCGTCGGGCATGCCTGCCCCCGCGGTTGCCGGCGGCGTTCCCTCCGCCTTGATCAGGTCCGACCTCGGTTTGCGCGAGGGGCCGGTGGCCGTGCCCCTGCATCTGCTGATCCCGACGCTCGGCGTCCGGGCGCTGGTGGCAGGGGTGGGTATTACGACGGCCGGCGTCATGGACGCGCCGATGGGGTCGGCCGACAGCCCCGTGTGGCAGGAAGCGTTCTGGTACCGGGGCAGCGCGGTGCCCGGCGCGGCGAGTACAGCCGTGCTCGCCGGCCACGTCAACAGCCCCCACGGAAGGCCGGCGGTCTTCAGCCACATCGACGAGCTCCGGTCGGGAGACCCCATCGTCGTCCGCGACACCCGAACCGGCCTCGACGTGCGCTTCACCGTGGGATCCTCCGAGACGTACTCACTGCGGGAGGCAGCTGACCCCTCGGTGCTGCGCCGCATCTACGGCGTCGGACCGGTGGCAGGAACCAGCCCACAGCCCTCGGCCGACGGTCGCGCTCACCTCACGCTCATCACCTGTGCCGGCACGTTCAGGAACGGGACCCACGATCGCCGGTTGGTCGTCTATGCCACCGGCGACGCATGACCATTGGGGCGCAGGACAAGGACCGCCCGAATCGGATATTCCCCGCTGCGCCACCGTCAGCAGCCGAGGACGGTCTCGACCTCCGGTGCCTGCCCGCCCGCATCGAGGTGACGACTTTCCCGTCGGTCTCGATCACCCGGGTCGTCCCCACCACGCTTCATGCCGGCCCGGCGGGCGTCGGCTGTGCAGGTCAGCCGGCGCCGGTGACGAGCTTGCGCAGGGCGGCCAGTTGCACCTCGGTGCCGATGGCGATGAGGACCTCGCCCGCCTCCATCACCTCGGCCGGGTCGGGGTTGGTGCGGAAATCACCGTTTGCGTTCCGCACGGCCAGGACGAGGGCCCCGGTGGCGTCGCGCAGGTGCGACTCACGCAGCGAGCGGCCAGCCACGGGCGACCCCGCCGACACGGTGAGCTCCGATAGCCGAAACTGCAGACTTGCGTTGTGCATGGCCACGTCGAGGAAGTCGGCGACGTGGGGCTGGGCGATCAGGGCGGCCATGCGGGCGCCGCCGATGGCCTGGGGGTTCACGACCCGGTTGGCGCCGGCCTGGATCAGCAACGCCTCGGCGGTGGCTACGTGGGCACGCGCCACGATGAACACGTCCGGCCGCAGACGGCGGGCGGACAGGGTGACGTAGACGTTGTCGGCGTCCTGCGGGAGGGCCACCACGAGGGCTCGGCACCGCTCCACCCCGGCCCGCCGCAGCACGCTGTCCTCGGTGGCGTCGCCGGCGACCACGAGGCCGAACACGGTGGCCGCCCGGGCCGGATCACGCTCCACCACCACGACGGTGCACCCGTCGCTCCCGCCCAGGGCGCTGCCGATCGCCTCCCCCACGCGCCCCCAGCCGCAGACGACAACGTGGTCCTCGAGCCCCGCCATCTGGCGTTCCATGCGTCTCCTCCCGAACCGCTCCGTGATCCTGCCCTCGACCAGCGCCTCCAGCAGCACACCGAGCGCGTACAGCACGGTGCCCACCCCGAGCAGGACAAGGAAGATCGTGAACCAGCGGAAGGCGGCCGTCGGCTCCCCCACCTCGCGGAACCCGACAGTCGTTACCGTGGTGACCGACTGGTACAGCGCGTCGAGCGGCGCAAGCCCGAGCATCAGGTAGCCGATCGTCCCCACGCCCAGCACTGCGAGCAGCATCCCGACCGCCCGCACCAGGCTCGACCAGCGCTCGTCCGCAGCAAGCACGTGACGGCGACGGTGGCCGAAGCTCACCTGAGCGCTTCTCGTCGCATCGGCGGGCGAGCGTAGCGGCGCCCGCCCGCCGGGCGACCTCCTACAGCGGCCCGCTCGCTCCGGTGGGGGGCGTCGTCCGGTAGTCGCCGCCACTGCCGTCGAGGTTCTCGACGCCGACGGCCATGGGGAGGCGAGGCGGGCGGGAAGGTGGCCGGGTCGTCGGCGAACGACAGGTCCTCGGGCCCGTCGAGGCCGGCCCACAGATGGAACACCCCGGTCGTCGTCCGCCTGGCGGTACACAGTCCGCAGGTAGAGCGGCCCGTGGCCCGGGGCAGGACGCGAGGAAGGACCCCCCGCCCCCCGGGAGGTCCCTTCTTCGTCATACGGCAGGAGTTGCCGGCGTCCGCCACGTTGCGGGCAACCGATTCCTGCCTTCCGCCCCTACGGGGAACGGTAGAAGGTCGGCACTGCACTTCCATCGGGCATATGGCCCATCCGCCCGGAGCGGGAGAGCGCGCCGGCGGCGGAGGGATCCGGTACGGCCACCCCCGTCCCTGGGAAGGGACGAATCCGGGACGGGGGCGGCCCACCGGCGGTTCGGTCAAAGACAGGTGGGACTGTTTTCGTGAACCGATGAGAAGAACGACGGCCGGGCCGTACGAGTTCCAGGCCAGGCCTGATTTTTCGGACCGCTGTCAGGCTGTACGGCGGTACTTGCGCACGGCCAGGGGACCGAACACGGCGATGATGCCCACCGTCCACGCCAGCGACTGAAGGACGAAGCTGGTGGTGGGACCGCCCTGCGACAGCGCCCGCACGGCGTCGACGGTGACCGACAGGGGCTGGTGGCGGGCGAAGACCTGGAGCCAGCCGGGCATTGTGGCCACCGGCACGAAGGCCGACGAGGCGAACACCAGCGGGGCGAGCATCGGGAAGCCGGCCGCCTGGGCGCTCTCAGCCGTGCGCACCGACAGGCCGACGAGGGCGAAGATCACAGATAGGGAGCAGGCGAAGAGCAGGAGCACCACCAGCCCGCCGGCGAACGCCACTGGATTGGTGTGGACCCGGAAGCCGACCAGGTAGCCCACCACGCACATGAGGAAGACCACGAACGTGTTGCGCACGAGGTCGCTCACGATGCGCCCGCCGAGCACGGCCGAGCGGGCCATGGGTAGCGACCGGAAGCGCTCGATGAGGCCCTTCTGGAGGTCGTCGGCGAGCCCGATGCCGGTGCCGAGGCTGCCGAAAGTGACCGTCTGGGCGAAGATCCCGGGCATCAGGTAATCGACGTAGGGAATGCCCGGCGTGCGGATGGCGCCCCCGAAGGCGTAGCGGAACAGCAGCACGAAGATGACCGGCTGAATGGTGGCGAACACCAGCAACTGGGGCAGGCGCCGGATGGTCGTGAGGTTGCGCCCGGCGATGGTGAGCGTGTCGGCGACGGCCCACCCGAGCCTGCTCCCGGGCGGGGCGGCAGGTACGGCGGACGGGGCGGTGACGGTGGTCATCGGCGACCTCCTGTGGGGACGCGGCGGCCTCGGGCCGGCGCGGAGCCGTCATGGCCTCCCGAGGCCGCCTCCGCCTGGTCGGCCGTCGCCTCCTCGGTGCGGTGGCCGGTGAGGGCGAGGAAGACGTCGTCGAGGCTGGGCTCGCGGATGGCGACGGTCGCCGGCACGATGCCCCGCTCGTCGAGCTCGCCGAGGACAGCGATGAGCACACGGGGCCCGTCGTCGACCTCGAAACGCACGAGGGCGCCGTCCCGTTCGGGCCCGGAGACGCCGAAGCGGGCCAACGCCTCGGCCGCCCGGGCAGCCAGGCCGTCGTCGCCGAACCCGACCTCGACGACGGTGGTGCCCAGGCCGGCCTTGAGCTCGGCGGCCGTGCCCTCTGCCACCACCCGCCCGCCGTCGACCACGCCGATGCGGTCGGCCAGGCGGTCGGCCTCCTCGAGGTACTGGGTGGTGAGCAGCAGGGTCATGCCCTCGGCCACCAACTCGGCGATGACGGCCCACAGGTCGGACCGGCTGCGGAGGTCGAGGCCGGTGGTGGGCTCGTCGAGGAACAGCACGGGCGGGCGGTGCACGAGGGCGGCGGCCAGGTCGAGCCGGCGGCGCATGCCGCCCGAGTAGGTACGGGCGGTGCGGTCGGCGGCGTCGGCCAGCCCGAACCGCTCGAGCAGCTCGTCGGCCCGGCGGGCGGCGACAGGGCGGGCCAGGTGGGTGAGCCGACCGATCATCCTCAGGTTCTCACGCCCGGTGAGGTTCTCGTCGACCGCTGCGTACTGGCCGGCCAGCCCGATGCGCGACCGCACCCTGTCGGCCTCGCGCACGACGTCGGCGCCGAGCACGCTCGCCCGCCCGCCGTCGGGCTGGAGGATGGTGGTGAGGATCCGCACCATCGTGGTCTTGCCCGCCCCGTTGGGGCCGAGCAGGCCGAACACGGTACCGGCGGGCACGGCCAGGTCCACCGAATCGAGGGCCAGCACGTCACCGAACCGCTTGGTGACGCCTTCGGCGGAGATGGCGACGTCGGTCATTTGCGTCAAGCCTCCCATGAGCCGGCCGGTGCGGGAACGCACGCGCTCCGAGGTGGGGTTCCGTACCGGGAATCAGCAGCGACCCCGGCCCGCTCCTCAGGAGCGACCGGAGCCGGGCCCCCGGCCGGCCAGGTCGCGGCTGAGCCTGCCGGTGGTCATGAACCGCCGGCGGCGCTCCGGCTCCGACAGCCGGAACCTCCCCCACCACCACGCCAGGGCGACCGCGCCCGCCACCTCCTGCAGCGCCAGCACGCCGGCCGGCCGGGCCAGGCTGGGCAGCTCGTCGCCGGTCAGGTCGAGGCCGAAGGCGGGCCACCAGAACACCTCGGTTCGGGCCCACATGGCATCGAGCACGAGGTGGAGGAACATGCCGATGGGCAGCGCCAGCAGGCGCCGGCGCAGGCCCCGCCGGCCCCGGGTGGCCAGCATCACCAGTGTCAGGGTGGCGACGCCGGCAGCCAGGCTGTGCAGGTAACGGGGGCCGCCGAGGAACACGTCGACGGCATCGGGGAGCAGGGCGCCGGCCACCACCAGCCGGTAGTCGATCGCAGGGTCCTTGAAGACCAGCCACACCGCCACCAGCGAGCAGCCGGCGAACCAGAGGAGCACGAAAACCCTAATGGACGAGAATGCGGCCGCACTGGTCGCAAAGGACCAGGTCGTCGGGCCCCGCCCGCTTGATGCGCTCGACCTCCTGGGCCGGAAGGGTGAGGTGGCACCCCGAGCACGACCGGCCCGACACGCGCGCCGCTCCCTCGCCCCGGAGGCGGGCCCGCAGCTTCTCGTAGGTGGCCAGGAGGTCGGCCGGGATCCGGGCCGCCTGCTCCTCGCGCACGCAGTTGACGTCGGCCAGCTCGGCGTCGATCACACCCTCACCATCGGCGATGAGCCCGCGCAGCCGGTCGGCGTCCGCCTCGAGGCCGGCGAGGACACCCTCGAGCTCGGCCATCTCGGCGGCCAGCGGCTCCTCGGCCTCCATGGTGGCCATGAGGTCGTCCTCCAGCCCCGAGCGGCGGGACTTGATCGACTCGACCTCGGCCGTCATGGCCAGGATGTCCTTGGTGGCCGAGACCTGGCCCGAGTAGAGACGACCCTCGATCTCCTTGATCCGCTCCCCCGCCGTGCCGATCGCCGCGTCCACCCCGGCCTGGCGGGCCAGCACCTCGGCCCGCTGCGCCTTCGTCTCCGCCAGCTTCGCCTGCACCTCGACGGCACGCGTCCCGGCGGCCGCCAGCTCCGCCCGCTCCGCCAGGGTGGCCCGCCGGTGGCGCAGCTGATCGGCGGCCGTGTCGGAGGCCTGGACCTCGAGCAGAACCTCGAAGACGCTCACGGCGACGCCGGTGGGGCAGGAGGGGCGGTGGCAGCGGGGACCGGTGCGACGGTGACGGCGGGCGCGGGCGCGGGCGCGGCGCCGGGGGCGGGCTGGATGCCCTCGGTGGCCATCGGCGCATCGGCGCTGGGGGCGTCGGTGGTGGTGGCGGTGCGGCGGGAACGCGGCCGATCGTCGGGCGAAGTCTTGTCGCGCAGGTACTTGCCCGGCTTGGGCTTGCCTGCCGGCTCGACGAAGTTCTCTGCATCCACCCCCTTGAGGGCTTCCCGCATGTAGCCGGCCCAGATCTGGGCCGGGAACGAGCCGCCGGTGACGTTGCGCCCGCCGACGCCCTTCATCGACACGTTGCCGATGGGTGACCCCATCCACACAGCCGTGGCCAGCTGCGGGGTGAAGCCGACGAACCACGCGTTCTGCCACTCCTGTGAGGTCCCCGTCTTGCCGGCGACCTCACGGCCGGGCAGGCGGGCGGCTGTTCCGGTGCCCCGCTGCACGACCTGCTGCATCACCTGCTCGGCCACCCGGGCCGTCTCCACCGAGAAGGCCCGCTTGCCCTTCGAGGGGCCCTCGAACAGCACGTCGCCCTTGCGGTCGACGACCTTCTCGACGAACGACGGAGCGTTGTAAACGCCCTCGTTGGCGATGGTGGCGTAGGCGGCCGCCATCTCCAGCGGGGTGGCCTCCTCGGCGCCGAGGGAGATCGACGGGAAGGCGTCGAGGCGGTCCCTCGGGAGGCCCAGCTTCACCGCCATGTCGACCACCTTGTCGAGGCCGACGATGACCCCGAGGCGGGCGTAGGCGCAGTTGACCGACTTGGCCGTGGCCTGTGTGAGGGTCATCACGCCGCCGCCGGAGCCCTCGTAGTTGCCGGGCTTGTACGGGTCGAAGCCGGGCACCTTGAGGGTGCCGCACGACCCGTTGATGGTGTCATTCGGGCTGTAGCCCTCCTCCAGGGCGGCCAGAAGCACGAAGGGCTTGAACGACGAGCCCGGCTGGCGCTTGCCCTGGGTGGCCAGGTTGTACTTGGCCGTGCCGAAGTCGTCACCCGCAATCATGGCCCGCACGTAGCCCGTGCCCGGCTCCACGGTTACGACGGCGCTGGTGAAGCGGCCCCGCAGGATCGACTGCGGCAGCACCCGGGAACGGGACTTCTCGGCCAGCGCCTGCAGGTTCGGATCGAGGCTGGTCTGGATGCGCAGGCCGCCCTTGAACACTGCGTTGTACCGCTCCTGGACCGTCTCGCCCAGACGCCGGTCCGCCAGCAGGCGCAGCTTCACCTCCTCCACGAAGTAGTCGTTGGGCGGAGGCAGCGGCGTGAACAGCTCGGTCGGCACCGGGTCGGTGCGGGCGGCATCGGCCTCGGCGTCGGTGAGGTGCCCGTTCACCACCATGCGGTCGAGGGCGAGGTCGCGGCGGTCACGGGCCCGCTGGGGCTGCTTCACCGGGTCGTAGCCAACGGGGTTGCGGATGACGCCGGCCAGCAGGGCCGCCTGGCCCAGCGTGAGGTTCTCCACCCGGGTGTTGAAGTAGGTCTCGGCCGCCGCCTGGAGGCCGTAGGCGCCGTTGCCGAAGTAGACGATGTTCAGGTAGCGCTCGAGGATCTCCTCCTTGGAGAGGCGGTTCTCGAGGCGCACTGCGAGGACCGCTTCCTTCACCTTGCGGTCAACGCTCTTCTCGGGCGTGAGCAGCGCGTTCTTCACGAGCTGCTGGGTGATGGTGGAGCCGCCTTGGAGCACCTCGCCCGACGACACGTTGGTGACGAGGGCGCGAAGCGTGGAGCGCAGGTTGACCCCGCCGTGGTCCCAGAACTTCTCGTCCTCCACGTCGACGATGGCGTTCACTAGGTGCCGGGGGACCTGGGCGAGGGTGATCGGCGACCGGTTCTCCTCGGCATGGAGCACGGCGAGCAGCTTCCCGTCGCGGCTGTACACGGCCGAGTTCTGCGCCACCTCGCCCAGCGCCTGGACGTCTTCGGGCTTGCCCGAGCCGGCGCTGAGCACGTTCCCGGCGATCGGCGCCAGCAGCGCCAAGCCCACGGCGAGGCCGGTGCCGGCCACTGCGACGGTGACAGCGAAGCGGGCCAGGGGTCGCACCGCCCGTACGCTACCCGCCGCCGCGAGGGTCATCGGGCCACCAGGGGGGTAGAAGCGCACCATGGCCAAGGACATCGACGACCGCATCCAGGACCTCCAGGACCGCCGGGACGGCCGCAGCGGGGAGTCCGGAGGCGAGGTGATGCGGGTGCCCATCAACATCTACGAGGCCGGGGAGGCGCTGGTGGTGGTGGCTCCGCTGCCCGGCGTGATGCCCGACGACATCACCGTGGTGGTGGACGGCGGCGAGCTGCACATCGCCGCCGCCATGCGGACGCCGGCGGCGAAGGAGTACCTGGTACACGAGTGGCACTACGGCCCGTTCGAGCGCAGCGTGGAACTGCCCGACGGTTTCGGTGGCGGCGGGTCGGCCACCTACGGCAACGGCCAACTCGCCATCAGGCTCATGCGGGGAGCCGGCGGCGGCCCGGTGGAGGTCAAGCCGGCGTAGCGGGTCGGAACGGCTACGGACGGGCAACGTTCCCTCATCGGACCGTGACCGTCCCCTTCATCCGGACGGGGTGCAGCGAGCACTTGTAGGTGTAGGTGCCAGGCTTGTCGAAGGTGTGGCGGAACGTCCCTTCGTCCTGGACCTCGCTCCCGAAGGACTCGTCGTCGGCCACCACGTCGTGCGGGATGCCCTGGTCCTCGAACTTCCAGGTGACCGTGCCGCCCACCTTCACCGTGACCTTGTCGGGCTTGAACTCGATGTCCCGCAGGATCACCGTGCCCGGCTCGGGCCGGCCGGCCGGCGTGGGGGCGCCTGAGCCGGCGTCGGGCCCGCCGCACGCGCCCCCCACCAGGACGACCGCCGCCGCCGCAGCCCACACCGCGCGCTTGCTCACCATCGGACCTCTCCCGTCGCCAGAGCGGCGAGCCTACCGACCGGCGCAGGCCGAGGTCCCTGCCGCCTGCTAGGTGAAAACCCGCGACAGAGGACCTTTGCACCTTTACCCGGTGTGCATACCCGCTGTATCTTCAGGTCCGCCGCCGACGGACGCGGCTTCGAGCGACGCAGGAGAGGCATCACATGAGCAAGGTCAACACCCGGGGTTCGCTGTCCCACCACCAGGCCCGCCATGCACCCGACCCCGCAAAGGCGTTGGATTCCCTTTTTGAGAAGGTGATCCTCGGTATCCTCATCGCAGTCGGCATCCTCGCCTTCTGCGTGTACGTCCTCTCGCGCTGAACCAGAAGGTGCCAGGGCCGGAGCCCTGCCGCCTTCTCAGCTTTGTGCGGCCACCGGGGCCGGCGGGTCACACGACCCGGCGGCCTCGGAAACCGTTGAGCGCGCCCGCGATCACGAGTACAAGGGCGATGACGAGGACCCACTTGAGGCCCTCCACGAACAGGCCGAGCCCGCCGAAAAGCAACGCCAGCAGAAGAAGCAGCAACACGAAGCCCATGGAAACGCCTCCTTGTGCCCTCGCGCCCGGGGATTCGGGTCGTAGTCGGATGTACCCGACCGGTGACGCCCGTGAACCCCGAGGGGGACTGATCGCCCGGCCGCCCGCCGCCAGCCACGCGCCCCGTCCCCCACCTGCCCCCGTCCCGCCCCCGCCCCCCCACCCGCCCCCGTCCCCGCTCCTGCGGAAAAGAGCGTACGATGGAGGCGTTGGCTGTCCCCGCCGGGGTCGACGGCCATGCGCAGCAGGCGTGAAGCACCACGGCGTCCTGGGGGCAGCGGCCCAGCCGTCGGGGGGTTCCCGGTGGCGAAACGATCCTGGAGACTCAACTGGACCGAAGCAATCTCGAGGCACTCGTCTCAGCGGAGGCGTGGGGCTACGCCGCGCCCGCCGAGGTGGAGTTGCTGCGGGCCGATCCCGCCGAGTGGGCTGCCGCCCTGCACCGCCTCATCGTCGACACCACCGACGCCCTGGCCGGAGCCGCCCGCATCACCGGCGACGAGCGCGACCAGATCCTGGCCGACCTGACCGGCGAGCTCTCGCGCCTCCGGGCCGCTCTCCACCGCCTCACCGGCCGCAACGCCGGCCCAGGGTCCTCCCCCGCAGTCGGCGACGGCGAGGAGGACGACGAGATCGACGAACCCGGCGTCGTGGCGCTGCAGGCCTCGTGGGACGCCGGAGACGTGGTGGTGTGGGCCGCCGGCCGCGGTGTCGCCGCCGCCGGCCCCGACGAGCTGCACTCCCTGGTGGCCGACGCCGGCGGCGCCACCGTCGACTGGGGCCTGCACCGCGGCGTGCCACTGCCCACGGGCGACGCGGCCGCCGGCGTCACCGCACCGGTGAGCGGGGCCCTCGGCTGGCTGGTGGGCGTGGGTGCCGGCCAGCTCGGCGCCGATGCAGCACCCAGCGTGGGATGGCTGGGGGACGTGGCCGTGTGGGCCACCGAGCTGGTCGCCCTCGGCCGCATGGCGCCAACGCTCACCCGCTCCGACAAGAACGGTGCCCCGGCCCGCCACGGCACCGGCCGCTTCGCCGTGCGGTGGGCGCCGGCCGTTGTCGACGCCGCCCGCCTGCGGGAGCTGGCCGCCCGCATGCCCGGGGCGGTGGCCGCCCTCACGCCGACTCCGTCGAGCCCCGAGCGCCTGTGCCGGGCCGTGCTGGCCGCCGCCGTCGACGCCATCTGCCGCGCCGGCGCCCGCCGCCTGGTCACCGCCGCCACCGCCGCCATCGCCCGCACCCGGGGCGATATGGCCGAGACCGTCCTGGCCCGGCTGGACGGCGAGCCGTTCACGGCCAACGCCCGCCCGGCCGGCGAGATGGCCGACGAGCTCAAGCGGTGGACGTCGCCCGTGCTGTCCGCCGGCACCGTCGGACTCACCGTCCGCCTCGACCCCCCCGAGAAAGACGGCGGCTGGCTCCTGCACGTCGAGGCGTCGGGGATCGAGCGCCATCTGGTCCCGGTGGAGCAGGCCCTGGCCTCGCCCAACCGGGCCAAGGCGCAGGAGGCCAACGTCCAGCTGCGTCGCCTGGAGCGCCTGCTCCCGCCGCTGCTGCGGCCCACCCGCACCCGCGGCACGGTGGTGCTCGGCGCCGACGAGGCCTGGGACCTGATGACCCGCACCGGTGCCGCCCTGGTGGCGGCCGGGTTCGACGTGCGGGTGCCCGCCGCGTCCCGGCGGCGCACCGGGCCCCGCCTGCACATGCAGGCCGACGCCTTCACCAAGGACTCCAAGGTGGGTGCCCAGCAGCTGTCCGAGGTGCGGTGGTCGGTACTGTTCGGCGACACGCAGCTGGACGCGGCCGAGATCGCCCGCCTGGCCGCCCAGGCCCGCCCACTCGTGCGGGTGAAGGGCAAGTGGGTGGAGTTGGAGCGGGGCGACCTCGACGCCGCCGCCCGGGCTCTGGCCGAGGCGGTGGGCACCACCGAGTTGTCCGGCGCCGCCATCCTGCGTCACGCCGTAGGCCTCGAGGGGTCGGCCCTCGGCGGGTCGGTCGTGGTGGACGGCGGCGGCTGGGCCGTCGACCTCGTGCGGGGCGCCACCGATTCCCCGCCCGAGCCGCTGCCCGCGCCGGAAGGGTTCGTGGGCGAGCTGCGGTCGTACCAGGCCGAGGCCCGGGGCTGGCTGCGGTTCCTCGACGGCGCCGGGCTGGGCGGCTGCCTGGCCATGGACATGGGCCTGGGCAAGACGCCCACGGTGCTGGCCCACCTGCTCGAGACGCGCGGCGACGGCCCCTCGCTCGTGGTGGCACCGCCGGCCGTGCTCGGCAACTGGGCGGCCGAGGCGGCCCGCTTCTCGCCCGAGCTGCGGGTGCGCGTCCACCACGGCATCGCCCGGGCGACGGCCGCCGAGCTGGCCGAGGAGGTGGCGGGCGCCGACGTCATCCTCACCACCTATGCCACCGCCGTGCGCGACGTGGAGGCGCTGGCCGCGGTGAAATGGCACCGGGTGGTGGTCGACGAGGCGCAGACCATCAAGAACCCGGCCAGCGAGACGGCCAAGCAGCTCCGGCGGGTCCCCGCCCGCAGCCGCCTGGCCCTCACCGGCACGCCCATCGAGAACGGCCTGGGCGACCTGTGGGCGATCCTCGACTTCACCAACCCCGGCCTGGTCGGGTCCCGCCCCATGTTTGTGGAGCAGCTGTCCAAGGCCGAGAGCGGCACCCGCCCCGGCGAGGCGGCGCTGCGGGCACTCAACGGCCTGCTCGTGTTCCGGCGCAGCAAGGCCGAGCCCGAGATCGCCGCCGAACTGCCCGACAAGATCGACGAGCTCGACCACTGCGGCATGACGCCCGAGCAGATCGGCCTCTACCAGGCCGTGCTCGACCGGCTGGTGCCGGCCGGCGCCGCCGTGCCTGCGGGCGAGGACCCGAGCGCCCGCAAGGGCCAGGTCCTGGCCGCCATCACCGCCCTCAAGCAGATCTGCGACCACCCCGCCGCCTACCTGCACGACGACGACGAGCCCCTCGAGGGGCGCTCGGGCAAGCTCACCCGCCTCAACGAGCTCCTCGACGCCATCTTCGCGGCGGGCGAGCGGGTGCTGATCTTCACCCACTTCGCCTCGTGGGGGGAGAAGCTGGCGACGTACCTCAGCGCGCGCAACCGCCTGCCCATCCGCTGCTACCACGGCGGCCTCACCCGGCCCGTGCGTGACCGGCTGGTGGACGAGTTCCAGAAGGGCGCGGGGCCGGGCGCCCTGGTGCTGTCCATCAAGGCGGGCGGGTCGGGCCTCAACCTCACCGCCGCCAGCCACGTGGTGCTCTACGACCGCTGGTGGAACCCGGCCGTCGAGGACCAGGCCCGGGACCGGGCGTGGCGCATCGGCCAGAAGAACGCCGTCGTCAGCCACCGCCTGGTGTGCCCCGGCACCGTCGACGAGCGGGTCGAGGAGGTCGTGGCCGGCAAGCGCCGCATCGCCGACCTGGCCCTGCCAGCCAGCAGCTCCCTCGGCGACCTCGGCGCCGACCAACTGCGGGCCGCCCTCGGACTGCGGCCCGACGAGGTCATCGCCGAGTCGGCCGAGCGGGCCGGCCTGGGCGAGGAGGAGACGGCCGCATGAACGCCCGCCGAACAGTGCGCCGGTGAGCCGGCGACGCCGGGGCCGGCTCCAGGGGCGCCCGTCCGACGCGTTCTGGGGCCGCCGCGAGGAGGCGCCCGCGCCGACCGCGCCCATCACGCCCACCATCGACCCGTCCGCCGTCCCCCGGTCGCTCGGCGACCCGCCTCTCTCGATCAACGCCGCCGCCGCCCAGCACCACCTGTCGGTGGTCTACGAGGAGGCGGTGAAGGCGGCCACGGCCCTGGCCGCCGCCAACGGCCTGCTCGACATGGGCGGCGGCGCCGACGACGACCCGAGCTAGCGACTGCCGGCCGGTGGCCGCGCCGCCGGGCCCGTCCACGTTCATGCGGCATCAGAGTCCGGTTTCCGAACGCTCCCGCCGCATGGGCCCGTAGCGCGCAGTTCCGCCGGCCGCCCGGCTGTCGCACCCGCTGCATAGGCTTCGGCTGTGACTGCGCCCGGGCCTCTTGAACTCGGGCGCGGGGTTGTGGTCAACGCCGGCACACCGGTGCCCGACCCCTGGGCCGGCGCCCCGGTGGTCACCGTCGACGAGGACGCGCTGGCCGACCCCGGCCCCACCGTGGCCGCCCTCCACCAGGCGTGGACGGCCCGGTGGCCGGTGGTGGTGGCCCTGGCCGTGGACCCGGGCCTGTTCCGCTCCCCCGCCACCTGGGACGACGAACCGTGGGCGCTGGCCCCCGACTTCGAGGCGTGGAGCGACCGTCTCCAGTTCCTCGTGTGGGCGAACACCTACGACGCCCGCGGCGACGGGGCGCCGATCTGGTGGTGGGCCCGCAAGGCGGAGCGGGCCGGCGCGGCGGTGAAGTCCGACCCCGGTGGCCCCGGCGACGTGCTGCTGCCCGACGGCCGCCCGGCGTGGGTGGACGGTGGCCCCCGGGCGCCCTTCGACCCGGCCGCCCTCGGGGCCGTGGTCGTCCACACGGACACGGTGGAGCAGGGAAGGGTCGTCGCCGGCCCACCCCCCACGGAACCGCACGCCGAGCTGGCGCCCGACCAGCTGGCCGCCGTCGCCCACCACAGCGGCCCGGCCCGGGTGATCGCCCCGGCCGGGTCGGGCAAGACCCGTGTCCTCACCGAGCGGCTCCGCCACCTGATCGTCGACCGGGGATTCGAGGCCGAGGGCGTGCTGGCCGTGGCTTACAACAAGAAGGCGCAGGAGGAGCTCCAGGAGCGGTGCGCCTCCTTCCAGCCCCGGGTGCAGACGCTCAACGCCCTCGGCTACTCCCTGCTCACCCGGGCCCGGGGCCGCCCGCCCCGGGTGCTGGAGGAACGGGAGGTGCGCCGCATCGTCGACGAGCTGCTCCCCCGCCGCCAGCGCCGGGCCAACACCGACCCCATCGGGCCCTACCTCGAGGGCCTTTCGCTGATCCGCCTCGGCCTGCGCGACCCGGCCGAGGTGGAGGCGGGGCGCGACGACGTGCCGGGGCTGGCCGAGGCGTTCGGCCCCTACCGGCGAAAGCTGGCGGCCTCCGGGGCGGTGGACTTCGACGACCAGGTGTACGGAGCCATCGAGGTCCTCTTGGCCGACGGCCCCTTCCGCCGCACGGCCCAGGCCGGGTGCCGCCACTTGCTGGTGGACGAGTTCCAGGACCTCACGCCCGCCCACGTCCTCCTGCTCCGCCTCCTCGCCTCACCCGGCCTCGACGTGTTCGGCGTGGGCGACGACGACCAGGTGATCTACGGCCACGCCGGCGCCGACCCCGCATTCCTGGTCGACTACGGCAAGTACTTCCCCGGCGCCGGCGACCACCGCCTGGAGGTGAACTACCGCTGCCCGGCGTCAGTGGTGGACGGCGCCCGCACGCTGCTCACCTACAACGACCGGCGGGTGCCCAAGGAGATCCGGCCCGGGCCCGCGGCCGACTCCGCTCCGTGTGCGCTGGCGGTCCACCGCCACCCGGCCGACGCGGGCGCCGGCGCCCTCCAGGAGGTGGTGCGGGGGTGGCTGGCCGACGACGGGGTCACCCCCGGGAGCATCGCCGTCCTCGCCCGCGTGAACTCGCTCCTGCTCGCCCCCCACGTGGCCCTGGCCGAGGCGGGCGTTCCGCTCGACTCGGTGCTGCGCCCCGAGGTCCTCGACCGCACCGGCGTCCGGGCCGCCCTGGCCTACCTGCGCATCGGCGCCGACCCCACCCACATCGACGGCGACGACGTGGCCGAGGTCTACCGCCGGCCGTCGCGCGGCTTCCCCAACTGGATCACCAAGTGGCTCCGGGGCCGCTTCACCCTCGACCGGTTGCGGGCCATCGGCGAGAAGCTGGACGACACCAAGGTGGCGGCCAAGATGGCCGACCTGGTCGACGACCTGGAACTGGTGGCAGCCGCTGCCGCCCGCGGCACCACCCGCCAGGTGCTGGCCGTGGTGAAGGACCGGGTCGGGCTGGGCGGGGCCATGGGCCTGCTCGACGCCTCCCGCGCCGGCGAGGGCGGCTCCAGCCACCTCGACGACCTGGAGGCGCTCGAGCAGGTCGCCGGCCTCCACCCCGACCCCGCCACCTTCGAGTCGTGGCTGCGCACCGTGTTCCACCGGGAGGCCGAGCCGGGCGGCGTCACCCTGTCCACCGTGCACCGTGTGAAGGGGCGGGAGTGGGACCGGGTCGCCGTGTTCGGCGTCACCGGCGGCCTCATGCCCCACCGCCTGGCCGAGGACGAGGAGGAGGAGCGCCGGGTGCTGCATGTGGCCGTCACCCGCGGGCGCCACCGGGTCGCCCTGCTGGTCGACGAGACCCGCCCGTCACCCTTCCTCGACGAGCTGGCCGGCACCGCCCCCCGCTTGTCGGAGACCGACCGGGCCAAGGCGGCGGTCACCCGCACGGCGGCCAAGGCGGCCTATAACACGGGGGGCGCAGGCGCAGGCAAGGCCTCCACCCTCGAGGCCCGCCCCGGCTTGACCTTCATGGCCAACGGCGGCTTCGAGGGCGCGGTCGTGTCGGTGGACGACGGCGGCGTGCTGCTCGGAGTGGAGGGCGGCGCGTCCCTGCGGGTGGCCTTCGGCGAGCAGGTCACCATCAGGGGGCGCTCCGCCGTCCTGGTGGCCCGCCCCGACCTCGCTCCCGACGTCGAGCGGGCGGAGGAGGCGCTGCGGGCGTGGCGCACCGAGCGGTGCAAACGCGACAAGGTGTCGGCCTTCATCGTCCTCTACGACCGCCATCTGCGGGCCATCGCCACCAAGCGCCCGTCCACCCTCGCCCAGTTGCGCACGGTCGACGGAATCGGCCCCACCAAACTCGATCTCTACGGCGAGGAGATTCTGGCCGTCCTGGAGGCGCTCGACGCCGACCCGCCGGGCGACTGACTCCCTGCCGCCGGGTATTGGTCAGCCGATCAGGACCGGCACGGCCCTGTCCGGCGGACCAGACCCCCCCCGGCGTCAACCTGTCGCGGTCCGGCATGCGTCCAAGTACACGACCGGTCACCGAGCCTGAGGAGGAGAGGACAGTCGAAGACCCGATCGCAGACTTCTTCCGCGACGGCTACCGGGGGCTCCTCGGGTGGATGGCCGGTCGCAGTCCCGATGGCGTCGATGTCGAGGACGCCGTCCAGGAGGCGGTGGTGCGCGCCTGGTTACAGCCCCCGGGGGAGATCGAGTCACTGGACGGCTGGCTGCGGTCGGTCGCCCGCAACTGTGCCCGCAGCGACCTGCGCCGACGCGACGCCGAAGCCCGGGCCCTCGGGCGACTCGGCCCGCCGGCGAGCACGCGCGACGGTCAGGATGACGTGGTGGGCAGGCTGGAGTGGCTCGACGCCCTCGACCACCTCTCGAACGGGCAGCGCCGCGCCGTCGAGCTGCACTATCTCGAGGACCGCAGCGTCGACGACGTGGCCGCCGAGCTCGGCGTGTCGACGGGGACGGTCAAGCGACAACTGCACAGGGCCCGCGCCAGGTTGGCCGGACTGCTCGGACGGACAGAGGCCGGAGCCGGCCTGAAGGAGGCGAGGACGATGACGGTCAAGGACTGGTTCATGGCGGGCAGCCACCCACATGAGTACGAGGACGTCGCCGCTGCAGAGGACGTGTACGCGGGAAAGCGGGTCGTGACCCTCCGCTGCGTCGCCGACAAGCCGACCGGGTTCGGGACGCTGATGCAGCAGTGCGCGCCCGACCAGTACGTGGGCGAACGGATCCGCTTCTCGGGCGCGCTGAGGAGCCGGGACGTCGGTGGTTGGGGCGGGCTGTGGTTCCGGGTCGACGGTAAGACGGGAAAGAGCCTGTCCTTCGACAACATGCAGGACCGGGCCGTCAAGGGCACGACCGAGTGGGCGCGCTACGACGTCGTCCTCGACGTCCCCGAGGGAGCGACCCTGCTGGCGTACGGCGTCCTGCTCTCCGGTGACGGCGAGCTCGGGATCGCCGATCTCCGGATCGACAGGGTGGGCGACGACGTGGCCACGACGAACCGCAGGCACCTGGACCGGCCCGCCAACCTCGACTTCTCGGAGGTGACGGACGACGGTGAGAGCACCACACCCCGGTGAAAGGGACGACACCGGGGTGGGGCGCTCACCGTTCCGCTCGTTCGGGTGCGCCGGGACGAAGGGACTGTTGACCCCCGAGCAGTGGGTGGCGCTGCGCTGCGGGGTCACGTCCTCCCGGGCCCGGCGCCTGGTCGCTGTGGCGCATGCGCTGGCGCTGGCGGCGTGGCCGGCCGCGTCGGCTGCCTTCGCCGACGGGGCGCTTAGCGAGGACCAGGTGGGCGCCTGGTGTGCCGCCACGTCGATCCCGCCCACGACGCCGGCGCTGCACCGTCAGCCAGCTGTCTGTGCCCGGCGATCACCTGGAGCTGAGGCGCGCCCTGAACCGGCCGCCGAACCACTACAGGTAGCGCCGCATGGCGGCCAAGGCCGAAGCGCCGTAGCCACCGCCGAAGAGGACGGCGTGCACGAGCAACGGCAGGACCTGCCACAGCTCGACACGCTCCTCGTGACCGTCCGCCAGCGGCGTGTGCTCCTCGTAGGCGGCCAGGAAGGCGGGCCCGGGCTCGCCGAACAGAGCCAGCATGGCGAGGTCGACCTCGCGGTGACCCCGTAGGCGGCGGGGTCGATGAGCCACGGGCGACCGTCGGCCGCGGTGAGCACGTTGCCGTTCCACAGGTCTCCGTGGAGGCGGGCGGGGGGCTCGCTCGGTCCGGCGACGTCGGGCAGCCTGGCGGCCAGTGCGTCCAGGACGCCCGCCGCCCCGGGCGGAAGCGCGCCGCGGTCTGCGGCCATGCGCACGAGCGGGCCAAGCCGGTTCGTCAGATAGAACGACGGCCAGTCGTCGCAAGGATCGTTGGGCAGGGTGAGCGGTCCGAGCACGAGGTCGTGCGGGCCGCCAAATGACGGCGCTCCGGCGGCATGGACGGCGGCCAGACCGCGGCCGAGCTGCTCGTCGGTCGCCGGCGGCCGGCGCCCGTGCTCGACCCAGCGGAGGGCGAGGAACCGGGGCGCCCCTGGCTCGTCGGCGACCGCCAGAACGGCGGGCACGGGAAGGGCGCCCGGCTCGGCCAGCCACGCCAGGCCTCCCGCCTCGCGGCGATAGGCGTGGGGTGCGGCGTCCTGCGCCGTCTTGACAAAGACCCGCATCCCGCCGGCGAGGTCGGCCGCGTACGCCTCGTCCAGGTCCCCGCCGGCGATCCGGCGCAGGCAGACGACCGGCGCCCCGAGCGCAACGGAGAGATCGTCAGCGAGCGGCACGCAGCTGGGCGAGCAGGCCGACGCAGGCGGCGTCGATCAGGTCTATGACCCGCTCGAAGCCATCGCCCCCGGCGCCGAAGTACGGGTCGGGCACGTCGAGGTCGGGTGCGCCTGCCGAGGCGGGGTCGAACTCCCGCAGCAGGCGGACCTTCGCCCGACCGGCCTCCGTCTTCGCCAGGCGGCGAAGG
>JAHFUS010000088.1 GCA_023264975.1 Actinomycetes bacterium | reverse complement strand
GCAAGACGATGTATACGCTGTGACGCCTGCCCGGTGCTGGAAGGTTACGGGGAAGGGTTAGTCCGCAAGGGCGAAGCTCTGAACCTAAGCCCCAGTAAACGGCGGCCGTAACTATAACGGTCCTAAGGTAGCGAAATTCCTTGTCGGGTAAGTTCCGACCTGCACGAATGGCGTAACGACTTCACTACTGTCTCAACCACTGACCCGGCGAAATTGAAGTCCGAGTAAAGATGCTCGGTAGCTGTGACAGGACGGAAAGACCCCGTGGACCTTTACTATAACCTGATGTTGAGTTTTGGTACATATTGTGTAGGATAGGTGGGAGGCTTGGAAGCTGCAGCGCCAGCTGTGGTGGAGCCAACGTTGAAATACCACCCTGTGTGTACTGGGGCTCTAACCTCGACCCGTGAATCCGGGTCAGGGACAGCGGCAGGCGGGTAGTTTGACTGGGGCGGTCGCCTCCTAAAATGTAACGGAGGCGCCCAAAGGTTCCCTCAGGCTGGTTGGCAATCAGCCGTCGAGTGCAATGGCACAAGGGAGCTTGACTGCGAGACATACAGGTCGAGCAGGTGCGAAAGCAGGGCATAGTGATCCGGCGGTTGCGTGTGGAAGCGCCGTCGCTCAACGGATAAAAGGTACCCCGGGGATAACAGGCTCATCTTCCCCAAGAGTCCATATCGACGGGAAGGTTTGGCACCTCGATGTCGGCTCGTCGCATCCTGGGGCTGAAGCCGGTCCCAAGGGTTGGGCTGTTCGCCCATTAAAGCGGTACGCGAGCTGGGTTTAGAACGTCGTGAGACAGTTCGGTCCCTATCCGATGCAGCCGTAGGAATCCTGAGGAAGGCTGTCCCTAGTACGAGAGGACCGGGACGGACGCAGCTCTCGTGTGGCAGTTGTCCTGCCAAGGGCACCGCTGCTTTGCGACCTGCGGAAGGGATAAGCGCTGAAAGCATCTAAGTGCGAAGCTCGTTCCAAGATGAGGATTCCCACAGGGTTAACCTGGTAAGGCCCGTGGCCAGACGACCACGTTGATAGGCCGGAGGTGTACGCACAGCAATGTGTTCAGCCGACCGGTACTAATCGGCCGAGGGCTTGGGACAATCTCGCTCGTGCTCGCTATGGAACGCTCGGGGAGGCAGACGTCTGCCTCACCCTCTTTGACATATGAGCAAGTTTTCCGGTGACCATAGCGGCGGAGTCACACCCGTTCCCATTCCGAACACGGAAGTTAAGCCCGCCAGCGCCGATGGTACTTGGGGGGAATTCCCCTGGGAGAGTAGGTCGTCGCCGGAATCATCTAACGCATGGAGCCCTCGCCTGGCGGGGGCTTCGTCGCGGTCGCACTAGGGTGCATGTCATGCCGGAACGGGAAGCTCGCCGTTCCCGTCCTGCGGCAGGAGCCCGCGCCGGGTTCTCGGCCGCTGGCCGCGGGCGCACCGGCGCTCCCACCACGGGTGGTGCCAAGGGCGCCGGAACCGGGCGACCGAGCAGCAGCGGGGCGCCAGGTCGTGGTGCGAGCGGGATGGCTCGCACCGGCGGTTCGGTGCGAAGGGCCAGCTCATCGGACGCCGGCGCTGCCGCCTCGGGGCGCGGCGGCGCCGGCGCAGGCCGGCCCGCGCCGGGCGCCGGGCGCGGGGGCGACCGGCGCTGGGGCGGCGGAGCGGGAGGTGCGGAGAGCGGTTCAGGTCGCGCCGGCGGGCCTGCGGGCCTGGGCCGGAGTCCGTCTGCTCCGACCGGCCGGCGGCCGGTCAGAGGAGCTGGAGACGGGCCGAGGGGCGGTACCGGAGGGACTTCGAGCCGGGTGGCCGGCGCTCGCCGGGACGGTGTGACCGGAGGGGCGTCGCGTGGAGACGACGCCACCAGGGCACGGGGTGCTCGGGATACGCCTAGGCGGGCCGGAGACGCCGTGGCCGGTCGTACCGGCGGGAGCTCCGCCCGAACCGGGGGCGGCGAGCGGGGTACAGGCCGACCCGTTCCCGCAGGGCGTCCCAGCGCGTCCGGGCGTCCCACCAGCGCAGGGCGTCCGACCGCAGCCGGCCGTCCCACCAGCGGAGGGCGTCCGACCGCAGCCGGCCGTCCCACCAGCGCAGGGCGTCCGACCGCAGCCGGTCGTCCCACCAGCGCAGGGCGTCCGACCGCAGCCGGTCGTCCCAACAGCGCAGGGCGTCCGACCGCAGCCGGCCGACCCGCCAGCGCAGGGCGTCCGACCGCAGCCGGCCGACCCGCCAGCGCAGGGCGTCCGACCGCAGCCGGCCGTCCCACCAGCGCAGGGCGTCCGACCGCAGCCGGCCGACCCGCCAGCGCAGGGCGTCCGACCGCAGCCGGTCGACCCACGGGAGCGGGCCGGCCCACCCCCGGGCGCCCCACCGGCGGGGCCGGTGCGCGAGCTGGAGCTGCCGCCGACCGGCGGGGCACTGCGCCGGCACGGTTCGGCGAGCGGTCAGAAAGCGGGAGCGAGGCGGGTCGCGCCGGACAGGGGCGTTCCGTCGGGCCGCCGTTCACCGGCGGCGGCCGCAGGGCCGAGGGCGGTGTCGGGCCGGACGAGCGACGGGCGCCTTCGGGCGGCAACGACCGCAAGCGGGTGACGTCGGGGAGCGCCGAGCGGAAACGGGAGCCCAGCGGGTACAAGGGCCCCGGCGCCGACAAGGGCGGCCGTGACGCAGCGTGGTCCCGGTCGGCCACCACGGCCAGCCCCCGCCGCTGGTCGAGTTCGCCCCAGCCTGGCGGAGGTACAGAAGACGGGCTCGACCCCGAAGCCCGGCGTGCCGTGGCCCGCGGCCGCTCGGTCCGCAACGCACCCGACTTCGGCGAGCGCGAGCCCGACGAGGCGGCCAGGCGCTTCCGCGGCAGCGTCGCCCGCAAGGGGGCGCGGCTGGTGGCGGCCGAGGACCAGCGCCCTCGCAGCGAGGTCGAGCGGGCGAGGTCGGAGCCGGAGCGTTGGGAGCCCGAGGTCTGGGTGGAGGACGACGACGAGGCGGGCGACGAACTGCCGACCGGCGCCTCGCCCGGCCGCACCCGGCCCGAGCGCTCGATGCCCGAGCACGTCAAGAACGAGCTTGCTGACGCCGTCGGCAACGGCAAGTCCCAGAGCATCGAGCGCCGGCTGGCCGAGGCGGTGAAGGCGTACGAGCGCGACCGCTACCAGGACGCACTCACCACGCTGCGGCCGGTGGCGCGGGTGGCGCCGATGTCGGCCACCGTGCGGGAGCTGCACGGCCTCACCCTCTACCGGCTGGGCAAGTGGACCGCCGCCCTGCGCGAGCTCGACGCCTTCCACGCCCTCACCGGCTCGTACGATCAGCACCCGGTGATCGCCGACTGCTACCGGGCCAACGGCCGCTTCCGCAAAGTGGAGGCGACGTTCGAGGAGCTGCGCAAGTCTTCCCCGGCCCCCGACGTGCTCACCGAGGGGCGCATCGTGATGGCCATGGCCATGGCCGACCGGGGCGACCTGGCCGGCGCCACCGAGCTGTTGGAGCGGGCCCGCACCAAGGTGCGCTCACCCCAGCTCCACCACCTACGCCTCTGGTATGCCCTGGCCGACCTGTACGAGCGGGCGGGCGAGCTGCCCCGGGCCCGTGCGCTGTTCGCCGTCGTGCTCGACCAGGACCCCGGCCTGTTCGATACCGCCGACCGGCTCAACGCCCTGGCCTGAGTCGCCGGCCGGCCGCAGATGTCGTCTCGCCGGTCGCCGCACCCGACACGTCGTTCGGTCAGCCGTGTCGGGCCGATGTCGGGCCGGTCGACGTAAGAGTCCACTTGGTGAGTGAATGTTCGAGGTCGTCGAGCCCGTCACGAAGTAGGACGAGCGCACCGCCGACCGGCTGGCCGGCCTCGCCCGACCGTCGGGTCGACCCCGCCTTCAGCGGCGGGCGTCTCGCAGGGCGGTGATCCGTCTGATGCCGAGGTAAAGGGCGCGCCACAACGCAGGCGGCGTCACCGCCGACCCCAGGCGGGCTGCCGGCGTGCGCTGCGGCGCCCGAGACCACACCCGCAGCACCGGGTGGCGGGCGATGACCTGCTCCTCGTGCTCCAGTCCGGAGGTGGGCAGCCAATTGCGGAGGCGCTGCTGCCAGGCGGCCGGGTCGCTCCAGGTGCCGTAGAGCTTGTCCGGCGAGACGAGGAGCGGCACCAGGCCGGTGCGGCCGACCGCTTCCCACACAGCGGCAGCCGTGCCCGGCGTGTGCTTCGACCGGTAGTCGTCGAACACCACCACGCCGTCGGGGCCGAGGAGCGATTTCGCAGTGTCGACGTCGGCCCGCACGTGCTCGTAGAGGTGGGAGGCGTCGATGTGCACCAGCCGGTGGGCGCCCGCCGTGGCCCGCTCCCGGATGGCGGTGCTCGGCCCTTTGATGATCACGGGGAGCCGGTCGTGGAAGCGCTGGTAGTTGGCGCGGAAGGCGACCTCGGTCAGGTCGTCGTACTGCGCCGTGTTCTCGGCCACGTTGGACGCGTCGCCGGCGGTGCCCCCGAAAAGGTCGACGACGGTGAACGTCTCGCCCGGCTGCAGGTGGTCGCCCAGCAGGACGGCGCTCTTGCCCAGGTAGACGCCAAGCTCGGCCAGGTCCCCGGTGACGCCGCCGCTGCTCTGGTCGTCGAGGATGTAGCGCAGGATCGCCTGGTCGGTTGCGCCCAGCCAGCCCGGGATGCCGCCCACGTCGCTGCGCTGCACCATTGCCGGTCCACGCTACCGCCGGGCCCGGCCCGGATCGTGAATGTCACACCGGCTGCGTAGCCTCGGTCGAGCGCTTCCCCCACGCCCAACATCCAGTGAGGAGAAGTGTGTCGTTGACGAATGTCGTGGTCCTACGAGGTCGGCTCACCCGGCCCGCCGCTCTGCGGTGCCTGCCATCGGGCGACCAGTTGGTGGCCCTCGAGCTGTCGGTGCAGCGCGAGGGGGAGCGGGCCGACACCGCGCCGGTCGTGTGGCCCGACGCCCCGGCCGCCGCCAGTGCGCTCGACGTCGACCAGGAGGTGCTGGTGGTCGGCCGGGTGCGGCGGCGGTTCTTCCGGGCCGGCGGGTCCACCCAGAGCCGCACGGAGGTGGTGGCCGACGCGGTGGTGCCGGCGTCCCAGGTGCGCCGGGCCAAGGCGGCGCTGGCCAAGGCGCTGGCCCGGTTGGAGGAAGAGGAGCAGCCGCCGCCGAAGACGCCCGCCGCCCGCAGGGCAAGAGCCGGATGACGGCCACGTTCGAGGCTAGGCTTGTGCGGCGTGAGTGCCCGGTACCCGCATCCTGGCGTCGCACACGTCGGCCGGGGCGTCCGGCCAGGGGCAGGCGTCAGCTCTCGACGGAGCGGAACACCATCCCGGTACGGGGCTTTGGCGTGAAGAAAGTGGTCTTGGCCGGCATGCGGGCCGCCCCCCGTCCCACCTCGGCGATCTGGGTCACGGTGGCGGGGCGCAGCATCACCGCACCCTGGGCCCGGCCGGCGACCACCTCGGCGATGGCCTCCGCCACCCCGTGCTGGAAGGTCAACCCGTGGGGTGGGAGTGACGACAGAGCCACGTCGAGGCGGCTCGAGTCGAGGGCGTGTTGGCTGGCCGCCTCGGTGGCGGTGGTCGGGCGCAGGAGCCAGGTGCCGGTCGCCGTCACCAGGCCCAGCGCGCCGGCCGCCTCCAGGCGGGCCACGAAGTCGGCGCCGGCCGGCTCGGTCTCCTCGAGGTCGAAGTAGGAGGCCAGCGCGACGACGAGGTCGAAGCCGTCGGGCAGCCCTGCCACCAGGCGATGGGTGGGCGCCACCGTGAGCTGGTCCTCGCGCGCTTCCACCACCCAGGCCAGGACGGCATCGTGGCCGCCGGGGCCGGCTCCGGCGGCCCGCTGCTCGTCCCGGTAGGCGAGGGCGGTCTCGTAGCGGTGGTGGCCGTCGGCGATGATCCCAGGCGCCGAGGCCACCGCCTCGGCGATGGCGTTCACCACCGCGCGCTGGGTTATCCGCCACAGGCGATGGTGAACACCGTCCTCGTCGGTGCCCCGGGCGTCGGGCGGCGTGTCGGGCTCGCACAGCTCCGACAGGCCCTCGGCGGGTGAGAGCAGCCAGATGGGGGACAGGTTGGCCCTGGTGGCCCGCAGCAGGTCGAGGCGGTCGGCCCGCGCCTTGGGCGTGGTGTGCTCGTGGGGGAGCACCTCGCCCTCGTCGAGGGGCGACAGATCGAGGGCGCCCAGCACGCCGGTGGTCTGGCGGGGCCGGCCCGCCTCGTCGTGGTAGCCCATCCTGTACACGTAGAACGACGGCTCGCCGTCGGTGACCAGCACACCCTCGTCCTGCCACTGGCGCCACAGCGTGGCGGCCACCTCGTAGGAGCTGCGGCCGCCCTCGGCGACGGGCAGTTCGACGCGCACGGCGTTGTGCTCGCTGCGCGCCACCAGGCGCTCGCGGTCGGCGGCCGTGATCACGTCGTACGGCGGGGCCAACACGTCGTCGAGGCGGCCGCCGGCGGCGTTGTAGCGCACGCCGGTGAAGGGCTGGAAGCGGGGCACCCCTACGCGTTAGCACACCGCCGCACCGGGGCCTCCGGGAACCTGCCGCCCGACGAGGATCCAGGAGGCGATCGGAGCCCTGCGGATCAGGTCCGACCGAGTTCGGCGTCCAGCGAACCCGGAGCCAGCGCCGAGGGAAGGGGCACGGGTCCTTTCATGCCCAGGACCAAGCACACCACCGTTCCGGTGCATGGCTCCGCCGGAGTGGAGTGGGGGCGTCCGCTACGCCCTCAGAGGGAGACCGACTCGCTCCGGTCGGCGACCCTTCGAACGAGCGGCTCTTCGATCTCGATAGTCCACATGCGGGTCCCTCCGTCGGTATCGGCGTCGGGTCGGGCTGCCGGGGACACGCCGGCTTTCGGCGTCGCGGTTGCCGAGGAAGCCCGGTAGTTCAGCGCCCCTCAGTAGCGCTTCACCCGTTGCTCCTTGCCGCCCTCGGTCCACCACTCGATCAGAAGGTGGTCGCCGGCCGGACGCAGGAACGACACCTCGGTCACGTCCACCCGGAACAGGTCCATGGGCCCGGGTGGCACGTCGCGGCCGGTCGCGGCGGCGAAGGCGCCACGGAAGCGGGCCAGGTCGTCGGGCTCTTCCACCAGCACGCCACGACCGGTGAGCTTGGCGTCGCCCTCGGCCACGTCCTTGTCGGCGCTGGCGCTGTGAAGGCACAGGCGCGGGTCGTGACGCAGGTCGGCGCCCTTGCGGGAGTGCGTCATCATCCCGAGCCACACCTCGTCGCCGGTGAAGAGCGGCTCGATACCGCTGAGGCGGGGGAAGCCGTTGCGGCGCAATGTGGCAAGGAAACCGAGGCCCATTGCGTCGAAGCGGGACCGGACGGCCGAGGTCAGCTCGGGCGCCTCGGCGGCGACAATGGACCAGGGCGGCATGCACCCATCCTTGCGTGAGCGGGTCCGCGCTGCACCCCGGGTTGGTGTCGCGGCGCATGATGCGCGCACGATGCCCCATGACCTGGGCCCTCGACCTTGACGGCGTGCTCTGGCGCGGCGACACCGCCATCCCCGGATCGGCCGGCGCCGTCGCCGCCCTGCGCGGGAGGGGCGAGCGGGTGGTGTTCCTCACCAACAACTCCCACGAGCGGGTCGACGCCTACGTGGCCAAGCTGGAGCGGGTCGGCGTGTCGGCGTCGCCAGACGATGTGGTGACATCGGGCCAGGCCGCCGCCCAGCTGCTCGAGCGGGGGACCACGGCGCTGGTGTGCGGGGGGCCGGGCGTGGTGGAGGCGCTCGGCACGGCCGGCGTCAAGGTCGTCGAGGAGGGGCCGGCCGACGCCGTGGTCGTCGGCTGGCACTCGACGTTCGACTACGACCGGCTGACGATCGCCACGTGTGCGGTGCTCGACGGGGCCCGCCTGGTCGGCACCAACGACGACGCCACCTATCCGACGGCCGACGGGCTCATCCCGGGCGGTGGGGCGATCCTCGCCGCCATCGCCTACGCCAGCGGCGCCACCCCGGAGGTGGCGGGCAAGCCGAACCAGGCCATGGTGGACCTCGTCGCCGGCCGGGTGGGACCGGTGGAGGTGATGGTGGGCGACCGCCCGGACACCGACGGGATGCTGGCCCGCAACATGGGCGCCCGCTTCGGCCTGGTGCTGAGTGGGGTGACCAACGGGTCGGACCTGCCGGTGGAGCCCGAGCCGGACCTGGTGGCCAAGGACCTGGCGGCGCTCGTCGCCGAATGGGCGCGCTCGCGAGGTTGACAGCGAACGTCCGACCGGCGGCCTCACCGTCCGCCGGTCGGACCGTGGTCCCGGGTCAGCCGGTCCTCGGGCGCACTGCCGTATCGCCTGGCACGCACCAATCCACAGCCGCCAGATGTGTGCTGGCCCGCCGAACGCCACGAGCCATACCAGCCGGCGCCGCCGCCTCGGCGAGCACCGGCCCGCCGCGCCCTACGAGCCGGCCGCCACCGGTGCCGCCGCCTCGGTGTCGAGCATGCGCAGCCGCTTGCCGGCCGACAGCACACCCGGGCCTTCGCCCTCGAACGTGCCAAAGGTGGGCGCCACGTCGTCGTAGTCGCGGCCGATGGCGACGGTGAAGTAGTCGGCCCCGATCCGGCGGTCGTGGGTGGGGTCGAACGCCACCGCCACCGCCGCTGCGTGGTTCGGCGCCATCTGGTCGGGCACGACGACCTCGACCCAGGCGTGCGAGCCGCCCTCGCCGATCAGGTGTCCCGACACGTAGCGGCAGGCCAGGCCGGCGGCCCGGCACAGGGCCAGCATGATGTGGGCGTAGTCCTGGCACACGCCCCGCCCGCCGACCAGCGCGTCGGCCGCGCTGGTGCGCACGCCGGTGACGCCGTACTCGTAGGTGAGCGACCGCCGGGCCCACGCACACGCCCGCTCGGCCAGGGCCAGGCCTCCGGGGCCCTCGGCCGCCAGCTCCCGGGACGCTTCGGCCAGGACACCCTCGGCCGCCGTCAGCCGGGTCGGGGCCAACAGGCGGCGGTCGCAGACGGCCCGGCCCGGCATGGGGGTGAGCCCGGGCGGCCCGATGCGGGCGATCAGGGCCCAGGACGTGAACTCCACCCAGTCCGCCAAGAGGGCGGCGCGCAGGTCGATGACGTGGTTGCCGAAGCTGTCGGCCCGCTCCGAGACGAGCACGGGGTCGCCCGCCGTGGTCAGGCGCTGCCCCAGGCGCTGCTGGCCGCCGTGGGTGAGCCGGGGCACGATCATGAGCCGATGGCGCAGGCGCTTCACAGGCGTCTCGTAGGTGTAGCGGAACTGCTGCTCGAGCAGGAAGGCGCCCTCCCGCTCCTGCGGCGTCTCAGCCAGCACGCCGCGCTGCGCTCCCGTGGCACGACCGTGGTCCGCCGACATCGGGCAAGGGTGGCGGACGGGCGTGAACCGACCGCGCCAGGCGTGTGTCGGCCTTGTTAACTCCGCCGCGCCGCGCTTCGGCCGGCTGACAGGTCCCATGGTTGATCTTCGTTCGGTACCGACGCCGGCTTGACGGTGAAAATGGCCGGCGACCGGCGAGATTGCGGTGCGGAGGAAGCGCATCTCACGGGCATGGAGCCAGGGGAAGTCCTGCGCCCGGCCACTGCGGCGCTGGTTGTTGGGGGCCTGCATGCTGCGCTCCGGCGCGCCGTGACCGCACCGAAGCCATCGATCAGTCGGCGGCCAGGGACCGCTGCCGGTCCTCGAGGAAGCGGCGCTCGGCCGCGTTGGCGGCCAGGGCGGCGGCCGTGCCGTAGGCGTCGGCCGCTTCCTCCGGGCGTTCGAGGCGGCGCAGCAGGTCGGCCCGGGTGGCGTGGAACAGGTGGTACCCGCCCAGGTCGAGGTCCTCGACGGCGGCCAGCGCCGGCGCCGGCCCGTGCACCTCGCCCAGCGCCACCGCCCGGTTCAGGGCCACCACGGGCGTGGGTGACATGGCGAAAAGCTGGTCGTAGAGCCGGAGGACCTGGCGCCAGTCGGTGGCGGCGGCGGTGGCGGCGTCGCTGTGCACGGCGTTGACGGCCGCTTGCAGCTGGTACGGGCCGGGCTGGTTCCGGCGGAGCAGCGCGCGCACGATGCGCTGGCCCTCGGCTACGAGCGCCGGGTCCCAGCGAGTGCGGTCCTGGTCGGTGAGCAGCACCAGGGAGCCGTCCGGGGCGGTGCGGGCGGACCGGCGCGACTCGGTGAGAAGCAGCAGCGCCAGCAGGCCGGCCACCTCGGGCTCGTCGGGCATGAGGACGCCCAGCAGGCGGGCCAGGCGAATGGCCTCGGCGCACAGGTCCTCGCGCACCAGATCGTCGCCGGCGGTGGCGGTGTAGCCCTCGTTGAAGATCAGGTACACGACGGCCAGCACGGGGCGGAGGCGGCCGGGCAGTTCGGCGTCGACGGGGACCCGGTAGGGAATGCGGGCGTCGCGGATCTTGCGCTTGGCCCGTACCAGCCGCTGGGCCATGGTGGCCTCGGGCACCAGGAAGGCACGGGCGATCTCGCCCGTCTCCAGGCCACCGAGGAGGCGGAGGGTGAGGGCCACCTGCGAGGCCGGCGCCAGCGACGGGTGGCAGCAGGTGAAGATCAGCCGGAGGCGGTCGTCGGGCACGGGGCCTCCCTCCGGTGGCGTGTGGCGGGTGTGGAGGAGTACGGCCTGGGCGTGGCGGTCGTCGCGTGACGACTCCCGCCGCAGGCGGTCGATGGCCCGGTTCCTGGCCGTGGTGACGATCCACCCACCCGGGTTGGGCGGCACGCCGGTGTGCGGCCACATCTCGGCCGCCACCACGAAGGCCTCCTGGACCGCCTCCTCGGCGACATCGATGTCGCCGAAGTGGCGGACCAGGATGGCCACGGCACGGCCGAACTCCTGCCGGAAGACGCGCTCGACGGTGGATGCGTCGGGCGGCATCCGCCTACGCCGGGTCGTCCTGGAACGGGCGCACCTCGACCGGCGCCCCGCACGCGGTGGAGCCGCGTGCGGCCAGGGCCAGGGCGGCGTCGAGATCGGGGGCCTCGACGATCCAGAAGCCGCCCAGCTGCTCCTTGGTCTCGGCGAACGGGCCGTCGGTGGTGACGATGTCGCCGTCGGTCGCCCGCACCACAGTGGCGGTGTCGGCCGGGTGGAGACCGCCGGCGAAGACCCAGGCGCCCTCGGCCTTGACCTCTTCGTTGAACACGTCGACAGCCTTGTACATCTGCTCGATCACGTCGGGGGCGGGGGGCTCGTCGCCCTCGACCATCCACACCGAAAGCAGGTACTGCGTCATGGGGTCTCCTCTCGCTCGGCCGGCGGGGTGCCGGTCCTTCACCATGACGACGAACGGCGACCGCCGCGATCGACATCCGGCGTAGGATCTTCTAGGAATATCTCCAAGGCGTGGGCGAGGGCTCGGGTAGGTAGGCGGGTTGCTCCGGTTCGCCCGTCGCCCGCAGGACGAGCCCTACCAACGCGCCGAAGACGAAGCCGCCCACGTGGGCCATCCACGCCACGCCCTCGTTCGGGTTCACGAAGAACTGGCTCACGAACCAGAAACCCAGCAGCCACTTGGCCTGGATGTCCCGGAACAGGACGATGATGAGGATGATCAGCGTCTTGATCCGGGCGTTGGGGTACAGGACCAGGTAGGCCCCCATGACGCCGGCGATGGCGCCGGACGCGCCCACGAGGGGCACCGTGCTGTTCGGCTGCACGGCGATGTGGGCGGCGGTGGCGATAAGCCCGGCGGCCAGGTAGAAGGCCAGGAACCTGCCCTTCCCGAGGCGGTCCTCGATGTTGTTCCCGAAGATCCAGAGGAACAGCATGTTGCCGCCCAGGTGGATCCAGCTCCCGTGCATGAACATGGAGAACACGAG
This sequence comes from Actinomycetes bacterium, assembly GCA_023264975.1. Taxonomy (GTDB): domain Bacteria; phylum Actinomycetota; class Acidimicrobiia; order Acidimicrobiales; genus JAHFUS01. The sequence goes on along the minus strand of JAHFUS010000088.1, from coordinate 63 downwards.
GGCGACGAAGACGCGCTTGTGCGGGAACTCGGCCGGCGTATCGGGGTCGGCGACGCACGAGGC
>JAHFUS010000027.1 GCA_023264975.1 Actinomycetes bacterium | reverse complement strand
CAGGGCTAGCAGGCCCTAGTCTCGGGGCCATGAGCTCCGACCTCCACGATCGCATCCTCGACGCCGCCGTGGCGTCGGTCCGGGCGGGCAGCCCGCTGGCGGACGTGCTCGCCGAGGTGGTCGTCCTGGCTGCGGCCGAGGCGCCGTCGCCCGTATGGGAGGCCATCGCCGCCCTCGACACCGGGGACGACGTCACCAAGGCGGTGCCCTGGTTCGTCCGCCAGTTCGAGGAGCGCCGGCCGGCCGACGACCTGGCCGGCATCTGGTTCGGCATGTACGTGGTGCGGGGCAACAGCCCCGGCCGCACCGAGGCGGCCACCGCCCTGAGCGGCGGGCCGGGGTTCCCCGACGCCGGGTGGCTCTCCAACCAGACCTGGGAGACGCCCGGTTACGTGCCGGCCGTGGGCCTACGTTCCCTCCTGCCCCTGGCCGCCGACGCGGAGCCCGACGTCCGTACCGTCGTGGCCGGTCCCGTCGTCTTCGCCTACGCCCTCGCCCTCGTTGCCGACGTGGTGGACGCCGCCGCCGCCGCCGCACTGGCCGCCCGCCCGCCCCTTGGTGTGGTGGTCGGTGTCCCCGGCGGCGAGGCGGTCGTCCTCGGCACGGCCGGGGCCGGGGGCCTCGACCGGTCGTCTGCGGCCCGGGTGGCGCCGGCCGACGCCGACGTCCCGTCTTCGTAGGCCACGCCGGCCGCTCAGGTGTCGGGCTGTTCCGGCAGGCCCTCGTTGAAGGCCCGGTACGTCTCGTAGATGTCCTTGCAGATCCCGCACATCGCCAGCTTGGTGGGGTCGCGTTGGGGAACGAACACCGTGCCGCAGAGGGCTTCGACCGGCGTGCCGTAGATCCGGGCTTCCACTACCCGGGCGACGGCGTCGCCGCCGTCGCTCTTCACGATGTGGGCCGCCTTCGGCTCCCCGGTGCGGACCTCTTCGTCGGGGCGGGCGTCGACGAGCTCGCCGACGCCGGTGCTCAGCGGTGCGGCCATGCCTCCATGCTAAAGGACGAGGGCCGCAGTCCCCGACGGTGGACGTCGAGGAGGTGGTCCACCAGCGTGTCGAGGCCGCTCACCGGGTAGTCGGGGACGGAGATGGCCAGCGAGGTGATGCCGTGCACCACGGTCCACAGGCCGGTGGCCACGAGGATCGGGTCGACGGCGTCGACGGCGCCCGCCTCGATCGCCCGCACCACGTTGTCGACCAGGGCGGTGAAGCCCGACGCCGCCTTGAGTTCCTCGTCGGGCGGCTCGTCGCAGACGACCGCCCGCCTCGACATGAACAGGATGCGGTACTGCTCCGGGTGTTCGAGGCCGAAGTCCACGTAGGCGCGGCCCCGGAGCCGCAGCTGCTCGGCCGGGTCGTCCGTTCCCGCCACCGCTACCTCGATGCTCTGCTCGAGGGACGCGAAATGACGGCCGCACACCGCCTTGATCAACGCCGCCTTGTCGGCGAAGTGGAGGTAGATCGACGGTGGGGTGACGCCGACAGCCTTTGCCACCGACCGGATGTTGACGGCCTCGTGATCGCCGGTCTGGAGGAGCAGGTGCGACGTGGCGTCGAGGATCTCCTCCCGCAGGCGTTCGCCCTCGCCCTTGCGGGAACGGCGGCGCCGCGACGGCTCCGCCGGGACGGCCGTCTTCATCGCAGGGGTCATGCCGGCATCCCTGCCGACCGCCCTCGCTGCCACCGGCGCCGTGCTGCTGGGCATGCTTCCTCTCTCTGCCGCCGGAACGAAGCCGAAGCTAACAGTGTTAAGTTGGCAGGTGGCCCGAGAGGTGTCAAGCGGCGGGTTGCCGGCCGGCACCTAGCCCGGGCGTGGGGCCCGGCGCCAGCCTGGCGATGGCGGCGATGGCCTTGTAGGCGGCTTCCGCCGGGCCCAGCTCGTCGGGGCGCAGCAGGTTGGCCATGATCCGCAGGACCCAGTCCATGAGGGTCCGCGAGCGCATGCCGGTGCTGACCAGTGACCGCATCAGGATTGGGTGGCCGATGATCTTCACGAAGGCGCAGGCGACCTTGTAGTACAGCTCGTATTCCTCGCGGACCCTCTTGGGGTACGCCTCGAGGGCGCTGCGGTCGGTGGCGAGCGCCTGCGACACCGCCTCGGCCGCCATGCGGCCGGTCTCGTAGGCGTAACAGATCCCCTCGCCGTTGAACGGGTTGATGGCGCCGCCGGCGTCGCCGATCACCAGGTGGGTGGGGCCGATGGTGGGGGAGAGCGAGAACGCCATGGGCAGCTTGCCGCCGGTGGGCGGGCCGCACGACGTCTCTGGGCGGATGTCCCACGACTTCGGGGCGCAGGCGGCGAATGCCTCCATGAGGTGGGACGTGTTCACCGACTTCCACCGCTTCGAGGTGGACAGCAGGCCCACACCGACGTTGATCCGCCCGTCGCCCACCGGGAAGATCCAGCCGTAGCCGGGCAGCACGGCCCCGGACTTGTCACGGATGTCGAGGTGGCTCTCGATCCACGGCTCGTCGTGGCGGGGCGACTCGTAGTAGCCCCGGATGGCGAGACCCATGGGGAGGGAGCGGTCGCGACTGGTGCCGATGGCCCGCCCGAAGCGGGAATTGGCGCCGTCGGCCACCACCACGTAGTCGGCGGTGACCTCGACCGTGGCGCCGCCCTCGCCCTTGCGCTTGATCACCGCACCCCGCACGGTGGCGCCGTCGACGATGGGGGTCAGTGCCTCGGACTCCTGCCACACCGTGGCGCCCGCCTTTTCGGCGCGGGTGGCCACGTGATGGTCGAGGTCCTTTCGGGTGACCACGTAGCCGTGGGAGGGGAAGTCGGGGTGGTCGGGCCAGCGCAGCTCCAACGTCCTGCCGAAGGCCATGGACCGCAGTCCGTCGAAGCGGTGGTGACCGGCCAGCTCGTCGGCCAGGCCCATGTCGTACAGCTGCTTCACCGAGCGGGGCGTGAGGCCGTCGCCGCACGTCTTCTCCCGCGGGTAGCGCTTCTTCTCCACCACCAACACGTCGTTGCCCGCCTCGGCCAGCCAGTACGCGCAGGCGGCGCCCGACGGGCCGCCGCCCACCACCAGTACCTCGTGGTGTTCGGTCATTGGCGCTCCATCACCGCATCATGGCGCGCCTGCACTTCGTACAGGGACCGCCCTCCCGGGCCGGTCACTGCAGATCCACCACTTCGTGCTGGCTCAGCAGTGAGCTGCTGCTGGGACCGTCCTCCCCGGCCGGTCACCAGGACCTACAGCTCGTCTCGCTCGTACAGGACGACGGCGGCCACTTCTTCGTCCGAGAGGCTGGAGAAGGCGGGCATGCCGCCGGTGGCGACGCGCTGACCCCCCTCGCGGTCCTCGGCGCCGTACGGCTGGCCCCGGAAGGGCGCCGACCCGGTTTTCACCCACGACTCGTGGTCCGCCACGTCGGGGAATGTCTTGACCGCCTCGCCCCCGTGCAATGCCGGGCCGACGCCGCCCTCGCCTCCTGCGCCGTGGCACGCCGAGCAGCCCTGGGCCCGGTAGACCTCGGCGCCAAGCGCAGCGCCGGTGAGGGCCTCCGCCTTATCGCGGGAGCCGAAGGCGCCGATGTAGAGGATCCCCCAGAACGGCAGGAAGGCGAGCACCGGCATGATCCACACGGGCATCCGCCTCCGGGCGGCCGCCGGGGTGAGGTAGGCGGGGACGGGCTTGGCCTCTTCGATCACCGCAGGCGCGGCCGCAGCGATGGGAGCAGGCGCGGCGGACCGTGCGACGGCGGCCGGCGTGGCCGAGGAGGGAGCCGCTGCGGCCCCGCCGCCCGAGGGCTCGGCGGCAGCACCGCCACCCAGGCCGAGCGCTGCGCGCCGCTCACGGGAGCGGGCCAGGAGATGCTCGGGTACTTCGGTCACGCAGGAACCTCCGACGGTCGACGGCCGATGCCGCGAATGTAGGCGGCCGAGGGGGGTCTGGACCAAGCGGGAGCGCCGGCTCCCCGCCCGACGGCGACGTGACGACGATGTGAAGAACGGAAAGGGGTCGTGCTAGAACCGATCCAGGGCCCGAATCGACGTCCAGCGTCGCCCGGGTAGAATTGTGAACGTAATCACGAGCACCGCCGTCGGGAGAGTGGATGGTCGCGTTTCTTGCCTCGATGATCATCACGGTGGCCATGTGCGGCATCGTCGTGTTCGTGGGCCTGCGCCGGCCTCCCGGCACGCCGCTCACCTGGGGCGAGGCCTTCGTGGCCGGCACGTTCATGTTCGCCCTGATGCTGATGTTCTACGGCGTCGTGCCCAACCAGTGGCTCCAGTGGGCGGGCAACGAGCTGGGATGGCGCAGCGACTCCATCGGCGTGCCCACCCCCTTCGGCCGCCTGTGGCCCGAGGGCCTCACCTTCTTCGGCCGGGGCCGGGTCACCATCACCGCCTCCGCCATCGGCGACATCGTCGCCGCCAGCTTCTACATCATCTTTTTCGTGCTCCAGATCGTCGGCTGGCTCTGGTGGCAGAAGCGGGGCAAGAAGACCGCCCCTCCGCCTGCGATCGAGCTGTCGGCCTTCGGCCGGCCACTGGTCAGGAAGGCCTGACGCCATGGCCAAGACCGAAGCCAATCCGCCCATGCCCGCCTTCCCCGGTGAGTACGTCCTCACCGAGGTGGCGCCCGAGGAGCTGTCCAAGGCCGTCAAGCCCAAGCAGTTCCTCCATATCGACCAGTCCGAGTGCATCATGTGCGAGGGCTGCGTCGACATCTGCCCGTGGAAGTGCATCCACATGCTCTCCACCGAGTCGATCATCGAGGCGCCGAACACGTCGCAGCCCGGTCTCGACCCCGACGACCACGTGGTGTTCGTGGTCGACGAGGACGTGTGCACCCGTTGCGGCCTGTGCGTCGACCGCTGCCCGACCGGCGTGATCATCATGGGCAAGGCCGGCGTGGCGCCCCGCGAGGGCGACCGTCACCAGCGCGACAACAAGCACGGCTACTCGTACGGGATGCGGTTCTAGTGCCGTCCCTGCGGGCGCCCGGATCAGGATTCACCGACCAAGGGAGCATCACGGACGTGCGCGGACTTTGCGCAGGGTTGCGGTAGGGCGGGTCGTGGCGAAGCGTCTCGTCGCAAAGGGCGAGTTCTCGAGGAAGTTGAGCGAGCGGGTCGAGAAGGTCCAGGGCTCGCAGTTCTGGGCGTCGGTGTTCCGGCCGGGGTCGATCTTCCGCAAGGGCTACACCGACAGCCCGAGGAACCGGTCCTACGTGATCATGAACTCGGTGCTCTACCACCTGCACCCGGTGAAGGTGAAGCGCCACGCCGTGAAGGTGAGCTACACGCTCTGCCTCGGCGGCCTGTCGTTCTTCTTGTTCATCATGCTCACGGTCACGGGCATCTTCTTGATGTTCTTCTACAGGCCTACTGCCGCCAACGCGTGGAACGACATCGCCACGCTGCACACGTCGGTTGCCTTCGGCCTCCTCGTGCGCAACATGCACCGTTGGGCCGCCCACCTCATGGTGTTGTCGGTGTTCCTCCACATGGCCCGCGTCTTCTACCACGGTGCCTACAAGCCGCCCCGGGAGTTCAACTGGGTCATCGGCGTGATGCTGCTCATGCTCACGCTGCTGCTGTCGTTCACCGGCTACCTGCTGCCCTGGGACCAGCTGGCCCTGTGGGCGGTCACCGTGGGCACGAACATGATGGGCTACACGCCCGTGTTCGGGAGCCAGGTCCGCTTCGTGCTCCTGGGCGGGGCCGAGATCGGCACCGACACCCTCCTGCGATGGTACGTGCTCCATGTGCTGATGCTGCCGTTCGTCATCGTCATCTTCATGGCTGTCCACTTCTGGCGTGTCCGGAAAGACGGCGGAATATCTGGGCCGCTATGAGTTCCGCCGTCACTATGAGTTCCGCCGTCACTCGCTCGCTCCGTTCGGGCGGGTTTGACGGAGTGGTGGACGACCGGCGGAGCCGGCCGACCACCACGCTGACTGCTCGTTGCTGCCCGCGTTCGCCGGCGGTGGCGTCCAGCCATGGGGGCCGCCTGCGGCGTCCGGTGGCCGGCCGCCCGGGCGCACGTACACGCCGCTCGTTCCCGTACCTCGCTTCCCTGAACCGCACCGGAGGCACTCATGGCTGAGGTTCCTGACCACCTGTTGCAGCGGTCGCTCGACCGCCGCGCCTTTCTGGCTGCGCAGGGCGGGGGCGCCGGCGGAGGGGCGGCTGCGGCCGCGCCGGCCGACGACCCCGGCAAGATCCCCACATCCCTCCTCGAGCGCAGCGCGGCCGGCGGCGGGACCGCCACCGCCACCGCCCCGGCCACCACCCGCCCAGCCGCCACACCTGCGGCGGGCCCGGCCGGCCACACCCAGCGCCTGCTCACTGTTGTCAAGGCGGGTTCGATCCAGGACGTCAAGGCCGTCCCCACCGACAAGGTCCACACCTGGCCCCATCTGCTCATCGGCGAGTTCGTGGCAACGATGGCCATGACCGCCTTCCTGCTGGTGTTCTCGGCCGTCGTGAACGCACCGCTGCTCGGCATGGCCAACCCGAACCGCACGCCGAACCCCTCCAAGGCCCCGTGGTACTTCCTCGGCCTCCAGGAGCTGCTCACCATGTTCCACCCGATGGTGGCCGGCGTCACCATCCCCGGCATGGGCCTCATCGCCCTGGGCGCAGCCGGCTACATCGACAAGAACCCGAGCAACAAGCCGGAGGACCGCAAGTTCGCCATCGCCCTGATGACGCTGTTCCTCATGTTCTGGGCCACCCTGGTCATCATCGGCTCGTTCTTCCGGGGCGAGGGCTTCAACTTCATCCTGCCGTGGCGGCAGGGCGTCCACGACATCTTCGACCTCTAGGAGCCTCAGGTCATGGGCAGCAGCACCGTCGTTCTGATCGCCGTGGTGGTGGTCCTCTTCCTTGCAGGGCTCTTCGTCTTCACGACGTCGGCCCGCCGCGACCGCGCCTCGGCGGTGGCCAAGGCCCGCCAGGAGGCACGAGACGAGGCCGCCTCGCACGTCTCGCACGGCGAGTCCGGCCCGGTCGTCACCGGCCGTGAGGTCGAGCGGGCCGCCAACCTGTCCCGCCGTGGTGAGAGCCTGGTGATCGTGGCCCCGGGCGGTGCGCCGCCCGCCCCGCGGGCCCCGATGGACCCCGAGGCGCTCGGCGTCACCCGCCGCCAGTTCTTCAACCGCAGCATCGTGGGCTTCTTCACCCTGGGCCTCACCGGCTTCGGCGCCGCCTCCATCGGATTCCTGTGGCCCACGCTGTCGGGTGGCTTCGGCGCAAAGATCAAGGCCGGCAAGCTCGACGAGATCCTGGGCGAGATCCGCTCGAAGCGCGAGCCGTTCTACCTGGCCGAGGCCCGCACCTGGATCGCCCCCTACCCGAGCGACGCCGTCGGCAAGGCATCCAAGGCGTACAACGGCGCCGTGCTCGACGGTATGAAGGAGGGCGTCGTCGCCCTCTACCAGAAATGCGTGCACCTCGGCTGTCGCGTGCCCTACTGCAAGAGCGCCCAGTGGTTCGAATGCCCCTGCCACGGCTCGAAGTACAACCGGGTCGGTGAGAAGAAGGGCGGTCCTGCGCCCCGCGGCCTCGACCGCTGGGGGGTCGAGGTGAGCGGCGGCGTGCTGAGCATCGACACCAGCAAGCTGATCCAGGGCCCGCCCATCGGTACCAACACCACCGGCCAAGAGGCCGAGGGGCCCCATTGCGCATGAGCTCCTCCGTCACACCGATGCTCGCTGCATTCACGACCCAGCAGAAGTTCGGCTTCGCCGTGGTCGTCATCCTCACCCTCGGGTGGGCGGCTTATATCGTCACCCACCTCAAGAAGGAGGGCACCCCTCCTCCCGGCGCCGAGATGGAGCTGGCGCCCAACCGCAAGCCGTACTTCGACGACGACGCCCTCGAGGGGCACCGCCTCGACCGGGCACTGCTGGGCGGCCTCGTCCTCATGGTGATCGTGGCCGTCGGCCTACCGCTGTACTGGGCCCGTGAGCCCAGCCGCCAGGAAGGAGCCGTCCGCGGCTTCGCCAACCGGGCCGCCGGACGTGGCCTCGTGCTCTTCCAGCCGTCCGGCTCACCGATCCCCGAGGGCAACATCGGCCACTTCGGGTGCGGCGGCTGCCACGGCACCGAAGGTCAGGGCGGCACCACCAATTTCGTGATGCCCGACCCGCTCGACGCCACCAAGCCGCCCCGAATCGTCAAGTGGGCGGTGCCGGCGCTGAACACTGTGCTGCTGCGCTACTCGCCCGAGGAAGTCACGAAGATCCTGGTCTACGGGCGGGCCAACACCCCCATGCCGGCCTGGGGCGTGAAGGGCGGCGGCCCCATGAACGACCAGCAGATCGAGGATCTGGTCGCCTACCTCCAGAGCATCCAGCTCGACCCGGCGGAGGTGCGCAAGGCCTCCCTCGCCGAGTTCGGCACCGACGGCGCCAAGCTCTTCGACGGCTTCTGCTCTCGCTGCCACACCCTCGGCTGGTCGATCGGCGAGCCCGGGACGCCGGGAGGCGGCGCCTTCGGGCCCAATCTCCGCAACGGCGAGACGGTGAGCCAGTTCCCCGACAAGAAGACCCATGTCGCCTTCATCACCGAGGGAGCCGAGTACGCCAAGCCCTACGGCCTGCGCGGCGTCGGCGGTGACGAGGGCGGCGGTATGCCGGGCTTCGGAAAGATGCTCACCAAGGAGCAGATCGAGGCCATAGTCGAGTATGAGAGGCAGCTGTGACCTTCGTCCATACGCTTGCTGCGCTCACATGGGATCCGCAGATCCGGGGGGCGGCCATCGTGCTGGCCGGCATCGTGATGCTGCCGGGCAGCGTGTACCTGCTGCTCGCAACCAACATGGGAGCCAAGATGGGCTTCGTGCTGGCCCTCACCGGCCTGGCCGGGTGGATGACGATCATGGCGGCGGTGTGGCTCGTCTTCGGCATCGGTCTGAAGGGGCCCGAGCCCGAGTGGAAGGCTCAGGAGGCGTTCACCGGGACGACGTCGCAGTCGCTGCTGAACGTGGCCGAGGGGTTCCCCGACGGATGGGAGGAGCTGCACCCCGGCGACGCCGAACTGGCCGACGCCCAGGCCACGGCCGACAAGATCCTCGCACCGAGCGCCGCCCCGGCGGCCGGGCACGGCGAGGAGGCGAAGCCGGACCCCATCACCGAGCGCTTCGACTCCCCCTTCTCGACGACGTCGGACTACGTACTGCTCGACGGCTACCGCCACGGCGGCGAGAACTACTTCTTCTCCCTCCGCCACCGTCCCCACTACGTGCTCATCCAGGTGAAGCCGTCCCTCTTCAAGGCTCCGCCGGCAGGTCTGAAGCCGCAGCCGGACCTCACGGCCGAGACCACCACCGTCCTCATGATCCGTGACCTCGGACACCTCCGGTTGCCGCCGTTCCTCGTGATGGTGTTCTCCGGCATCGTCTTCGGCGTGTGCTGCTGGAACCTCCACGAGCGCGACAAGGAGATCATGCGGGCCCGCTCCGTGGCCCTCGCCACGACGTAGTCCCCATCAGGCGAGGCGGGAAGAAACCCGGGCAATCGGCCCTGTTCACCCTCCCCCCTCGGGTTGCGAGCGGCTAGCCTCAGCGCTCGATGAGTGAGTACCTGCCCATCCTGATGTTGATGGTGCTGGCCACGCTCTTTGCGGCCGGATCGTTCATGGGGGCCCGCTTCCTCGTGGCCCGCAGGCCCAACGCGGCCAAGACGGCGCCCTACGAGTGCGGCATCGTGCCCTCCAACGCGCCGCCCGAGCGCTTCCCGGTCCGGTTCTACCTGATCGCCATGATCTTCATCATCTTCGACATCGAGATCATCTTCCTCTACCCGTGGGCCGTTATCTTCGACCGGCTCCAGCTGTTCGGCCTCGTCGAGATGGTGGTGTTCGCCATCGCCGTCTTCGTCTCGTTCGTCTACCTGCTGAGCAACGGAGCCCTCGACTGGGGGCCCGCTCGCGCCGCCCGCACCGACACCGAGGCCCGCAGCACCGACTCCACCGTCCGCCGCATCGGCCGCGACAAGGAGGCCGCGTAGCCGATGCCGGGCCTGGAGGACCTCAACCACAACTTCCTGACCGGGCGTATCGAGGACGTCGTGAAATGGGCCCGCCGCAACAGCGTGTGGCCGGCGTCGTTCGGCCTCGCATGCTGCGCCATCGAGATGATGGCAACCGGCGCGTCCAACTTCGACATCAGCCGTTTCGGCATGGAGGTCTTCCGGGGGTCGCCCCGCCAGGCCGACCTCATGATCGTGGCCGGCCGTGTGTCGCAGAAGATGGCGCCGGTGCTCCGCCAGGTCTACGACCAGATGATGGAGCCCAAGTGGGTCATCTCGATGGGCGTGTGCGCCTCCACCGGCGGCATGTTCAACAACTACGCCATCGTGCAGGGCGTCGACCAGATCGTCCCGGTCGACGTGTACGCCCCCGGCTGCCCGCCCGGTCCCGAGACGCTGCTGCACGCCATCCTCACCCTCCACGAGAAGATCCGTACGGGTGAGATCACCCGGCGCAGGACCGCAACCGGCGCCGGCGCCGCGCTCGATCTGCCGGGCGACGCACCGAAGCCCCATCTGGCCGTGGCCACGCCGAAGTGAGCGACCAGACGAACGAGGAGGAGGCCCCTGGGCCGGCGCCGCCCGAACTGCTGCACGGGTCGCCCGTCACCTGGTCGGTGGGCCAGAAGGTCGTGCACCCGGACCGGGGTTCCTACCTGGGCCTGGTCGAAGCGCTGAAGGCCGAGGGCTTCAACGTCTGTATCGACCTGTGCGCCGTCGACTACCTGGCCCAGCCGGGTAGGTCCCTTCCCGACGGCGTTGCGCCGGAGCGCTTCGAGGTGGTGGTCAACGTGCTCTCCCACGGCCGCCGGGAGCGGCTCCGGGTCCGCGTCCAGGTGCCCGAGGCCGACCCCGTCGTGGCATCGCTGTTCGCCCTCCACCCCGGGTGCGAGGCCATGGAGCGCGAGGCGTTCGACCTGTTCGGCATCCGCTTCCAAGACCACCCCGACCTCACCCGCATCCTCATGCCGGAGGACTGGGAGGGCCATCCGCTCCGCAAGGACTACGCCACAGGCCGGGTGCCGGTGCAGTTCAAGGCCGCCCCGGCGTCACGGTGAGGGCGATGACCAGATGACCGCTCCCACGTCCGGCATGGCCGGCACCTCCGAGGGCGCCCAGGAACTGCATGCGCGCAACGAGACCGACCCGCTCGAGCTGCTGCGCGAAGAGGGTGCCGTGCTGCGCCTGCCCGAGGGCACCGTCGTCGACCCGGGCGACATGAGCGTCGAGATCGCCGAAAACGAGACCATGATCATCAACATGGGGCCGCAGCACCCCAGCACCCATGGCGTGCTGCGCCTCATGCTCGAGCTCGACGGCGAGACGGTGGTGCGGTCCAAGCCGGTGGTGGGCTACCTCCACACGGGCATGGAGAAGACGCAGGAAGAACTGATGTACATCCAGGGGTCCACCAACGTGACCCGCATGGACTACCTGGCCAACTTCCACAACGAGACGGTGTTCTCGGTGGCGGTCGAGACGCTCCTCGAGGTCGACGTGCCCGAGCGGGCCACGTGGATCCGGATGCTCTTCATGGAGCTGAACCGGGTGTCATCGCACCTGCTGTTCATGGCCACCAACGGCATGGACATCGGCGCCATCTCGATGATGCTCTACGGCTGGCGCGAGCGCGAGCTGGTGCTCGCCTTCTTCGAGCGCACCACCGGGTTGCGCATGAACTGCAACTACATCCGCCCCGGTGGGGTGGCGGTCGACCTGCCCGAGGGGTGGCGCGAGCAGATCCTGGCGATGTGCGAGGCCATCCTGCCCCGCCTGGACGAGTACGACACCCTGCTCACCGGCCAGCCCATCTTCCAGGAGCGCACCCAGGGCGTCGGCGTCATCACGGCCGAGGCCGCCATCGCGCTGGGGGCCACCGGCCCCGTCCTGCGCTCCACCGGCGTGGCGTGGGACCTGCGCCGCGACATGCCGTACATGTATTACGACCAGCTCGACTTCGACGTCGTCGTCGGCAGGTACGGCGACGCCTTCGACCGCTATGCCATCCGGCTCAACGAGATCCGGGAGTCGATCCGGCTGATCCGCCAGATCGTCGACCTCGTTCCGGCCGGCGACTACCGGGTGCAGGACAAGAAGGTCACGCCGCCGCCCCGGGGCCGCATCGACGAGTCGATGGAGGCACTGATCCACCACTTCAAGCTGTTCACCGAAGGCTTCAAGGTGCCGGCCGGCGAGACCTATGTAGCCGTCGAGTCACCCCGCGGCGAGCTCGGCGGCTACCTCGTGTCCGACGGGTCGGCCAAGCCGTACCGGTTCCACATGCGCGATCCCTCCTTCGTCAACCTGCAGACCCTGCCGGTGATGCTGCGGGGCGGGTTCGTGGCGGACGCGGTGGCCATCATCTCGTCGGTCGACCCGGTGATGGGCGGGGTGGACCGCTGATGGCGCGCCTCAACGCCGACAACGAGAAGCGGGCCCGCGATCTCATCGCCCTGTACCCCGAGTCCCGGTCCTCCCTCATCCCCATGCTGCACGTCGCCCAGGAGCAGGATGGCTGGCTCATGCCCGACGCCATCGCCCACGTGGCCGAGCTGCTCGACCTCACCGCCGCCGAGGTCTACGGCACAGCGTCGTTCTACGACATGTTCTTCACCCACCCGGTGGGCCGCCATCTGGTCTCGGTGTGCACCAACATCGCCTGCCTCCTCAACGGCGGCTTCGAGCTGCTCGAGCACGCCGAGAAGTCGCTCGGCGTCTCCGGTGGCGGCACCACCCACGACGGGGAGTTCACCCTCGAGGAGGTGGAGTGCATCGCCCTGTGCGGCGAGGCGCCCTGCCTGGCCGTGAACTGGCGCTTCTTCGGCTCCGTCACCCCCGAGCGCTTCGACACCTTGATGGCCGACCTGCGCTCCGGCGCCCTGGCCGACGAGGTCCCGCCCCACGGCACGCTGTGCCGGGTGCGGCGCTCGGTGGGCCTCCCGGCGGCGGCGACGCCCGAGTCGGTCACCGGCCCCGAGGTACCGTCGGCCCCCGGCGGCGGCCGCCCCCAGAGCCCGGGCACCACCTGATGCCGCTCACCGACGCCGCCCCCATCGTCACCCGCCGGATCGGCAACGCCCGGTCGTGGACGCTGTCGTCCTACCTCGACCACGGCGGTTATCAGGGCCTGCGCAAGGCCCTCACCATGGCCCCTGCCGACATCACCGCCGAGGTCCTCACCTCCAATCTGCTGGGCCGGGGCGGGGCCGGCTTCGAGGCGGGCAAGAAGTGGTCGATGCTGGCCAAGCCCCGTCCCGCCTACGTGGTGATCAACGGCGACGAGAGCGAGCCGGCCACGTTCAAGGACCACATGCTCCTCGAGAACGACCCGCACCAGATCATCGAGGGAACCGTCATCTGCGCCCTGGCCGTCGGTGCCGCCCAGGCCTTCATCTTCGTGCGGGGCGAGTTCGCCCTCGGCATCGAGCGCATGACGGCCGCCCTGAACGAGGCCTACGCCCACGGCGCGGTCGGTCGCAACATCTTCGGGTCGGACTTCTCGATCGACCTGGTCATCCACCCCGGCGCCGGCGCCTACATCTGCGGCGAGGAGACGGCCCTCATCGAGAGCCTGGAGGGCAAGCGGGGCTTCCCACGGATAAAGCCCCCGTTCTTCCCGGCCGCCATCGGCCTCTACGGCGCACCCACCATCGTCAACAACGTCGAGACGGTGTCGAACCTGCCGTGGATCGTCGAGAACGGCGGCGCCGCCTTCGCCGCCCTCGGCATCGGGCGGTCCACCGGCACCCGGATCTTCTCGCTGTCCGGCCACGTCAACCGGCCGGGCAACTACGAGGTCGAGATGTCCAAGGTCAGCTTCAGGGACCTCATCGAGGACCCCCGGCTGGGCGGCGGCATCCGCAACGGCAACAAGCTGAAGGCGTTCATCCCCGGTGGCGCGTCGGCCCCGTGGTTCGGCCCCGACCAGGTCGACCTGGCTCTCGACCAGGATGCCGTCGGCAAGGCGGGGTCCATGCTCGGCTCCGGCTCGATCGTGGTCATGGACGAGACCACGTGCATGGTGCGGGCGGCGTGGCGCATCACCCGCTTCTTCCACCGCGAGTCGTGCGGCCAGTGCACCCCGTGTCGGGAGGGGAGCGGCTGGCTCGACAAGATCATGCGCCGCATCGAGGAAGGCGCCGGCCGGGAGAGCGATCTCGACCTCCTGTTCGACGTGTGTGACAACATCGCCCCCGGATTGTCGTGGCCGCCCCGCCAGACCACCATCTGCGTGCTCGGCCCGTCGATCCCCTCCTCCATCACCTCCGGGGTCCGCATGTTCCGCGACGAGTTCCTCACCCACGTCAAAGAGGGCGCCTGCCCCTATGGCTGAGCAGACCGAGAACAAGCCCGACACCGTCACCATCACCCTCGACGGCAAGCGGGTAACGGCCAAGCCGGGCGAGATGCTCATCGCCGCCGCCGAGCGGGCCGGCGTCTACATCCCCCGGTTCTGCTACCACCCCCGCATGCGGCCGGTGGGCATGTGCCGCATGTGCCTGGTCGAGGTGAAGGGGCCCCGAGGCTTCGGGCTTGCTCCGGCCTGCTTCATCCCGACGTCCGAGGGCCAGGAGGTCGTCACCACCTCGCCCACGGTGAAGAAGGCGCAGGACGGCGTTCTCGAGTTCCTGCTTGTCAACCACCCGCTCGACTGCCCGGTGTGCGACAAGGGCGGCGAGTGCCCGTTGCAGGACCAGACGGTGGCGTTCGGGCCGGGCGAGACGCGCTTCGTCGAGGAGAAGCGCCACTGGGCCAAGCCCATCGCCCTGTCGGACCTCGTCTACCTCGACCGTGAGCGCTGCATCCAGTGCGACCGCTGCACCCGCTTCGCCGACGAGGTGGCGGGCGACCCCCTCATCGAGTTCGTGGGCCGGGGCGACTCCATCGAGGTCAACACCTTCCCGGACCAGCCGTTCTCGTCGTACTTCTCCGGCAACACCGTGCAGCTGTGCCCGGTCGGCGCCCTGCTGGCCCGGCCCTACCGGTTCAAGGCCCGGCCCTGGGACCTCGAGCAGGTCGAGAGCACCTGCACCATGTGCTCGGTGGGCTGTCGCATCGCCGTGCAGTCGTCGTCCAACGAGCTCACGCGGTACCTCGGCGTCGACAGCGAGCCCGTGAACCACGGCTGGCTGTGCGACCAGGGTCGCTTCAGCTACCAGTACGTCAACAGCGACGAGCGCATCTCCTCACCCCTCGTGCGCAAGGGCGACGAGCTGGTCGAGTGCTCGTGGGGCGAGGCTCTGGCCGCCACCGCCAAGGCGCTCGAGTCGGCCAAGGCGGTCCACGGGCCGGGAGCGGTGGCGGTGCTCGGTGGCGCCCGGCTGGCCAACGAGGACGCCTACGCCTGGGCCAAGCTGGCCAAGGGCGTGCTCGGTACCGACAACGTCGACGCCCAGCTGGGCGACGGCCTTCCCGCCGAGCTGGTGCTGGGCCTGCCCCGTGCCACCATCGACGAGGCGTGCGCGGCGTCCGCCATCGTCCTGCTGGCGCCGGACATCAAAGAAGAGTTGCCCGTGCTCTACCTGCGCCTGCGGGAAGCGGCGGTCGACAAGGGCGTCCCCTTGGTGGAGCTCACGCCCCAGAGCACCGGCCTCAGCCGGTATGCGAAGGCGTCCCTGTCCTACCGGCCCGGCGAGGCCGCGCTGCTGGCCAAGGCGCTGGTCGACGGCGCCACGGGCGACGTGGCCGGATCGAAGGCGGCCGCCGTCAATGGGGCCCGTGCCCTGCTGGGTGACAACCCGGTCGTCGTGCTGGGCCGGCCTTCGGTGGCCGAGTCGGCCGCGTCCATAACCGCCGCTGCCGCTGCGCTGGCGGGGCTTCCCGGCGTGCGCTTCCTTCCCGCCCTGCGCCGGGCCAACGTCATGGGCGCCCTCGACATGGGCCTGGCCCCCGGCATCCTGCCCGGGCGGGTGTCGCTCGACGCCGGCCGCGACTGGTTCAGCTCGGTGTGGACCACTCTGCCCACCGGCGCCGGCCTCGACGCGGCCGGCATCCTGTCCGCCGCCGCCGAGGGCCGAATCCAGGCCCTCGTGCTGCTGGGCGCCGACCCGGCGGCTGACTTCCCCGATCGCCAACTCGCCCGCCAGGCGCTGGCCGGCGCCGGATTCGTGGTGGCGGTCGACGCCTTCCTCACCGAATCGTCCCGCCAGGCCGATGTCGTTCTTCCGGCGGCCGCTTTCGCCGAGCGCCACGGCACCACCACCAACATCGAGGGCCGCATCACCTCGCTCGGCCAGAAGATCGTGCCGAACGGCGTGTCCTGGCCGGACTGGATGATCGCAGTCGAGCTGGCCGCCCGCCTCGGCACGGAGCTCGGTTTCGAGACCGTCGAGCAGGTGTGGGACGAGGTCGAGCGGGTTGCCCCCTCGCACGCCGGCATCACCTGCGCCCTTCTGGCCGACCGCCGTTTCCGTGACGGGGTGACGGCGCCGCTCGGCGCAGCGCCGCCCGCAATCACGGGCACCGGCTCGGCGCCCGCCCCCCGACCGGCCCTCCTCGCGTTCTCGGGTGAGGCGCCGGCGGTGTCATTGCCGCCCCTCGACGCCTACTCGTTGAGACTGGTGTCGCGCCGCACCCTCTACGGCAACGGCACCCTCGTGCAGCACGCACCGGGGCTCGCCGCGTTGGCCAAGTCTCCGTGTGCTCGGGCCAACCCGTCCGACCTCGACCGCCTCGGCATGGGCAAGGGCGGCCAGGTGCGCGTCCGGTCGAACCGGGCCAACTTCCTCATCGACGCCGAGCCCGACCCCGGCGTGCCGCGGGGGTCGCTCTCGCTCGCCTTCAACAGCGTCGATCTCGAAGGCTCGGACGCGGGCGCTCTCATCGACGCCGACGCGGTCGTCACCGACGTGCGGGTGGAGACGCCGTGAGCGACCGGCGCGCAGTGCAGCTTCTGGTACCGGGAACCGACCGTTGGCGGTCGGATTCCGTGACCAGACGACCTCCTGATGCGAGCGTGCACCGGTGAGCGCCGCCCAGACGCTGCTGCTCGCCGGTGATCCGGTGTTCGCCGACGGGGTCGACGGTGCCGTCCTGCTCATCGTGGCAGTGAAGGTGCTCGTTGCCTTCGCAGTCCTCATGGTCTCGGTGCTGTTCATGGTGTGGTTCGAGCGCAAGCTCGTGTCCGACATGCAGGCCCGCATCGGCCCCAACCGGGCCGGCCCGTGGGGCCTGCTGCAGACACTGGCCGACGGCATCAAGCTCTTCTTCAAGGAGGACCTCCTCCCAGACCAGGCCGACCGCCGCGTGTTCCGCCTGGCCCCGTACCTCTCGCTGGTGCCCGCCTTCCTCACGTTCGCCATCGTGCCGGTGGGCGGGGTCATCCATATCGGTGAGCGAAGCACCCTGCTCCAGGTGGCCGATCCACCCGTGGGCATCCTCTTCCTCCTGGCCATGTCGTCGGTGGCCGTCTACGGCGTGATGTTGGCCGGTTGGGCGTCGGGCTCGAAATACCCGCTGCTCGGATCGGTGCGGGCGTCCGCCCAGATGGTCTCCTACGAGGCGGCGCTCGGCTTATCGGTGGCGGCGGTGGTGCTCGTGAGCGGCTCGCTGCTCACCAGCGAGATCGTGGCCGAGCAGTCCGGCGGCCTGCCGTTCAAGTGGAACATGTTCCGGCTCGGGTTCGTGCCCTTCGCCATCTTCTGCCTGGCTGCCACCGCCGAGCTCAACCGCCCGCCGTTCGACCTGGTGGAAGCGGAGCAGGAACTGGTGGGCGGCTTCCACACCGAATACTCCTCCCTGCGGTTCGCGCTGTTCTTCCTGGCCGAGTTCATGAGCACGGTCGTGATGTCGGCCATCATCGTCACCCTGTTCCTCGGCGGGCCGGCCGGGCCGGCGCCCGACGGGGGCATCCTCGGCGCCATCGTGCCGATCGGCTGGTTCCTCGCCAAGATGTTCGTCTTCCTGTTCACCTATGTCTGGCTGCGGGCCACCCTGCCCCGCTTCCGCTATGACCAGCTGATGGACCTCGGTTGGAAACGCCTCATTCCCCTGTCGCTGTTCTGGCTGCTCGTCCTGGCCGGCATGCGGGTCGACCGCAAGTACGGCTTCGCCGTCTTCGCAGGCGGGGCCCTCCTCGGCCTGCTCCTGATTCGGGCCCTGCAGATCGGGCGTGCGACGACGGAGGGCGAGGTCGGTCACGCCCCCGCCTTCGAGGAGACGCGGTAGATGGGTTACTTCGACGGCTTCAAGATCACCTTCAGGACCATGTTCGAGAAGCGGGTCACAGTCGAGTACCCGAACGAGAAGCGCCCCAAGCCCGAGCGCTTCCACGGCCGCCACGTGCTCAACCGGTACGAGGACGGCATGGAGAAGTGCATCGGCTGCGAGCTGTGCGCGGGCGTCTGCCCGGCGCGGTGCATTTACGTGCGCGGAGCCGACAACCTGCCCGACGCACCCGTGTCGCCGGGGGAGCGGTTCGGTTTCGTCTACGAGATCAATTACCTGCGCTGCATCCACTGCGACCTGTGCGTGGAGGCGTGTCCCACCGAGGCCATCACCGAGTCGAAGCTGTTCGAGTTCTCCTTTACCGACCGAAAGGATGCCATCTACACCAAGGCCGAGCTGGTCGTCGACGACGACGGCCGGCCCCAGAAGCTGCCCTGGGAGGACTGGCGCGAGGGCGACGACACCCATACGTCGGCCTGGGTGCGGGCCACCGCGCCGTCCGGCAACGCCCGTTTCGAAGGCCGTGTGCAGTGGTCGGGCGAGCTGGGCTACGGCGTGCGGGCCCCGGAGCCCGCTCAGCCCGGCGGCGCACCGGCCCCTGCCCCCGAGGGCGCGAACGAGGATGCGGGCCGGTGACCGGCCCGGGAGGTCGGTCCATCAGCAACTCGCCGGTGCGACGTCACGAAGTGACGGCGGGCCGGTGACCGGCCCGGGAGGTCGGTCCATCAGCAACTCGCCGGTGCGACGTCACGAAGTGACGGCGGGCCGGTGACCGCCGTGCTTCTGGCCGCCGCCACCAAGGTCGATGCCGGGGTGTTCGTGGCCGCCGCCGCCATCATCCTGTCCGGGGCCATCGGCGTGGTGATCTCGCGCAACCCGGTCCACGCCGCGCTCTGCCTCGTGCTCACCCTGTTCGGCGTGGCCATCCTGTTCGTGGCCCAGGAGGCCCACTTCCTGGCCGCCGTCCAGGTGATCGTCTACGCCGGCGCCATCGTCGTGCTGTTCCTCTTCGTGATCATGCTCATCGGCGTCGACCGGTCCGAGGACATCCGCCAGGAACCGCTCCGGGGCCAGCGCCCCATCGCCGTGCTCCTCGGCATCATCGCCCTGGCCGAGATCCTGCTCCTGTCACGCGGCACCGACTGGGCCACCGGAGCGCCGTCGCTCGGCGGGCCGGCTGACGGCGACCTGCCCAACGTGGAGAAACTGGCCGAGAGCATCTTCACCCGCTACCTGTTCGCCTTCGAGATCACGTCGGTCCTGCTCGTGATCGCCGTCGTCGGGGCCGTCACCCTCGTGCGCAAGCCGCCGCCGGAGGAGACGGCAGACGACGACGAGCCGCCCGTCGCGCCGGTGACCGCCGTGGCGGCGACGGCCGAGGGGAACACCCCATGAGCGTCGGAGGGGAGTGGTACCTCACCCTGGCCGCCGCCCTGTTCACCATCGGGGCGGTGGGTGTGCTCGTACGCCGCAATGTGCTGGTGATGTTCATGTGCGTCGAGCTGATGCTCAACGCCGTGAACCTCACGTTCGTCACCTTCGCCCGGATGTTGAACGACATCGGGGGCCAGTCCCTGGTGTTCTTCGTGCTGGTGGTGGCGGCGGCCGAGGTCGTGGTCGGCCTCGGCATCATTGTCGCCATCTTCCGCCGCCGGGTCGGGGCCACGGCCGACGACCTCCACCTGCTCAAGGGATAGCGCCGCCTCCGTGCTCGACAACGCCTTCCTGATCCCGCTCCTGCCGCTGCTCGGCTTCTGCGTGCTCGTCGCCGCCGGCAAGCGGGCGGGCGAGCCGGCGGCCGGCTGGATCGGGGCCTCGGCGGTCGGCGCATCGTTCCTCTTCACCCTGGTCGCCTTCTTCGAACTGCTGGGCAGGGAGCAGGGGGCCCGGTCGGTGGGCGACCACCTCTTCACCTGGATCGAGGTGGGCGGCTTCCGGGTCGACGCCGGCCTCCTGCTCGACCCCCTGTCGATCACGATGGCCCTGTTCGTCACCGGTGTCGGCTTCCTCATCCACGTGTACTCGATCGGGTACATGCACGGCGACGAGCGCTTTTCGAAGTTCTTCGTCTACCTGAACCTGTTCGTGTTCTCGATGCTCATGCTGATCCTGGGCGACAGCCTGCTGCTCACCTTCCTCGGCTGGGAGGGCGTGGGGGCGTGCTCGTACCTGCTCATCTCGTTCTGGTTCGAGCGGGAGTCGGCGGCCAGCGCGGGCAAGAAGGCGTTCGTGGTCAACCGCATAGGCGACTTCGGGTTCATGATCGCCATGTTTTTGTGCTTCGCCACCTTCGGCACCCTCCAGTACGCGGGCATCATCGAGGGGGCCGAGGGCGCACCGCACACCACCGTCACCGCCATCGCCCTCCTGTTGTTCGTGGGCGCCTGCGGCAAGTCGGCGCAGCTGCCCCTGTTCGTGTGGCTGCCCGACGCCATGGAGGGCCCCACGCCGGTGTCGGCCCTCATCCACGCCGCCACGATGGTGACGGCCGGCGTCTACCTCATGGCCCGCGCCGCTCCGTTGCTGGCGCTCACGCCCGACGTGGGCACCACCATCGCCATCGTCGGCGCCGCCACCGCGCTCTTCGCGGCCACCATCGCCTGTGCCCAGGACGACATCAAGCGCGTCCTCGCCTACTCCACCATCTCGCAGCTCGGATATATGTTCCTGGCTGTCGGCAGCGGCGCCTACGTGGCCGCCATCTTCCACATGGTCACCCACGCCTTCTTCAAGGCACTGCTCTTCCTGGGCGCCGGCTCGGTGATCCACGGCCTCCACGACGAGCAGGACATGAAGCGCATGGGGGCGCTCAAGAAGTGGATGCCCGTCACGTCGGCCACGTTCGTCATCGGGTGGCTGGCCATCGCCGGCGTGCCGCCCTTCGCCGGCTTCTGGTCGAAGGACGACATCCTGCTCAACGCCTACGAGAAGAGCCCGGCCCTGTGGGCCGTCGGCCTCCTCACCGCCCTGCTCACCGCCTATTACATGTCCCGCCAGGTCTTCCTCGTCTTCTGGGGTGAGGAGCGGTGGCGCAAGGCCCCCGTGGCCGACAAGCTCGAGCTCACCGAGCCGGAGCCGGTCGGGGACCAAGCCGCGGTGGCGGTTGCCCCCGCGCTAATGGGCCCTGGCGACCAAGTTGCGACGGGCCACGGCGACCATGCTGCGGTGGCGGACGGTCACCCGGCCGCTGGCCACGGCGCCCACGGGCGCGAGCCCCACGAGTCGCCCTGGCTCATGACCGGGCCGCTGGTCGTCCTCGCCGTCCTGTCGGTCGTGGCCGGCTTCGTCAACCTGCCGTTCGGGTCGTGGGCCCGCCTCGAGCACTGGCTCGAGCCGGTCTTCGAGGAGTCACTGCACCACGTCGACGCCACGAGCAGCACGAAGCTCACGCTGGCGCTGGTCGCCATCGCAGCTGCCGGCGCCGGCCTCGCGTTCGCCTATGCCACGTTCATGAAGGCCAAGCGGGTCGACGCCTACGAGCCGGCCATCCTCAAGCGGGCGTGGGGCATCGACGCCATCTACGCGGCGGTCATCGTCACCCCCGGCCGGGCCCTGTCCGCCTTCCTCGCCTACGTGGTCGACGCCAAGGTCATCGACGGGGTGGTGAACAGCCTAGGCACGCTGGTGCGCGGCGGCGGCGGCGTGCTGCGCAAGGTCCAGACCGGCTACGTGCGCAACTACGCCCTGGGCGTGGCCTTCGGGGCCACACTGCTGCTCGGCTGGGTCGTGGTGCGGTCGGGCGGGGTGTGACGTGAACGACCTCGACTTTCCCATCCTGAGCGCCATCGTCCTCCTGCCCGCTGCTGCGGCGGCGGTGGTGGCGCTG
The DNA here is from genome assembly GCA_023264975.1 of Actinomycetes bacterium. Classification (GTDB taxonomy): domain Bacteria; phylum Actinomycetota; class Acidimicrobiia; order Acidimicrobiales; genus JAHFUS01. The sequence continues at coordinate 28,202 of JAHFUS010000027.1, read as the reverse complement.
CTCCCGAAGAACCGACCCGACGTCATCAGGCTGGTCGGGTTCCTCGCCGCCTTGGCCGTCGGGGTGCTCACGGTGGTGCTGGCCTTCGCCTTCGACGCCGGCGATGCCGCCTACCAGTTCGTGTCGCAGCACAACTGGATCGAGGACCTCGGCGTCTCGTGGATCGTAGGCGTCGACGGGATCTCGCTGTTCCTGGTCGTCCTCACGGGCGTGCTGTTCCCCATCGCCCTCATCGGACCCAAGGTCCACCGCGACGTGAAGTCGTACACGGCGTGGATGTTGGTCCTGGAGGCCGGGTGCCTGGGCTCGTTCCTGTCGCTCGACCTGTTCGTGTTCTTCCTGTTCTTCGAGGTCACCCTCGTCCCGATGTACTTCATCATCGGGGGCTGGGGCTACGACAACCGTGTCTACGCCTCCATCAAGTTCTTCCTCTACACCCTGTTCGGGTCCGCATTCATGCTCGTGGGCATGCTGGCGCTGGTCTACCTGAGCGCAAAGGGGAAGCCGGTCACCTTCGACGTGAGGGAGTTGGCCGAGCGGGGAACGCTGGCAGAGAGCACGGCCCGCTGGCTGTTCCTCGCTTTCACCGCCGCCTTCGCCGTCAAGATCCCGCTGTTCCCGGTGCACACGTGGCTGCCCGACGCCCACACCGAGGCCCCCACTGCCGGCTCGGTCATCCTGGCCGGTGTCCTGCTGAAGCTGGGCACATACGGCATCCTGCGCTTCGCCGTCACCCTGTTCCCGGCCGCCGCCGTCGACCTGGCGCCGCTCCTCCTCACCCTCGCCACCATCGGCATCATCTACGGCGCCCTGGTGGCCACTGTGCAGAAGGACCTGAAACGGCTGGTGGCGTACTCATCGGTCGCCCACCTCGGCTTCATCGTCCTCGGCACCTTCGCCCTCACCAACCAGGGTGTTGCCGGGGGCGTGCTCCAGATGGTGAACCACGGCCTGTCCACCGGGGCGCTGTTCCTCCTGGTCGGCATGATCTACGAGCGCCGCCACACCCGCCAGATCTCCGAGCTGAACGGCCTGCAGAAGTCGATGCCCGTCATGGCCGCCGTCTTCACGGTGGTGATGTTGTCGTCCGTGGGGCTGCCCGGCCTCAACGGCTTCGTGGGCGAGTTCCTCATCCTCATAGGCACGTTCATCACCCACCGCTGGTGGGCGGTGGTGGCTACCGCCGGCGTCATCCTGGCCGCCCTCTACCTGCTCTGGGCCTACCAGCGGGTGTTCCACGGCACGCCCACCGGCGACAACGTGGGGCTGCCCGACATGACGTGGCGGGAGCGGGCCGTGATGGCCCCCCTCGTCGTGCTCATCGTGTTCCTCGGCGTGTACCCCAAGCCGGTGCTCGATCGCATCAACCCGTCGGTGGAGGCGCTCGTGAGCAGGATCGAGAAGGCAACCGACCACCGCCAGCCGGCGGTGGCGACGCGCCACGAGGTGGACGGCGAATGATCCCGCTGCTGGCCCAGTCGACCACCATCCCGCCGCTCGACACACCGAACGTCGAGTACTCGGCCATGCTGCCGGCGCTCATCCTCATCGGCGGCGCCATGCTCCTGCTCGTCGCCGTGTCGGTCGTCCGTCGCCGCCCACCGTGGCTGTGGACTGCGATCACCGTCGCCACCGGCGGCGCAACCATGGCTGCGTCCCTCGTGCTCTGGTTCGACGTACGCGATGAGGGCGCCCGCCGGATCGTCGCCGACGCCCTGGTGGTGGACGGCTTCGCCGTGTTCTTCATGGTGCTCGTGAGCGTCACGGTGATCCTCGGGGCGCTGCTCGCCACCCCCTACCTCGACAAGGAGGGCTTCGGCGGCCCGGAGTTCTACGTGCTGATGCTGCTGTCGGCGTCGGGCGCGGTCGTGATGGCGTCGGCCAACGACCTCATCGTGCTCTTCCTCGGGCTCGAGATCCTGTCCATCGCCCTCTACGTGCTGGCCGGGTTCAACCCCCGTCGCATGGAGTCGAGGGAGGCGGCCATGAAGTACTTCGTGCTCGGCGCCTTCTCCTCCGCCCTGTTCCTGTATGGGGTCGCCCTCGTGTACGGAGCCACCGGCAGTACCAATCTGGGCGTGATCCGGGCGTTCCTGGCCTCGAACCTGGCGCCCAACGGCGGCGTCCTGCTCGGCGGCGCCGCCCTGATCCTGGTGGGCCTCGGCTTCAAGGTGGCGGTCGTGCCCTTCCACACCTGGACGCCCGACGTGTACCAGGGCTCACCTTCCCCGGCCACGGGCTTCATGGCGGCGGCGGCCAAGGCGGCCGGTTTCGCCGGCCTGCTGCGCGTGTTCTTCTCCACCTTCTCCACCCTCCGCCTCGACTGGCGGCCGGCCGTGTTCGCCATCGCCGTGGTCACCCTTCTGGTCGGCTCGGTGCTGGCCGTGGTGCAGACCGACATCAAGCGGATGCTGGCGTACTCGTCGATCAGCCATGCCGGCTACGTGATGATCGGGCTCCAGGCGGCCAGCAAGGAGGGGATCGCGGGGTCGCTGTTCTACCTGCTCGCCTACACGTTCATGGTGCTCGGCAGCTTCGCCGTCGTCACCACTGTGGGGCGCAAGGGCGGCGACGCCAACCACGACCTGTCCGCTTACAAGGGCCTCGCCGCCCGCCGGCCGGCGCTGGCCCTGGCTTTCACGGTCCTGTTGCTCTCGCAGGCCGGCGTGCCCTTCACGACCGGCTTCCTGGCCAAGTTCTACGTGATCTCGGCCGCCGTGCAGTCCCGCTCCTACGCCCTGGCTCTCATCGGCATGCTTTCCGCCGTCATCGCTGCGTTCTTCTACCTGCGCATCACCGTGTTGATGTACGCCCAGCCCGACGACGCCGGCGAGGGAGTCCGCCGCCTGGCCGTGCCCGCCGCCACCGGGATCGTCGTGGCTGTGGCCGCCGCCTTCACCGTCGCCTTCGGCCTGGTGCCGTCGCCGATGATCCACTTCGCCCGTCAGGCGACGCTGCTCCTCTGAGCGCCGGGCGGTCACGACTCCGGATGTCGCGGCCCCGTCCCCCCGGGGCTATCGGCCGGGTGCGAGCGACCGGAGGCCGATGTTCCGGGCACTATCCGCCATCCGGTCGTCGTAGGTGACGACGCCGGCAAGCTCGTCACCAACGGCGAGCGCAGCGGCGAGGTGGATCGCGTCGAGCGAGCGGGTGCCTGGCGGTCCCAGCCGCCCCGCTGCCAGCAGGAGGTCACGGTCCATGACCAGCCGGTCGAGCGCATCGAGATGGACGAGCGCCACGTCGGTGTCGCCGTCGACGCGTCGTACGGCCCGGAGCACCTCGGTGACGGCGAGCTCGCATGTCATCAGGACATCGTCCGGGCCCAGGGCGGCTCGCCACGCGGCGACGGCCGTGCTCTCGGGCTCCACGACGGCGAACTTCACGATGGCGGACGAGTCCAGGTACCAGACACTCACCGCTCTTCGGCCCGCAGTTCGGCGAGCGCTTCCGATGCGGACCGACTCGTGGCCACCGGCGCCGGTAGCGGGCCTGTGACGCTCGCCCGCTTCAACCGGCCGATGTCACGAAGGGCAGCGAGGCCACCGCCGGACGTCGGCGGGCCGAGCACCGCCATCACCTCGCCGTGCCTGGTCACCTCGATGTGCTCCCCGGCCCGGGCGCGACGGACCCACTCGCTGGCGTTCTGTCGAAGTTCCCGCACCCCGATGCGCTCCATTGATACACAAAGTAGCACAATGGGTCGTTGCCCAAGTACGGCGACTGTTCGGGGGAGGTCTGGTCAATCGGTGTGGAAGCCGATGAGGTAAGGGCGGGTGATCGAGGACAAGCCGGTCGCCCCAGACCCCCCCGGACGCGCCGCACCGAGCCCGTCTCGGCGGCAGGGAAGGCAGCCTGTATGCGCCGATTCGTCAACGGTGGGGCGGTTCGACCCCGACCGGACAGCGGGAATCACGGGAGATCTGCACGCCGAGGGCAACTCTGCGCCCGACGTGCCGATGAGACCAGAGGGAGCGCATCGTGCGCGAAGAGCCCCCCGTCTCGGCGGAACGGAAGGCAGTGGAGCGAACGCTCATGCGCAGGGAAAAAGCAGCGGCTGTAGCCCGCCCGACACCGGCGCCCCCGCCGGGCCCTTGCCCCCCAGTGAGCCTCCGCCGCCGTTGGAGCAGGGCCGTGGTGGTCTTCCTCGTCCTCTTCTCAGCCGGCGGGATCGCCAACTTCGTGGGTACCCGCTCCACCGTGGACGCTTTCCGCGACGTGTCGACGCGCATGGAGAACGACGGCGAAGCGCTATCCCGTCTGCGGGCCGACGTCGTGTCGACCGCGCTCCTCCGGTCGGCGGCGGTCCAGCGTCTCGGGGTGGACAAGAGCCAGCTCGACGCCGCGTCGGCGGCCGAGGCCGCCAGCTTCTCGCGCGCGATCCGGGTCCTCCGCCCCGGCGGCGGGCGGGAGATCATCGAGCACCAGTACGAGGCGGCGAAGGCCCTGTGGCCGGGCGACATCACCACGCTGTCGGCAGTCGAGTTCGTCTCGACAGCAGCCAAGGGACGGGCGAACTTCGCCCGGATCGACGAAGCCGCCCTCGCCAGTCAGGCCGAGGCCCGGGCGGACCTGGCGGCCGCCGCGGACCTCGAGCGGAGGCTGACCATGGCCACCGCCGGGGTCAGCCTGCTGCTCGCCGTGCTTGTGCTGCGCTTCTCCCGGCGCCTCGCCAGCGAGGTGCTGCGCCCAGTGGCCGCGCTCCGGGACTCGGCCAACCGGCTGGCCGCCGGAGAACTCGACCACCGCATCGACGTCGGCCGGGCCGATGAGATAGGCGACGTGGCCGCCGCGTTCAACAGTATGGCGGACGCCTTGGCCGCCAGCCATCGTGACCTGAGCCTGCAGGCAAACCAGGATGCGCTCACCGCCGTCGCCAACCGGGTGGCGTTCCATTCCAGGCTCCAGGCTGCGCTGTCGGTCCCCGATCGGCGCGAGGGCGGTCAGGCGGTGGTGTTCGTGGACCTTGACGACTTCAAGGACGTCAACGACCGACTGGGCCACGATGCGGGGGACGAGGTCCTGCGCGCCGTCGCCACGAGACTCACCGAGGCCGTGCGCCCCGGGGACCTGGTGGCACGCCTCGGCGGTGACGAGTTCGCCCTTCTCCTCGACGGGATCGACGAGCCGGGCGTCGCCCTCGACATCGCCAACCGGGCTATAGCTGTGCTCGCCGCCCCGGTGACCGTGTCCGGCACGCGCGTCCGTGTGGGCGCCAGCGCTGGGCTGGCCATGCGCAGTCAGGGCAGCGACTCCGCCGGCCTCATGCGCCAGGCCGACATCGCCATGTACGCAGCGAAGCGCCAGGGGAAGAACCGGGTCGAGCGCTACGACGGCGCCCTCCACCAGCGTGTCCCAGCCGTCCCGACGGCCACGCTATAGCGGCTGGCCGCTACGGGAGGTGCGAGCTACGACTTGGCGCATTGTCGGCGAACCAGGCGTTGACCCGCACAACACGACCTGACGACCTTCAGGACTCCCCCGGGCGGCCAGATCGACCCCCACCTCGTCCGTCTCGAAGTCGGACACCACATGCGGGATCTCGCATTCGGTATGGGAACGGCGGTCAGGCGACCGGAACGAGAAGTACGGGTGGAACCCGTGTTCACCCCCGGTGGAGTGGGCAGTCCGACTGGACCGGGCGACGGGACGGGGGAAGGCCGATCACCATTCCGGGGCCCGGTGCGACCGGGTCGGGATGGGCCTGCCATGGCGCCTGACGCCGGTCTGGCGGGTTGTGAACCCACTCACGTAGGCTCGCCCCGATGTCCGACTTTCTGCGCAGCTACCTCAGCGTGCTGATCTTCGGGGCTGCTGCCGTCGGCATGGTGGGGATGATGCTGGGCATGGGCAGCCTGCTCCGGCCGACCCGCCCGCAGGCGCAGAAGTACATCGCCTACGAGAGCGGCGTCGACCCGGTGGGCACCGGCTGGTCCCAGAGCCAGGTCCGGTACTACATCTTCGCCCTGCTCTTCGTGATGTTCGACGTGGAGGCGGTGTTCATCTTCCCGTGGGCCGTCCGGCTCGAGGCCTTCGGTGTGTTCGGCCTGGTGGAGATGATCATCTTCATCGTCATCCTCGCCCTGGGCCTGGTCTACGCCTGGCGGAAGGGGGTGCTCCGGTGGGCTTAGTCGAGAAGGGCAAGCTCCCCAAGCCCCTCACGCACCTCCTCAACATGAGCAGGAAGTACTCGTTGTGGGTGTACCAGTGGGGCCTGGCGTGCTGCGCCATCGAGATGGGCGCCGCCTTCGGCTCGCCGCGCTACGACGTCATGCGCCTCGGGGTCATCCCCTTCCCCGCCAGCCCCCGCCAGGCCGACCTGGTGGTGATCTCGGGCACCGTCACCGACAAGATGGCGCCGCCCATCCGGCGCCTCTACGAGCAGATGCCGGACCCCAAATACGTGATCTCCATGGGATCGTGCGCCAACTGCGGCGGCCCCTACTGGGACAGCTACTCGGTCACCAAGGGCGTCGACCAGATCATCCCCGTCGACGTCTACGTGCCCGGGTGCCCGCCCCGCCCCGAGGCCCTCCTCGAGGGCATCGTCCTCCTTCAGCAGCGGATCCAGAACGAGGACATGGCCGAACGATGGAAGGGTGAGCCGATTGTCGTCGGGCGCTGAGGGCACGCCGCCCGCCGCCGAAGACGGGGCCGGCGCCGATGTCGACCCCACCCGTTCCGAGTTGCTCACAACGTTGACCCGGCACCTCGGTCCGTCCGTCGTGGGGTCCGAGGTCTCGGGCGGCGACATCTGCGTGCGGGTCGAGCGCAGCGCCTGGCCCAAGGTGGCCGACGTCCTGCGCAACTCCATGGGCATGGACTACTTCTGCTTCCTGTCCGGCCTCGACTGGATGGTGAACCCCGACCTTTCGGGCGAGAAGGTGTGGGACCCCGACGGCGGTGCGTCCCTCGAAGGCGCCGAGGGCATGGACGACGGCGGGGCGGCGGCTGACGAGGCGGAAGCCGCCGATGAAGCTGCGGCCGCCGGCGGCATCGTCACCGGGGTGGCCGGTGGCGACACCCGCTTCCAGGTCTTCGCCCGTGTCTTCTCCACCACCGCCAAGGTGGGCATCACGGTGAAGACCGACCTCGACGAGAAGGATCCCCGAGTCGGGTCGTGGGTCAGTACCTACCGCGGCGCCGACTGGCACGAGCGCGAGGCATGGGAGATGTACGGCTTCCAGTTCGACGGCCATCCGGGCCTGCGCCACATGTACCTGCCCGGCGAGTTCGAGGGCTACCCGATGCGCAAGGACTTTCCGCTGCTGGCCCGCGAAGTGAAGCCGTGGCCCGGCCTGGTGGACGTCGAGGCCATGCCCGGCGAAGAGGCGGCGCCCGACGGCGACACCGAAGGGGCGGACGCCTGATGGTGGCGACGGACTGGCAGAAGGCGGCCTACGTCGCCGGCCAGGCGGCCGACGCCAGGGTGAACGTGGAGCTCGAGACCGAAGGCATGACCCTCAACCTCGGCCCGCAGCACCCCGCCACCCACGGCACCCTTCGCATCGTGGTCCGCCTCGACGGCGAGCAGGTGGTGTGGGCCGAGCCGGTCGCCGGCTACATGCACCGTGGTTACGAGAAGCTGTGCGAGGTCCGCACCTACCCCCAGGTGACCACCCTGGTGAACCGGATCGACTGGCTGGGCCATTTCGCCAACGAGGTGCCGTTCATCCTGGCCGCCGAGGACCTGATGGGCATCGAGGCGCCGCCCCGCGCCCAGTGGATCCGCACGATCTTCTTCGAGATGGCCCGCATCGCCAACATCGTCCTGTTCCTCGGCGACATGGGTGTGCAACTCGGGGCCATCACGCCGATCTTCTTCGCCTTCCGCGACCGCGAGCACGTGCTCAACCTGATGGAGGCCGCCACCGGCGGTCGATTCCACCCGAACTTCGACCGCATCGGCGGCCTCAAGGAGGACCTGCCGAGAGGCTGGATCGAAGAGTGCAGGGTGGCCATGAAAAAGATGCGGGGGTTCTGCGACGAGATCGAAGACCTCCTCATGGGCAACGAGATCTTCCAGAAGCGAACCCGCGGCATAGGGGTGATCCCTCCCGCCGTCGGCTTGGAGTACGGGCTGTCGGGCGCCAACATCCGGGCCAGCGGGATCGACTGGGACATTCGGCGCGACGAGCCGTCGCCCCTTGCGTACAAGGAGTGCGACTGGAAGGTCTGGACCCACCCCGACGGCGACTCGTTCGCCCGGTACTGGGTACGCCTCCAGGAGACCCGCGAGGCCACCAAGATCGTCGACCAGCTGCTCGACTCGATGCCCGCCGGCTCCATCCAGGCCAAGGTTCCCCGCATCATCAAGGTGCCGGCGGGGGAGTCCTTCGTCCACACCGAGAACCCGCTCGGCGAGATGGGCTACTACGTCGTGAGCAAGGGCGGCCTCGGCCCCTTCCGGGTCAAGATCCGCACGCCCAGCTTCAACAACGTGTCGATCGCACCGTGGTTGCTCCGCGGCGTCTACGTTCCCGACGTGATCACCATCCTGGCGAGCCTCTACTTCATCCTGGGTGACATCGACAGATGAGCTGGATGCTGGGGCTTGACCTGACCGCTTACTGGGCGACGACGACTATCAAGGTCCTGGTCGTGCTGAGCCTGATCCCGGCCGGGGCGATCATCCTCGGGTATGTGTTCCTGCTCAAGATGATGAGCTGGATGCAGAGCCGGATGGGGCCGATGGAGGCCGGTCCCAGGGGGTCGCTGCAGCTGGTGGCGGACGGTGTGAAGTTCATGCAGAAGGAGGACATCTTCCCGGCCCGGGCAGACCGCTTCGTGTTCGCGGCAGCGCCCATCGTCGTACTGATGTCGACCTTCCTGCTCTACATCGTGATCCCGGCGGGCCCCCGCCTCATCGTCGAGGACCTCGACACCGGCATCTTCTTCGCCCTGGCCGTGTCGTCGCTGTCGGTACTGGGCATCCTCATGGCCGGCTGGTCGTCGGCCAACAAGTACTCGCTCATAGGGGCGCTGCGGGCCGCCGGCCAGCTCATCGCCTACGAGCTGCCGCTCGTGCTGGCGGTGGTGGGCGTGGTCGTGCAGGCCGGCACCATGAGCCTGCAGGGCATCGTCCACGCCCAGGCCGACGGCGAGATCTTCGGGACCGGCCTCATCGGCAACCCCTACATCCTCACCCAGTTCGTCGGCTTCGTGGTGTTCCTGGCAGCAGCCCAGGCCGAGCTCACCCAGACCCCGTTCGACATGCCGGTGGCCGAGTCGGAGCTGGTGGCCGGGTACATGACCGAGTACACCGGCTTCCGGTTTCTCTTCTTCTTCATGGGCGAGTTCGGCACCGCCTTCGCCTTCTCCGCCATCGGCGCGACCCTCTTCCTCGGCGGCTGGTACGTGCCGGGAGTGGAGGGCACGCTGGCCGACATCCTCGGCCCGTTCGTGCTCGGGGCCAAGATCATGTCCATCGCCTTCCTCATCTTCTGGATCCGGTTCAGCTACCCCCGGTTCCGTGAGGACCAGCTCCAGGCCTTCGCCTGGAAGTACCTCATCCCGATCTCGCTGGTCAACATCATGGTGACCGGCATCCTCAAGGTGGTGTTGTAGATGGCGCTCGGGTTGCTGAAGGGGCTCGGCGTCACCTGGAAGACCATGTGGCAGCCGGCCGTCACCGTGCCCTACCCGCACGTCAAGGAGGCGCCGCCCACGCGGGCGCGGGGCGTCATCGCCCTCAAGGAGGAGAACTGCACGGTCTGCATGCTGTGCGCGCGCCAGTGCCCCGACTGGTGCATCTACATCGAGGGCTACAAGGACAAGGCGCCGCCCCGTCGTGAAGGCGGCAAGCCCCGCACGGTGCAGAAGCTCGACCGCTTCGACATCGACTACAGCCTGTGCATGTACTGCGGCATCTGCGTCGAGGTCTGCCCGTTCGACGCCCTCTTCTGGAGCCCGGAGTACGAGTACTCGGAGGTCAAGATCGCCGACCTCCTGCACGACAAGACCAAGCTCGGCGAGTGGATGGAGACCGTGCCGGAACCGCCGCCCCTCGAAGCCGGCGCCGAGGCCAGGAAGGGCGCGAAGAAGTAGCGATGCTCGCCCAGAATGTCATCTTCGGAGCGATCGCGCTCGCCATGGCGGCGGCCGCCCTCCGGGTCGTCACCACCAAGAACATCGTGCACGCCGCCCTCTACCTGGTGGTCGTGCTGGCCGGCGTGGCCGCCCTCTACATCCTCCTCGCCGCCGAGTTCACCGCTGTCGTGCAGGTGCTCGTCTACATCGGCGCCATCGTCGTGCTCTTCCTCTTCGGCATCATGCTCACGCGTGCGCCCATCGGTATCACCAGCGACCTGGACAACAACCAGCGGGGCCTGGCCCTGGTGGTCTCCCTGTTCCTCTTCGGAGTCCTCGGCGCCGTGCTCAACGACGCCTACGGGTCCACCAAGCTGGCAAGCGACAACGTCATCCAGAAGTCGGCCGACGTCGGCAACTCGATATTCCAGGACTACGTGATCCCCTTCGAGGTCATCTCCATCCTCCTGCTGGCTGCCCTCATCGGCGCCGTCGTGATCGCCCGGAGGGACTGAGCCGGTGTACCTGAACCAGTTCCTGCTGCTGGCCGCCTTTCTCTTCTGCGTGGGCGTGTACGGCGTGCTCGCCCGCAAGAACGGCGTGCTGGTGCTCATGTCGGTCGAGCTCATCCTCAACGCCGTCAACGTGAACCTGGTTGCCTTCGGCGCCTTCCACAACACGGTGGTCGGCCAGGTGTTCGCCCTGTTCGTCATCGCCATCGCCGCCGCCGAAGTGGGCGTCGGCCTGGCCATCGTCCTGCTCATCTACCGGAACAAGCAGTCGATCGACCTCTCCGAGGTCGATCTCATGAAGGGCTGACGAGACCTCCGTGCTGCGCAACGCCTTCCTGATCCCGCTCCTGCCGGTCATCTCGTTCGCCCTGATCCTGTTCTTCGGGAAGCGGCTGCCGGGCAAGGGCCACGAGATCGGGGTCCTCTTCGTGGGTGGCGCGTTCGTGCTCTCCGCCATCTGCGCCGCGCAGTGGATCAGCCGCCCGGCCGACTACCTCCCGCCGACGGGCCACGCCGAGGCGGCCGCGGTCGAGGGAGCGCACGCCGCCGAGCAGGCGTCAACCGAGGCCGCCACCGACGAGGAGCACCCCGCCGACGGGGAACCCGCCGCCGAGGGGGAGCACGAGGTCGAGCCCATCCGGAAGGCGGAGGTCCGCGAGGTCGTCTGGTTCGAGACCGGCGGCGTCGAGATCAAGGCCGGCACCCGCATGGACGGGCTGTCCGTGATGCTCGTCTTCGTCGTTTCCATGATCTCCCTGCTGGTGCACATCTTCTCCACGAACTACATGCACGACGACCGTCGCTACACCCACTTCTTCGCCGCCCTCAGCCTGTTCACCGCCGGCATGCTGGTGATGGTCACGTCCAGCAACACCCTCCAGCTGTTGTTCGGTTGGGAGATGATGGGCCTCTGCTCGTTCATGCTGATCGGGCACTGGTGGGAGGAGAAGAACAACTCCGACGCCGCCCTCAAGGCCTTCTTCACCACCCGCACCGGCGACATCGGGTTGCTTGTCGGCATCTCGATCCTGTTCTTCGCCGCCGGCCACACCTTCGATACCGAGACCATCAACCAGACGGCGCTGAGCGGCACCATCAGCAGCGGGGTGCTGGTGGCGGCAGCCGCCGCCCTGCTCTGCGCGGTGGTGGGCAAGAGTGCCCAGTTCCCCCTCCACACCTGGCTGCCCGACGCCATGGCCGGTCCCACGCCGGTGTCCGCGCTCATCCACGCCGCGACCATGGTGGTGGCCGGCGTCTACCTGATCGCCCGCCTCTACGGCGTGTTCTGGGCCGGGTTCCACATCGGCGATGGCGGCATCAACCCTGTGGCGCTCATCGGGGGCGTCACGGTGATCATCGCCGCCCTCCTCGCGTTCGTGCAGAACGACATCAAGAAGGTGCTGGCGTACTCCACCGTGAGCCAGCTGGGCTACATGGTGATGGCGCTCGGCGTCGGCGCGTGGACGGCGGGCATCTTCCACCTCTTCACCCACGCCTTCTTCAAGGGCCTGCTGTTCCTGGGCGCCGGCTCGGTGAGCCACTCGGTCCACAGCTTCGACATGAAGAAGGGCATGGGCGGGCTCAAAAAGACGATGCCAGTCACGTTCTGGACCTTCCTCATCGGCAGCGTGGCCTTGGCCGGCGTCCCGCCGCTCGCCGGTTTCTGGTCGAAGGACGAGATCCTGGTCGGCGCGTCGGGCAACGGGTACCCGATCTTCCTGGTGATCGGGCTGATCGGCGCCTTCATGACCGCGTGTTACATGACGCGCTGCGTGTACCTCACCTTCTTCGGTGAGTTCCGGGGTCACGGCCACCCTCACGAGTCACCGAAGGCCATCACGGGACCCCTCGTGGTCCTCGCCGGGTTCTCGATCCTCGCCGGCTTCCTGAACGCCCCGGGCATCGAACTGTTCTCGAAGTGGACGGAGAACACCACCGTCCTCGCGGCCGGCGTGGCCCATCACGAGTTCTCGATCGGGCTGGCCGTTGTCGGCACGCTCATGGGTGTGCTCGGCATCGCCACCGGGTTCGCCTATTACGTCCGCAACCTCGGTCCCCACCGCCTCACCCAGCGCAACCAGGCAGCGCTCACCGGCTACAAGATCCTCGAGAACAAGTACTACCTCGACCGGCTCTACACCGACATGGTCGTCGGCGGCCTCAAGGGCCCCGTCGCCCGCGCCACGTACTGGGTCAACCAGAACATCATCGACGGCGTCCTCAACGGCACGGCCGCCGTCTCGAAGGCGGTGGCCAACTTCACCTACAGCGTCCTCGACCAGAAGCTGGTCGACGGCCTGGTCAATGGCGCCGGAGCCGGTGCCGAGGAGGGCGGCAGCGCCCTCCGTGTCCTGCAGACCGGGCGCGTGCAGCAGTACGCCGCCTTCCTCTTCGGCGCCGTTGTGCTCATGGGCGGCGCCCTCGTCCTCTTCGTCTAGGAGATTCCGTTGGACTGGTTCGACTCGTGGGCTCTCACCCTGGCGACATTCCTGCCCGTCGTGGGCATCGTGGTGCTGGCGTTCGTGCCACGCGCCCAGGAGCAGCTCATCAAGACGGTGGCGCTCGTCACCACCATCGTCACCGCCGCGGTGGGCGTGGGGATCCTGCTCAACTTCGACTACGGGGCCAAGGGCGTCCTGCAATTCGACCCGGGCAAGAAGACCTGGATCGACGCCATCGGCAGCAACTACCACGTGGGTATCGACGGCATCTCGCTGCCGCTCCTGGTGCTGTCGATGTTCATCAGCATCCTGTGCGTCATCTACTCGTGGGACCACTTCCCCGAGCCGCACAACCCCAAGGCATTCCTCATGCTGATGCTCGTGCTCGAGGTGGGCATGAACGGCACGTTCGTGGCCCAGGACCTGATCCTGTTCTTCGTCTTCTTCGAGCTGGTCCTGCTGCCCATGTACTTCATGATCGGGGTGTGGGGCGGGCCCAACCGCCAGTACGCATCGATCAAGTTCTTCCTCTTCACCCTGTTCGGGTCGGCCCTTATGATCCTGGGGTTCCTCGCCCTGTTCTTCAAGGCGGGCAACACCTTCGACATTCCGACCCTCATCGAGCAGGCCGGCAACATCCCGCACAACACCCAGTTGTGGATCTTCGGCGGCCTGTTCATGGGCTTCGCCATCAAGGTGCCCATGTTCCCGTTCCACACCTGGCTGCCGGACGCCCACACCGAGGCGCCCACCGTGGGATCGGTGATCCTGGCCGCCGTGCTGCTGAAGCTGGGGACCTACGGCTTCATACGCATCGCCATCCCGATCCTCCCCGAAGCGGCCATCACGTGGGCCCCGATCATCGGCGGGCTGGCCGTGGTGGGCATCATCTACGGCGCCCTCGGATGCCTGGCCCAGAAGGACATGAAGCGGCTGATCGCCTTCTCCTCTGTGGCCCACATGGGCTTCGTGATGCTCGGCATTGCCACCCTCACCGACTTCGGCATCAACGCCGCCGTGTTCGGAATGGTGGCCCACGGCCTCATCACGGGCATGCTGTTCTTCTGCGCCGGCTCGATCCAGGAGCGGTTCGGAACCCGTGAGCTGGCCCGCCTCGGCGGCTTGCTCGTGCAGGCGCCCAAGCTCGGCTGGATCCTCGGCTTCTGCGCCATGGCCTCGCTGGGACTGCCGGGCCTGGCCGGCTTCTGGGGCGAGTTCCCGGCCATCCTCTCCGCTTACCAGCCGGCTGCCGGCCTGTCGGAGCCGCTGTTCCGCTTCTACATGGTGGTGGCCTCCGTGGGCACCGTGTTCGCCGCCGGCTACCTGCTGTGGATGTACCAGCGCACCGCCTTCGGCACGCCGAAGGAGGAGTTCGCCAAGGAGCACATCCACGACGTGCACGGGCCGGAATGGCTGGCGTGGGCGCCCATGCTTGCGCTGATCTTCGTGCTCGGCGTGTACCCCCGTTTCCTGTTCGGCGTCACCGACGAGGCTGTGCAGACGGTCACCGCCGCCTTCCGTGCTGTGGGCGGACCGTAGGTGGGCGGTCTGCTCCTCGCCGCCGCCGGCTTCAAGGCGCCGAACCTCGACTACGCGGCGCTGTCGCCCGAGATCGTCCTTACCGGCGTCCTCGTGTTCGTGCTGCTGATCGACCTGGTCGTCGACGAGACGCACAAGTACCTAGTCACCCAGCTGGCCGGGGTGGGCGTCCTCGTCAGCATCATCCCCGTCATCGCCCTGGCCGTCGACGGCGCCGACCGGTCGATGTTCGGCGGCGCCTACGTGGTGGACAACTTCGCCCTGGTGTTCAAGGGCCTGTTCCTCGCCATCGGCTACGTCGTGCTGCTCATGTCCACCCGATACATCGAGGAGGGCGACTACTACGAGGGCGAGTATTCGTTCCTTCTCCTGTCGTCCATCCTCGGCATGGTGGTCATGTCGTCGGCGCGCGACCTCATCACGATCTTCGTCGCCCTCGAGCTCCTGTCCATCCCCGCCTACATGCTGGCCGGGTGGCGCAAGCGGGACCTCAAGAGCAACGAGGCGGCGCTGAAGTACTACCTGCTCGGGGTGCTGGCATCGGCCGTCATGCTCTACGGCATGTCGCTGGTGTTCGGCGCCACCGGGTCGACTGTGCTGAGCGAAATCGGCCGGCAGGTCGCGGGCGCGGTCGGCGACCAGCCGTTGGTCACCCTCGGGATCTTCCTCATCGTCGTCGGCTTCGCCTTCAAGGTCTCGGCCGTGCCGTTCCACTTCTGGGCACCCGACACCTACGAGGGCGCGCCCACCCCCGTCACCGCCTTCTTGTCCGTCGCCTCCAAGACGGGTGGCTTCGTGGCCCTCATGCAGCTGATTTTCGTGGGTTTCTTCGGCCGGGAGGAGGTGTGGGGCCCGCTGTTCTGGGTGTTGGCCGCCCTCACCATGACCGTCGGGAACCTCGTCGCCCTGCGCCAGACGAACATCGTTCGCATGCTGGCCTATTCGTCGGTGGCCCAGGCCGGCTACATCCTGGTGCCGTTCGCCGTGTCGGGTGACAGCCCGGCGGCCGCAGGCACGGCACAGACGGCGATGATCGTCTACCTCATCATCTACGCGGCCATGAACCTCGGCGCCTTCTCCATCATCATGGCGGTGGCCCGCAAGACGCGGTCAGGCGAGATCGCCTCGTACGGCGGGCTGTTCAACTACGCGCCGGGCCTCACCGTGCTGATGACGGTCTTCATGTTCTCCCTCGCCGGCATCCCGCCCCTCGGGGGCTGGTTCGCCAAGCTGCTCATCTTCCAGTCGGCCCTCGACGCCGGCACGCCCACCGCCGTGCTGCTGGCGGTGATCGCCGGCGTGAACTCGGTGATCGCGCTCTTCTACTACGCCTCCATCGCCAAGGAGATGTGGATGAAGCCGGTGCCCGACGAGGACCGCTCGCCCATCGGGGTGCCCGCCCCGCTGGCCGCCGCCCTCGGGCTCACCGCCTTGGCCGTCGTGGTCATCGGTGTATACCCGCAGGCCGTCGCCCGCCTGGGCGACCTCGCCCACCTGGCGTCGAGATAGCAGGTCCGGGCGCGGCGGGCCCCGCGGCGCGCCTGCGGGAGCGGGTCACCCGGGCCGGGCCGGTCTCGTTCGCCGACTACCTCGAACTGGCGCTGTACGACCCCGACGGCGGGTTCTTCGGGGCAGGCACCGGCGCCGGCAGGGAGGGGCATTTCCTCACCAGCCCCGAAGTGGGCCCGCTGTTCGGCGCCGTGGTCGCCCGTGCGCTCGACGAGTGGTGGGAGGGCCTCGGCCGTCCCGACCCGTACATCGTGGTTGAGGCCGGAGCCGGCACCGGCACGCTGGCGCGCGACGTACTGGCGGCTGCACCGGAGTGCGGACCGGCGCTGCGCTACGTGCTGGTGGAGCGGTCCGGCGCGTTGCGGGAGCGTCAGGCCGCCCGCCTGCCTCTCGAGCTCCCGTCACTCGTGCTGGGACCGGCCGGCGCCGGCGACGAGGACGGCGAGGCGGCGCATGGGTCGGGCCAGCTGGCCACGTCGCTGGCCGGCTTCCCGGGGCAGCGCTTCACCGGCGTGGTGTTGGCCAACGAGCTGTTGGACAACCTGCCCTTCGTCCTGGTCGAACGCCGGGGCCACGCGTGGTCGGAGGTGCGGGTCGGCTGGGGCGTCGGCGGCGCCGAGGAGGTGCTCGTCCCGGCCGCCCCCGACCTGGCCACCGAGGCTGAGCGCCTCGCACCCGCCGCGCCCGAAGGCGGTCGGGTCCCCCTTCAGCACGAGGCGGCACGGTGGCTCCGGGGCGCCGTGTCCGCCCTCGAGCGCGGTCGTCTCGTGGTGGTCGACTACGCCGACGCCTCCGCCTCGCTCGCCGCCCGACCCTGGCTGGACTGGGTGCGCACGTACCGGGGTCACAGCCGCGGCGGCCACCCGCTCGACGATCCCGGCGGCCAGGACGTCACCTGCGAGGTGGCGGTCGACCAGCTGGCCCATTCCCGGGTCCCCGATTGCGACGGCTCGCAGGCCGCCTTCCTCGCCGCCCACGGCATCGAGGAGCTGGCCGCCGCCGCCCGCGCCGGCTGGCAGGCGGGCGCCGCCAAAGGCGACCTAGCAGCGCTGCGCCACAAGAGCCGCATCGGGGAAGCGGCCGCCCTGCTCGACCCCGCCGGCCTCGGCGGGTTCCGGGTCCTGGAGTGGGTGATCGGTTCATTGTGAACTGACCCAGACCAGGTGTGGGTGGATGAGAAGAGAGGGCCGCCGGCGCCTGGACCGCGCGACCGGCGGGTACGATCCCGCGCCGTGACCGATACCCAGAACGCACTCGTCTGGATCTCCGGCGCATCGAGCGGCATCGGCGCCGCCCTGGCCGCGTGCGTCCCGTGGGCCGGCGCCCGGGTGATCGACATCAGCCGGCGAGGCGCGCCCGGCCTCGAGCACTTGGAGGCCGACCTGGCCGACCCGGCGTCGTGGGAGGCGGTGGCCGTGTCGTTCGCCCAGGAGCTCGCCGCCTTCGCCGGCGACCGAGTCGTGTTCGTCCACGCCGCCGGCACCATCGACCCGGTGGGCTTTGCCGCCGAGGTCGAGTCGGACGCCTACCAGCGCAACGTCCTCCTGAACGCGGCGTCGCCCCAGGTGCTCGGGCAGGCCTTCCTCGCCGCCGCCTCGGGCCGCCCCGGCAGGCGTCACCTCGTGCTGATGACCTCCGGTGCCGCGAACAATGTCTACCGCGGCTGGTCGTCGTACGGGGCGGCCAAGGCGGCCGTCGACCGGTGGGTGCGCACCGCCGGCGCCGAGCAGAACGAGCGGGGCGGCGTGCAGGTGGTGGCAGTGGCGCCCGGCACCGTCGACACGGCCATGCAGCGCATGATCCGGGAGACGTCCGCGGACGCCTTCCCGCAACGTCAGAAGTTCGTCGACCTCCATGAGGGCGGCGAGCTCTCCGACCCGGTCGACGTGGCCACCAGGATGTGGGCCCTGCTCGATGCGGGTCTGGCCAACGGGTCGGTCGTCGATCTGCGCGACCTGCCAGGCTGACGGCCGACGTCCCTGGGTAGGCTCGGGCCGCTCCGGCCAAAGGCCCGGTCAGGCGACACGTCGAGGGGGGTTCAAGGCATGGCGGACGAACCACGGCAGGCGATCGAGTCCTTCTCCCTGGAGGGTCGCACGCTCCTGCCGCCGGACGACTTCAAGAAGGACGCCCTCGTCCGGGACCAGTCGATGTACGACCAGGCGAGCGAGGACTGGACGGGCTTTTGGGCCACCCAGGCGCTTGCCCTCGACTGGTTCGAGGAGTGGGACACCCTGCTCGAGTGGGACCTGCCGTTCGCCCGGTGGTTCGGCGGTGGCCAGCTCAACGTGTCGTACAACTGCCTCGACCGCCACGTCGCCGCGGGCAAGGGCGACAAGGTGGCGTTCCACTGGGAGGGCGAGCCGGGCGACACCCGCACCATCACCTACGCCGGCCTGCTCGACGAGGTGCAGCGCTTCGCCAACGTGTTGAGGTCGCTCGGCGTGCAACGGGGTGACCGGGTGGCGATCTACATGCCCATGGTCCCCGAGCTCCCGGTGGCGATGCTCGCGTGCACCCGTATCGGAGCTGCCCACTCGGTGGTGTTCGGCGGGTTCTCGGCCGACGCCCTGCGGGACCGGATCGACGATGCGGCGGCCAAGGTGCTCGTCACTGCCGACGGCGGATGGCGCCGCGGTGCGGTGGTCCCGCTCAAGGCGAGCGCCGACGCGGCGGCCGACCAGGCGCCCACCATCGAGCACGTGGTCGTGGTGCGCCGCACCGACCACGGCGTCGACATGAAGGAAGGTCGCGACCACTGGTGGCACGACCTTATGGAGGGCGTGGCGGTCGAGTGCGAACCCGAGCGGATGGACGCCGAGGACCTGCTCTACCTGCTCTACACATCGGGAACGACGGCCCGGCCCAAGGGCATCATGCACACAACGGGCGGCTACCTAACCCAGGTCGCGTTCACTCATAAGTACGTGTTCGACATCAAGCCGGACACCGACGTGTACTGGTGCGCGGCCGATATCGGCTGGGTCACCGGGCACAGCTACATCGTCTACGGGCCGCTGGCCAACGGCTGCACGGGTGTGCTCTACGAGGGCACGCCCGACTTCCCGGCCCGGGACCGCTGGTGGGACATCATCGAGCGCTACGGCGTCACCATCCTCTACACGGCGCCCACCGCCATCCGCACGTTCATGAAGTGGGGGGGACAGGAGCCGGCCAAGCACGACCTCTCGTCGCTGCGCCTGCTCGGGTCGGTGGGGGAGCCCATCAACCCCGAGGCGTGGACCTGGTACTGGGAGCACATCGGCGGCGGACGCTGCCCGGTGGTGGACACGTGGTGGCAGACCGAGACGGGCGCCATCATGATCTCGCCCCTGCCGGGCGCCACCGCCCTCAAGCCGGGCTCGGCCACGTTCCCCCTGCCGGGCGTGGAGGCCGAAGTGGTCGACGACCAGGGAAAACCGGTGGAGCGGGGCGGCGGGTACCTCACTCTCACCCGGCCTTGGCCGTCGATGCTGCGCGGCATCTACGGCGATCCGGAGCGGTACCGGGAGACCTACTGGAGCCGCTTTCCCGGCCGGTACTTCGCCGGCGACGGCGCCCGCATCGACGACGACGGCTACTACTGGCTGCTCGGCCGGGTGGACGACGTGATGAACGTCTCTGGGCACCGCATTTCCACCACCGAGGTGGAGTCGGCGCTCGTCGACCATCATTCGGTGGCCGAGGCGGCGGTGGTCGGCGCCGCCGACGCAACCACCGGACAGGGCATCATCGCCTTCGTCACCCTCCGGGGCGACTTCGAGTCGAGCGACGAGCACGGTCAGTTGCTGCGCAAGCACGTGGCCACGCGCATCGGGGCCATCGCCCGGCCCAAGACCATCGTGTTCACCGACGACCTGCCCAAGACCCGCAGCGGCAAGATCATGCGCCGCCTCCTCCGTGACGTGGCCGAGGGCCGCTCGCTGGGTGACACGACCACCCTCGCCGACGCATCGGTGGTCGAGGAGATCAAGCGCCGGGCCGCATCAGCGCCGACGGAGGATTGATCTGCCCGGCCCGGAATGGCGGCTTCCCGACCACTGGTGCTGGCGAAACGCCCCGGTGGGCCCCGGAGCGGCCGTCGTGTTCGACCTCGACGGGGTGCTGGCCGACGCGGCCAGCCGGCAGCACTACCTGGAGCCCGGGCGCCAGGACTGGGAGGGCTTCTTCGACGCCTGCGGCGACGACCCGCTCATCGAGGACGTCGCCTGCCTGCTCGCCCTGCTCGACCCGGAGCTGCAGATCGTGTTGCTCACCGGCCGGCCCGTGCGGGTTCAGCCACAGACCCGGACGTGGCTGGAGCGGTTCGACCTGCGATGGGACCTGCTCATCATGCGGGACTACGGCGACTACACCGCCGCCCGCGACTTCAAGCGCACGACAGTGTCCGAGCTCCGCACGGTGGGCTTCGACCTGCGGTTGGGGTTCGAGGACGACAGGCGCAACCTCACAATGTTCCGGGAGGAAGGCGTGCCGTGTGTGTACATCCACTCCGGGTACTACGACTGACGGTCGCCGGGCCCACCATCCAGGAACAGTGGACCGCCCGGCGACGTTCCATGGAGTGACATGAACAAGAACACGTTCAAGACCTCCGTCCTCCTCGCCGGCATCGGCGGGCTGCTGGTGGCCGTCGGGTCGATCTTCGGCCGCGGCGGCGCCGTGATCGGCCTTGTGCTCGGCGTCGGCTTCGTGGGCTGGTCGTACTGGAACTCCGACCGGCTCGCGATCAAGGCCGCACGCGCCGTTCCCGTCAGCGAGGCCGAGGTACCCCAGTACTACGCCATGGTCCGCGACCTCAGCGCACGGGCAGGCATGCCCATGCCGAAGCTCTACATGACCCCGGACCCTCAGCCCAACGCCTTCGCCACCGGGCGCAATCCCGACCACGCCGCAGTTGCCGTCACCCAGGGCATCGTCGAGCGGCTCGGCTGGGGTGACGAGCTTCGCGGCGTGCTTGCCCACGAGATCAGCCACGTCGGCAACCGTGACATCCTCATCGGCTCGGTGGCCGCAGCGGTGGCCACGGGTATCAGCTTCATGGCCAACATGGCCATGTGGGGCGCCATGTTCGGCGGCGGGCGGGGCGGTGACGACGACGGTCCGAACCCCATCGCCCTTCTCCTCACCGCCCTGCTGGCGCCGATGGCCGCCGGCCTCCTCCAGATGGCGCTCAGCCGCAGCCGCGAGTTCGAGGCCGACCGCTCGGGCGCCCGTCTCGTCGGCGACGGCGAACCACTGGCCCGTGCCCTTGAATCCATCGAGGCATACGCCAAGCGGATCCCCATGGACGTGAAGCCTGCCCAGGCCCAGGCATACATCATCAACCCGCTCACCAACGAGGCGGTCGCCAAGCGGGTCCAGTTCGCCAACATGTTCACCACCCACCCGCCCACAGCCGAGCGAGCCGCCCGCCTGCGGGCCGGGGAATGGCGCACCTAGCCGCCGGCGCGTCCGGCAACCGGTCGAAGCTGATCCCATCGAGGACCGTCGCGGCGGCGGCTGCCGCCGTGGCACTGGCGATGACGATGGGTTCGTCCGGTGTCCCGGCCCGGGGCCAGGCCGCCGCGACCAGTACGACCACGGCGGACCCGCCGCCCGCGTCGACGCCGGAGGCGGAGACCACCGCGACGACCGACGCCGGGCCGCTCGAGACCACCCCCCCGGCCACTGCGCCGCCCGACACGGCGTCGCTGCCGACGACGACGCCGTCGACCGCCCCGGGCCCGACGCCCGAGGTGGGCGACGGCGTGGAGTCGCCGTCGCCGGGCGAGGTCCCTTCCGACATCCGCCGGGTGATCAACTCGGTGCGCCGGTCTGCGCCCAACGGCACGGAGCGCCTCCTGACCGCCCTCGCGCCCCTCGAGCAGCTCGGCATGTCGCGCGAGGAGGCGATCAGCGCCGGGTTCGGCCGCTTCCCGGTGGCCGGCGTCGCCCGGTTCAGCCACGACTGGCTGTTCCCCCGGTACACGCCCGAGTTCCACTTCCACCAGGGCACCGACATCTTCGCCGTCACCGGCACGCCGGTGCGCGCCCCCGCCGAGGGCACCCTGAAGTTGGCCCAGGGCGGCTCGGGCGGGCTGGCCGCGTACGTGTACCAGGTCGACGGCACCTACTACTACCTGGCCCACCTCAGTGCCTTCGCCGGCCAGCGGCAGGGGCAGGAGGTCTCGCTCGGCGAGGTGGTGGGCTACGTGGGCGACTCGGGCAACGCCAAAGGTGGGAGCCCGCACGTCCACTTCGAGATCCATCCGGCTCCGGCGCGGGCGGTCACCAGCGGGAAGGGAAAGAGCCGCACCGTCACCTACGTGGCCCGGCCCGTACCGGTGGGCACCGTGCTGCCGGCCGCCGATCCGAAGGCCACGCTCGACCAGTGGCTCCGTGACGCGCTGGCTGCCGTTCCGCAACTGGTGGCCGCGCTGGAGAGCCGCCCCCGTGCCCTAGTGGCCACCGGCATCACCCGGCGCCTGGCCGACGGCCGGGCCGGGCCCTTCCCGGGACCGGCGGGCCCGCCGGCCGGCCAGCTGCTGTGGGCGTCGTCCGTGAACCCGTCAGGGGGCGCGCTCCGCCTGGCCGAGGCGGAAGCCATGGTGGCGGCCACCGAGTTCAACTGGTCGCGGGCGTCACGCCGTCAGCAGGCCCTGCTCCAGGAGCAGGCCGACGCGGTGGCCCGCGCCGCCGCCATCCTGGCCCCGCTGACCCCGTCGAGCCTGCTCCCCACCGCGGAGAACGACTCCTAGCCTGACCCGGGGCGGAAGGGCGCTCAGTCGCGGAAGTTGCTGAATTGCAGCGGGATGCCGAAGTCCCCGGCCTTGAGGGCGGCGATGACGGCCTGGAGGTCGTCCCGCTTCTTCCCCGACACCCGCAGTTGCTCGCCCTGGGTCTGTGACGACACGCCCTTGAGTCCGAGCTCCTTGATGAACTTGTTGAGCTTGCGGGCGTTGTCCGACGAGATGCCGGCGTTGAGGGTGACCGTCTGGCGCATGGCGCCCCGCGACCCCTCCTCGGGCTTGCCGCGGTCGAGCGCCTTCAGCGAGACGCTCCGCTTCACCAGCTTCTCCTCCACCACCTGCAGGACCGCCCGCAGGCGGTCCTCGGTGGCGGACTCCAGCCGCAGCTCCTGACCGGACAGCTCCACGCTCGACCCGGTGTCCTTGAAGTCGAACCGGGTGGTGAGCTCGCGGCCGGCCTGATCGACCGCGTTGCGGACCTCTTGCATGTCCACCTCGGAAACGACATCGAAGGTGGGCACGGCTGAACGCTATCCTCATCCACCCACAGGGATCGGTGCCCGAGCGGCCAAAGGGAGCAGACTGTAAATCTGCCGGCACAGCCTACGGAGGTTCAAATCCTCCCCGGTCCACCAGTGGAACCAGGTGCGAAGACCCCCTCCCGGGGCCCGGGAGGGGTTGCGCAAGGGGTGAGTCGACGCACGAGACGTCCTGGATCCCTTCGGACCGAGCGGCCGCCGGCGCACACCGTGCGTGGACGGGTGCAGCGCGGGGAAGGAGGTCCTCCCCGGGGCGCCGGCGATCCTCCGCCCCTTCGAAGCACGGGTCGTCACCCGTAACGGCCCGCACCCTTGTACCGTCGTTCACGTGGAAACACCGCCCGCCGTCGAGCCGATGGCGGTGGCCGACGATGAGTTGGCCGGCCTGGCGATGTCGGCCGACCCCGACACGGTCGTGGGCGACGATGCCGTGTGCTTTTGGGACCTTGTTCCGCCGGGCGACCCTCCACCGTTCCCCGGCTGGTACATGCCGGCGCCGGCGGCCGGCGGCCGCCTGGTGCGCGGGTGGCGCCGCCGGCTCGTGTTCGTCATCATCGCCGCCTTCATCCTCATCAACATGGCCGGCCTCTGCAGCACGTACGGGTGGGTCGAGTTGGCCTGACCGGGGTTGACCCGTTCCATGGGGCGGTCGATCGGGAAGAAGTCGTAAAGATGTTTCCGGGCACGCACCTGCACCTGTACTCGAAAGCGCGGGGATGGTCACAGGGCGGGAACCGGCGGGAAACGGACCGGTGACCGGGCCTCTCTAGCTTCAGGTCATGCACCGACGGGACTTTTTAAAAGCGGGTGGCGCTGCCGTCATCGCGCCGAGCCTTGCCGGCCTCCTGGCCGCCTGCGGAAAGGACGACTCCAAGTCGGCCACGACTGATACGACGGCCAGCGGCCCGGCGGCCACGACCGCACGCTCTTCCGTGGCGCCGAGGAAGGTGAAGCTCGGCTTCATCGCCCTCACCGACTGCGCGTCGATCGTGATGGCCAAGGAACTCGGGTACTTCACCGAGCGCGACCTCGACGTGACGATCGAGAAGCAGGCCTCGTGGCCCGCCACGCGGGACAACCTGCTCAACAACGGCCTCGACGGCGCCCACTGCTTGTCGAGCATGCCGTACTCGGTAGCCACAGGGGTCAGCGGGCAGGGCACGGCGCTCAAGATCGCCATGATGCTCAACAACAACGGCCAGGCCATCACCTTGAACAAGGACTTCGCCTCCGTCGGCTACGGCGACCTGGCGAGGGCCAAGGCGGCGCTCGAGTCCAAGGAGCCCACCCTGGCCATGACCTACCCGGGAGGCACCCACGACACGTGGCTGCGGTACTGGCTCAAGGCGACGAAGGCCGACACGTCGAAGATCAAGATCATCGCGATCCCCCCGCCCCAGATGGTGGCCAACATGAAGGCCGGGGCCATGGACGGGTACTGCGTGGGCGAGCCCTGGAACGCGGTGGCCGTGCAGCAGGGGATCGGGTTCACCCACCTCACCACCCAGGACCTCTGGTTGAACCACCCCGAGAAGGCGCTGGTGGTCAGCGAGAAGTTCGCCACCGAGCAACCGGACGTGCTCAAGGACCTGATGGGAGCGATCCTGCAGGCGAGCAAGTGGCTGGACGACTTCGCCAACCGCCCCAAGGCCGCTGAAGTCCTGGGAGGGCCGAACTACGTGAACGCGCCGGCGGCCGACATCGCCGGCCGCCTCGCCGGCACCTACGACCTCGGCGCCGGGTTGCCGCAAAGGACGTACAAGGGTGACCAGATGGTGTTCTTCCGCGACGGCAGGACCAACGCTCCCCGGCGGGCCCACGCTGTGTGGTTCATGGCCCAGTACCAGCGGTTCGGGCTGCTCAAGGAGGCCCCGCCGTACATGCAGCTGGCCGACTCGATCATCCTCAAGGACGTCTACGAGAACGTCGCCGCGGCCGAGAAGATCGACGTCCCGGACGACGACATGTCGCCGTTCGAGGTGAAGCTGGACGGGGTCACCTTCGACCCCGCCAAACCCGAGGAGGAGGTGAAGCGCAGGTGACGATCACCACCGGCGCGCCTCTCGACACCGAGCAGGCGACTCCACCCGACGTCCTCCGCGAACCGACTGCGCTTTCGGCGATCCGCCGTCCGAGCGGTGGCGGTGTCGAGCGCCTGCGGGCCATGGGCTGGGCCCTCGTGGGCCTGGCTGTGCTCGGCGCGCTGTGGCAGCTGGGCTCGGCGCTGAGCCCCGACCTGCCGTCACCCGCCGAGGGTCTGCGCGAACTCTGGCACCTGCTGTCGAACCCCTTCTACGACAACGGCCCCAACGACAAGGGCGTTGGCCGCCACGTCCTCATCTCGCTCCAGCGGGTGTTCACCGGCTTCACGATGGCGGCGCTGGTGGGCATCCCGCTCGGTCTGTTCATCGGGGCCACCAAGCGGGGCTGGCAGGCCGGAAATCCGGTGGTGCAGCTGCTGCGCCCCGTGTCGCCCCTGGCGTGGTTCCCAATCTGGCTGATCATCACCAAGAACCCGGGCAAGGCGGCTGTCTTCGTCATCTTCATCACCGCCCTGTGGCCCACCGTGCTCAACACGGCCGCCGGCGCCGGCGCCATCCCCCGCGACCAGCGCAACGTCGCCCTGGTCTTCCAGTTCGGGCGCATGGCCTACCTGCGCCACGTCCTGCTGCCCAACGCGCTCCCGTCGGTCGTCACCGGCCTGCGCCAGTCGATGGGCATCGCCTGGATGGTGATCGTGGCCGTCGAGATGTTGTCCGGCGGCGCGGGGATCGGCGGGTTCGTGTGGGAGTCCTACAACACCGCCGACATGGCCGCCGTCACCGCCGCCATTCTCATAATCGGCTCACTCGGCCTGCTCCTGGACGTGGGCTTCCTGCGCCTCGGACGCCGGGTCGCCCTCGAGGAGGTGCAGGCATGAACGGCCCGGGAGGACGTTCCATGCGAATTGGCGGCCCAAGAGGACGTTCCATGCGAATTGGCGGCCCGGGATGACGTTGGTCATAGAAGGGCTGCGCAAAGGCTTCCAGCGCAAGAAGGGCCCGTACCAGGAGGTCCTGCGAGGCGTCGACCTCACGGTCGAGCAGGGCGAGTTCGTCTCGCTCATCGGCCACTCGGGGTGCGGGAAGTCGACCCTGTTGAACCTGGTCGCCGGACTCCAGCAGCCGGACGCGGGGCGGATCCTCCTCGACGCCAAGGTGATCGACGGTCCGGGCCCCGACCGGGCCATGGTGTTCCAGAACTACTCGTTGCTGCCCCGCCTCAGCCTGCTGGCCAACGTGCGGGAGGCGGCCAGGGCGGCCCGCCCCGACCGGCCCAAGGGGCGCACCGACGAGATCGTCGAGCGCTACCTCACCGCCGTCGGCCTGTGGGAGCACCGCGACAAGCGGCCGGCCCAGATTTCGGGCGGCATGGCGCAGCGCACGGCCGTGGCCCGCGCCTTCGCAGTCAGGCCCCGGCTCCTGCTGCTCGACGAGCCCTTCGGTGCCCTTGACGCCCTCACCCGGGCCCGCCTCCAGCAGCAACTGGTGGAGCTGTGGGCCCACGAGTCCGAGACCGAGACCGTGCTCATGGTGACCCACGGCATCGACGAGGCCGTGCTGCTGGCGGACCGCATCGTGGTTATGGCCAACCCGCCGTCGCCCTCGGTGGTGGAGACCCTCCGCATCCCGATCGCCCGACCGCGCGACCGGGTGACGATCGTCGACGACCCGGCCTTCCGCTCCACCCAGGAGCGCCTCATGGCGCTCCTCACGGCCGACGCCGCGCACGCCGCCTAGCCGCCCGACCGCCAGGCCTCGGCTCCGCCAGAACGGATGTAGGGGTCGCGTTGGAGCGCGGGCGGCCGGCGGGGTCGCCAGGGTTGGCCGCGAGGGGGTGCTCAGGCGCCGGCGGGCGGATCGGGGACGTCGAGCACCGGTGGCCGGGGGACCGGGGCGGTGGTGCCGTCGGGGCCGAGCAGGTGCTGCATCACCACGACGTCGAGCCAGCGCCCGAACTTGCGGCCCACCTCCCGCTCGGTGCCCACCAGGTCGAACCCGCAGCCCCGGTGCATGGCGATGGACGCCTCGTGCCCGCCGACGATGCGCCCGACCACCGTGTGGAAGCCGTGCATCCCGGCCAGGCGCACCAGTTCCGACAGGAGCAGCCGCCCCGCCCCCCGGCCACGGCAGGCGGCGTCCACGTACACCGAGTCCTCGACCGTCGTCGAGTAGGCCGGACGGTCCCGGTAGGGGGACAGGGAACCGAACCCGACCACCCTCCCGCCGTCGACGGCCACGACGGCGGGATGGATGCCGGCGTGGGCGTCGAGCCACCTCCGTTGCTCCTCGATGCTGCGGGGCCGAAGGTCGAAGGTGACCGTCGAGCCGGTGACCTCCCGGTTGTAGATGGCGCGGATCGCCTCGGCGTCGTCCGGCGTCGCCAGCCGGACAAAGAGGGGCGAGGGTCCGGGCACGGCGAACTATCATGGCCGCTCGCAGCCGGAAGGCTGCGGACCCGGGCTCCGGCCCGGGGGCAGCATCGCCCTCTTAGCTCAGTCGGCAGAGCACAGCCATGGTAAGGCTGGTGTCGTGAGTTCGATTCTCACAGAGGGCTCGCCGGCCGGCAGGTCGGAGGCCACACCTGGCGGCGTAGCTCAGTTGGTCAGAGCACACGGCTCATAATCGTGTTGTCGTCGGTTCGAGTCCGACCGCCGCTACTCGCCCGACGGGGCCGTAGGCCCTCGCCGGGGAAACAGACGATCAGCAGGCCCGCAGGGCCTCCCGAGCAGTGAGGGTTCGCAGTTGGCAAAGAAGCAGTTCGTCCGGGACAAGCCGCATCTCAACATCGGCACGATGGGCCACATCGACCACGGCAAGACGACCCTCACGGCCGCCATCACCAAGGTGCTGGCCGACAAGGACA